>MKSH01000137.1:0-7065 GCA_001898095.1 Solirubrobacterales bacterium 70-9 | reverse complement strand
GAAGTGTCGCGAGCCATCTAGACGCGCCTCCGCTTCTTCGGTCGGCAGCCGTTGTGGGCCTGCGGGCTGACGTCCTTCACGGTGGTGACGTCGAGGCCGGCCGCCTGCAGCGAGCGGATCGCGGTCTCGCGACCGGAGCCGGCGCCCTTGGCGAAGACTTCGACTTTCTCGAGGCCGTGTTCCATGCCTTTTTTGGCGGCGGCGTCGGCGGTCACCTGCGCGGCGAAAGGCGTCGACTTGCGCGAGCCTTTGAAACCGGCGGACCCGGCCGACTCCCAGGCGATCACGTTGCCGTCGGTGTCGGTGAGCGTCACGATCGTGTTGTTGAACGAAGTCTTGATGTGCGCCTGGCCGTACGTGATGTTCTTTTTGACGCGACGACCTTTGCGCCCTTTGGAGGCTTTTTTCTCCGCCACTCTTCTCTCCTACCTGGGTTTCTTCTTGCCGGCGATGCTCAACCGCCGGGGGCCCTTGCGGCCGCGCGCGTTGGTCTTGGTGCGCTGACCGCGAACCGGCAGGCCGCGGCGGTGACGCAGGCCGCGGTAGGAACCGATCTCCATCAGGCGTTTGACGTTCTGGGAGCGCTCGCGCCGAAGGTCGCCCTCGACGTCGCGGTTCTCGACCGCGTCGCGCAGCTTGATCGTCTCGTCCTCGGTCAGGTCTTTGCCCTGGATGCCGGGATCGATCCCGGTCTCCTCGAGGATTTTGAGAGCGGTCGAGTGACCGATCCCGAAGATGTAGGTGAGCCCGATCTCGATCCGCTTGTTGTCGGGGATATTGACCCCCGCGATACGTGCCATGCCCTACCCCTGCCGCTGCTTGTGGCGCGGGTTTTGGCAGATGACAAGGACCGCACCATTTCGGCGGATGACCTTGCACTTCTCGCACATCGGCTTGACGGAAGCTCGAACCTTCATTGCTCCGGTTTCTCCTTCGAATACAGGACTCCCGCGCGCCCCATGAGTCGGACGGCAGGGTAAGACAGAGGCCCACTGGGCCGACCAGGAAAGATAGCAGGGGACGGAACCTGGCCGCAACTGGCCCGTCCTGGGAGGATCTGGGCATGCCGAGGCGCCCGAAGCAGGATACCTACGACGCCGTCGACGCCTTCGTCCAGGCGACGCTGCTCGGCCCCGACCCCACCCTCGACGCGGCGAACGCTGCCGCCGCTGCCGCCGGGCTGCCCGCGATCCAGGTCAGCCCCGCCGAGGCGCGCCTGCTGAGCGTCCTCTGCGGCGGAATCGGCGCCCGCCGGATCCTCGAGTTTGGCACCCTCGCCGGCTACAGCACGATCGCCCTCGCCCGCACCCTCCCTGACGACGGCACCCTGATCACGCTCGAGTACGACCCCGATCACGCCGAGGTCGCCTGGGCCAACATCGAGGCGGCGGGATTCGCCGACAAGGTCGACCTCCGCGTCGGCGCCGCCCTCGAGACCCTCCCCCTGCTCGAGTCCGAGGCGGTCGAGCCCTTCGACTTCGTCTTCATCGACGCCGACAAGGTCAACACCGCGCCCTACTTCTCCTGGTCCCTCGACCACACCCGCCCCGGCGGCCTGATCTTCGCCGACAACGTGGTCCGCCAAGGCGGCCTCGTCGACCCCGACGCCGACGAAGCCTCAGCCGCCCAGCGCGATTTCCTCGCCTACCTCGCCGACGAGCCCCGCGTCACCGCGACGATGATCCAAACGGTAGGCGTAAAGGGCCACGACGGCTTCGCGCTGGCCGTCGTAAACCGCTGAGGGTTCGGGGCCTCTGCGGCCGGGGTCCGGCCGGCCTGGGCGTCTCGTGGCGGCCCGGGCAGGCTGTGGCCGCCACGAGACGCCCAGGACGTGAGGCTTTCGGGGGGAAGTGCGCAGGGACCGTGCCCTTGCGGGAGGAGACGTCACACCTCCACAACGCCCCCAGGTTGATGGGCCGAAAAGCGCTGATATAGAGCGCTTTTCGGCCCATCAACATTGGGTCTGTCACGGAAGGCTGCGTTCGTGATGTCTTCCCGGTGGAAACGTGACGTTGCCGACACCTTCGTCGCGGATCTCCGCCGCGACCCGCACGGGACGCGCACCCACGCCTCTCTCCCCGTGACCCGGCCCTCTCGTAGGCGGTCACAGCCTGCCCGGACCGTCTACGAGAGGGCCGGGTCCCTCGTGCGTCCCTTGCGAGGCCCGGCCCTACCTCCCCAACTTCACCGTCGGCGTCACCACCTGCTGGAAGGTCGGCCGATTCTGGAACGGGAACGCGCCCAGGGCGATGCCGCTCGTTTCCGAGGGTCGGTTGGCGTCGAAGCAGGACGGCTGCGGATTGGCGGCGCAGGCTCCGTCGCCGCCGCCGTACAGTTCCGCGGGCGTCGTCTTCATCGCTTCCTTGAGGCTCTTTTCGAGCACCTGGGCGCACTTGGTCTTCGAGCCGCCGCCGCAGTAGCCGCGGCTCCAGGGAGCCTGCGGCTTCGGGCCGTAGATGTCGCGCAGGTCCTTCGAGACGTAGCTCCACCAGCCGTCGTCGAAATTCGGTTCCTGCGGCGAGCCGCCGGTGTAGCTGCCCGTTTCGAGCATCCCTTCGAGGCGTTCGTAGGCCTTCGCGCCGAGGGTCGGCTTGAACTCGGCTTCGAGGAGCTTCGGCCACCAGGCGTCCATCAGCTCGATCGCCGGCGTTTCTTCGTCTTCGCCGTTGCGGTCCATGTCACGGCGATGTGAGCCGTGGGAGCGCCAGGTCTTCAGCTCGTTCAGGGCCTTGCGCACGGCGCTCGATTTCGGCTTGCCGATCGCCTTCACCAGCAGCGGCAGCACCTTGTCGGCGCGCAGGTCCTCGGTCGCCGGTTCCTCCATCGCCTGGACCAGCTGGGCGATCGTCATCTTCGCCTTGCCCTTCAGGTCTTGTTTGATGTGGTCTTCGATCATCTGCGAGCGGAAGATCGAGCCATAGTCGTACTTGTCGTCGGCCGCCGCCCATTCCGGTGCCTGCTTGTTGTTCCAGCTGACCAGGAAGTCGGGGTCGACCGCCTGCGGGTGTTTGCTGAACGGCAGCCATTCGGCGTCGTGCGTCTTCGGGTTGTAGCCCTGCCAGTCGTACTGGCCGGTGCCCAGGATCGGGAAGTCGGGCGAGGTCCCCCGCGCCCGCTGCGGCATCGCCCCCGACAGCGCGTAGGCGATGTGGTTGGCGTCGATGTAGGACCAGTTGAAGAGGAAGTTGATGTTCGAGATCGCTTTCTTGAACCCCTTCACCCCGGTCACCACTCCCGGTTCGTTCAGCTGCCCGAAGCCGATCACCGAATCGGCCTCGTGGAAGTAGGTGCTCCGCGCGTGGACGAAGGCGACTTTCTTGCCGTCCGCCTTGCCGCGGGCGAAGACGATCCCATGCACGGTCCGGTAGGCGGTCAGCGTCTGCGACCCCGCCGGGGTCTGGTCGATCGTGTTCGGCACCCAGCTCTCGGTCTTGGAGAGCTTTTCCATCGCCAGGCACTTGCCCTTGTAGAGGTAGTGGAAGCGGTCCTTGCAGAGGACCTCGGCGAAGGTGTCGACGTTGTCGGAGGTCGCCGTGGTCGCGCTCCAGGCGTAGTCGCGGCCGTGGCCGAGCTCGACGTAGAGGTTGACCCCTGGGAAGGCGGCGCCGCGGGCGTCGATCCCCGGGCCGTGCAGGTCCTCCTCCATCAGGATCTGCGGCACGTAGTAACCGACCTGCGGGCCCATCACCGCGATCGGGTGCCCGTCGGCCGAGTTCTTCTTCGAGACGAGCTCCCAGTTCGAGGCGTGCCCCGCTTCTTCGAGCCCGCGGGTGAGCCGGCCGCCGATCGTGTTCAGGCCGGGAGTGGTCCCGGTGTCGGCGTCGATCGAGGAGCCCGAGGCGATCGGTGTTTCGAAGGCGCCGCCTTCCGGCAGCGCCAGGCCCTTCTTGGCGAAGGCGCTCCGCGTCTCATACGGGTAGGGCTTCGAGATCGTCGTCGGCGCTTCCGGGTCGTTCTTCGAACGGAACCCTTCCCAGGCCTTCTTGCCGGCCTTTTCGCCCATCCGTTCGACCATCGCCTCCATCGTCAGCGCCGAGTTCAGCTCGTTGCCGCCGCCCTTGCCGAAGATGCCGCCGATCAGCGAGGCGATCGCGATGATGTCGGTCGGTTTCCACGGTTCCATCGGTTTGTTGATGAAGGAGTACTCGGCCGGTTTCAGTTTCGAGTCGAGGTTGGCGGCGCCGATGTAGGCGTTGATCCCTTCGACGTAGGCGTCCAGGTCTTCGACCGCCTGTTTGCCGGCGGCGCCGTGTTCGGTGCCCATCTCCTTGATCTGCTCTTCGAGATCGGCTTCGGTGTAGGGCGCGAAGCCCCATTGGCTCGCGTCGGCGGCGGCGTTCGAGCCGCCGAGGAAGGAGGCCAGTTCGGCGCGGCCGGTGTGGCGCAGCACGTCCATCAGGAAGAGCCGGTCGTTCGCCCCCGCGTAGCCTGCCCCGAACATCGTGTCGGCGCGCGTTTCGCCGTAGATGTGCGGCACCCCGTAGGCCTTGTCGCGGATGATCGTCGTCCCCGGCCGCGGTTCGATCTGCGATTCGATTTCGCCCGCGGGCACCCCGAAGGTCGCGTCCTTGAAGTAGTTCGGGATCTGTTCGTCGGTCAGCGTCGGCGCCCCGTAGAGCAGGTTTTCGTACAGCGGCTGCTGGTCGGCGTAGTGCGGCGGCATCGTTTTCGACGCTTTGAAGGCAAGCACCTGGGGCAGGCTGTCGAGCCCGTTCTCCCCCGGGGGGAGCACGTTGCGGAAGCCGCCCGCATCGTTGGCCCCGTAGGGCTGCACCGCGTTGTCGGCGGCGGCTGGACCGGCGCCGACCGCGGCGACGAGCAGGCAGGCGGACACGGACAGGAAAGCTCGCAGCGAACGACCCAAAATCTCCTCCTCCAAAAGTTCCCTGGCAGCCTCCCGAGCCGCCCGAGAAATATATGCCCGCGGCCGGACCCAAGCAAACTGGCCGGCCGGCTGGGGGGCCTCCGCGGGGGACTCTTGAGGGCTTGGGGCGGCTCGGGGGGACCCCTTCTCTCACAACAGCGGGGAGGTTCGTTCAGGGGTCCCCCCGAGCCGCCTTCACGCTTCGGGACCCGGGAGGCTCCGTCCGGCGCTGGGAAAAGAGGGCAGCCACAGCGGGCGCGGGTCCAGGGTCAGGCAGCTTTCGACAAAAGAACGACGGCCGCGCCTACCCCGAACCGACGCGAGCGCCTGTGAGAGGGGACCCGATGGACCCTGAGCGAACCTCCCGCTGTTGTGAGTGAAGGGTCCATCGGGTCCCCTCCCCCACCGCCCCTACTCAGCCTCGTGCCAAGGAGTAAGGATGCGCGGCCCGTCGGGCGTCACCGCGACGGTGAACTCGAAATGCGCCGCGAGGCTGCCGTCCTCGGAGAAGACCGACCAGCCGTCGTCGCCCATCCGCACCAGCGGGCCGCCGGCGTTGACCATCGGCTCGATCGCCAGCACCGTCCCCTCCTCCAATAGCGGCCCGCGGCCGGGCTCGCCGAAGTTCGGCACCTGCGGCTCCTCGTGCATCTCGCGGCCGATCCCGTGGCCGACCAGGGTGCGGATCACGGAGAGCCCGTTCGACTCGACCGAGCGCTGGATCGCGCTGGAGACGTCGCCGAGGTGGTTGCCGGGGACCATCTGCTCGATCCCGTCGAAGAGCGAGTTCTTGGTCACCTCGAGCAGCCGCTTGGCGTCGGTGGAGATCGGCCCGATCGGCACCGTCACCGCGGCGTCGGCGACCCAGCCGTCCTTGGTCACGCCGACGTCGATCGACAGCACGTCGCCGCGCTTGCATTCGTAGCCGTCGGGGATCCCGTGGACGACCATCGAGTTGGGGGACGCGCAGATCGACCCGGGGAAGCCCCGATAGCCTTTGAACGAGGGCACGGCGCCCTGCGAGCGGATGAACTTCTCCGCCGCTTCGTCCAGTTCCAGCGTCGTGATCCCCGGCCGCGCCTTCGATTTCAGGACCTTGATCGTGCGGACGAGGATGTCGCCGGCGGCGGCCATCATGTCCACCTGCTCGGGGGTCTTGCGGATGATCATCTCGGCGTACGTTAGAGAGCGCGGCGCCGCTACGAGCGGGCCGCGTCGAGGATGCCGCGCAGCTCCTCGGTGACCTCGGCGGGATCGCGGGCCCCGTCGACCCGGCGCAGGATGCCCTTGCCGTCGTAGTAGGAGACGAGCGGCTCGGTCTTCTCGTGGTAGGTGGCGAGCCGCTTGCGGATCACCTCGGGCTTGTCGTCGTCGCGCACGATCAGCGGCGAGCCGTCGATGTCGCAGACGCCCTCCTGCTTCGGCGGGTTGAACTCGACGTGGTAGACGTGGCCCTCTGCCTCGCACGTGCGGCGACCCCCGAGCCGGCGCACGACCTCGTCGTCGGAGACGTCGATCAGCAGCACCGTGGTCACCTCCCGCCCCAGCTCGGCGAGCTTCGCGTCGAGCGCCTCCGCCTGCGGCGTGGTGCGCGGGAAGCCGTCGAGGATGAAGCCGTCGCGAGCCTCCTCGGAGTCGATCCGCTCGGCGATCACGCCGACGATCACCTCGTCGGGGACGAGGTCGCCGGCGTCCATGAAGGCTTTGGCACTCTTCCCCAGCTCGGTTTCGTCGCGGACGGCGCCGCGGAGGATGTCGCCGGTCGCGTAGTACGGCAGGCGCAGGTCGTCGTTCAGGCGCTCGCCCTGAGTCCCCTTACCGGAGCCAGGAGGGCCGAGCAGGACAAGATTCAGCTCACTCATCCCGGGAGCCTATTTGAAAGAGCGCAACTACCGGGGCGCCGCTATTGGGGATCAGACCAAAAGGAGAGCTTCAGCTGATGGGCCGGCGAGGGAGGGAGTCCTGACCCCCTCCTCTCTCAAACTCGGGCTGGAACCAAGCAGGTCGGGGGATGCAGGGAGTGAGGTGAGGGGAGCGCACTACCGGTGCGTGACCCGATCCGAACGACTGAAGACCCCGAGATGCGCCGGTTTGCAGCGGCCGCGCCCGAGGTCTATTTAAGAAAACCCTCGTAGTTGCGCATCATCAGCTGCGCCTCCAACTGCTTGACCGTGTCCAGCGCGACGCCGATCACGATCAGG
>MKSH01000136.1:9905-10129 GCA_001898095.1 Solirubrobacterales bacterium 70-9 | reverse complement strand
ATCGTGCCGGTGCGGGCGGCGGCCTCGGCGACCGCCTCGACGTCGATCCCGTAGGGCTCGCGGCGGTTGATCAGCCGGCCGGTGAGGTGGCCGATGCAGTCGACGCCAGGGTCTTCGATCGCGGCGACGACGCGCGCGGTCATGTCCTTTTCGGAGACGTTGAAGGAGGTGTGGACGCTGGCGATGACCCAGTCGAGTGCGGCGACCAGGTCGTCGGGATAGTC
>MKSH01000136.1:8603-9897 GCA_001898095.1 Solirubrobacterales bacterium 70-9 | reverse complement strand
CGTCGAGGCCGATGTTGATCTCGGAGCCGACCAGGAGGCGGAAGCGGCGGCTGCCGTGCTCCTCGTTCCAGGCGCGGACCTCCTCGATCCGCCGCCGCAGCGCGTCGGGCTGGACGTCGTCGCCGAAGCCGTGGGTGGCCGAGTGGTCGGTGATCGCCATGTAGGCGTAGCCGCGGTCGCGCCCCGCCCGGGCCATCTCGTCGAGCGAGTTGCGGCCGTCGGAGAGGGTCGTGTGGGCGTGCAGGTCGCCGCGCACGTCGCCGAGCTCGACCAGCGTCGGCAGCTTCCCTTCGCGCGCCGCCTTCAGCTCGCCGCGGCCCTCGCGCAGCTCCGGCTCGATGTAGTCGTAGCCGAGGCGCTCGTAGACCTCGTGCTCGGTCTCGCAGAGGGTCACCTCGTCGGTCTCGGTGTCGGCGATGCCGTGCTCGGAGACCGAGAGGCCGCGCTTAACGGCGTCCTCGCGCAGCTGCACGTTGTGGGCCTTGGAGCCGGTGAAGTGCTGGAGCAGGTTGCCGAACTCGGCGGGCGGGACGATCCGCAGGTCGACCGAGACGCCGTTGTGGGTCTGCGCCCGGACCCCGTTGGCCCCCGGTTTGCCGGCGGCGGCGATCAGCGGGTGATCGACGAGGTGCTGGGCGAGGTCCTTGCCCTCGTCGGCGGTCGCGATCAGGTCGATGTCCTTGCAGGTCTCGGCCCAGCGGCGGGCGGAGCCGGCGACCTCGACCCGGTGGGCGCCGGAGTGCTCGCGCAGGGCCTCGGCGAGCTCCTCGGCGATCGGCCGCACGGTCGAGAGCAGCAGCCGTCCCGGCCCCTCCCCGGGCTCGCCCAGGCGCGACAGCGAGGCGAGCACGTTTTCCTCGGCTTTCGGGCCGAGCCCCTTGACGTCGCGGATCCTCTCGTCTTCGGCCGCCTTCTTCAGGTCCTCGAGCGAGGCGACCTGCAGCTCGTCCCAGAGCAGGCGGGCGGTTTTCGGCCCCACCCCGGGGACGCGCGTCACTTCGACCAAGGTGGGCGGGAATTTCGCTTTCAGCTTCGCCGCGGCGGGGATTTCGCCGGTGTCGAGCAGGGCGTCGATCTTTTCTGCCAGGGTCTTGCCGACGCCGGGGATCTCGGTGGCGCGGCCGGCGCGGGCCAGCTCCTCGACCGAGACCGGGCTTTCGCGGATCGCCTTGCCCGCGGTCGAGTAGGCGAGGACGCGGTAGCGCACCGCCCCGTCGAGCTCGTAGAGCACCCCGAGTTCCTCGAGGGCGGCAGCGATCTCGGCGTTGGTCACCGCCTCAAGTTAACGGCCCCT
>MKSH01000136.1:7140-8592 GCA_001898095.1 Solirubrobacterales bacterium 70-9 | reverse complement strand
AGAGCCGCACCGAGGTCCCGCCTGGTTGGTCCTTCCGACCTACAACGAGGCCGACAACATCGAACCCTTCGTCGCCGCCGTGCGGTCGCACCTGCCCGCCGACGCGCGGATCCTGATCGTCGACGACGGCTCGCCCGACGGGACCGGGGAGCGCGCCGACCGGCTCGCCGACCGCCACCCGAACGTCAGCGTGCTCCACCGGCGGACGAAGGAAGGGCTCGGCCCGGCCTACATCGCGGGCTTCCGGCGGGCGCTCGCCTCGGGCGCGGGGCTGGTGCTGGAGATGGATTCCGACTTCTCCCACGATCCGGCCTACCTGCCGCGGCTGCTCGACGCCTCGCGGCGCGCCGACCTGGTGATCGGCTCGCGCTACATCGAGGGCGGCGGGGTCAGCCACTGGGGGCCGGTGCGGCGGCTGATCAGCCGCGGCGGCAGCGCCTACTCGCGGCTGGTCCTCGGGGTCGACGTGCAGGACCTGACCGGCGGCTTCAAATGCTTCCGCCGCGAGGTGCTGGAGGCGATCGACCTCGACTCGGTCGACGTGCGCGGCTACGCCTTCCAGGTCGAGATGACCTACCGCGCGATCAGCCTCGGCTTCAAGGTCGTCGAGGTCCCGATCGTCTTCCGCGACCGCCGCGCGGGCGAGTCGAAGATGGACGGCGCGATCGTCGCCGAGGCGATCTTCCAGGTCCCCCGCCTCCGCTTCGGCTCCCACCACGTCGCCCGCGCCGAGCGCCCCCGCGAAGAGCCCGCCGTCGAAGAGCCCTGACCCCGCAACCCGGGGGTGAGTTCGCAGTTAGCTCCGCATAGCGGCCATTTGTGCGAACTCACCGCGCCGTCGCCCCCGGAGCGCGCCCGCAGCCACTGACCTGCGGCGCCGCGAAGCACGGGCGAAGTCTCGGGACGCGCCCGCAGGGAGGATCCTGACCCCCTCCGAACGGCTTGTAACGAGGGCCCCAGCCGCCATCTCGTCCGGCCGCCCCCTCCCCAGCCCGAGTTTGAGAGAGGAGGGGGTCAGGATCCTCCCTCCTGGGTAGGTCGTACCCTTCACCGCCCCGTGCGAGCGGCGCTATACTTTTTGAAGTATTGAGCTTCTAAACCGATTCTTGGGAGAGCGATCACCTTGAGTGGAAACCTGGCCGACGTAACCGACGCCACCTTCAAAGCAGACGTCCTCGACGCCGAGGGCGCCGTCCTGGTCGACTTCTGGGCCCCCTGGTGCGGTCCGTGCCGCGTCGTCCACCCGGTCCTCGAGGAGATCGACTCCGAACGGGATGACCTCACCATCCTCAGCCTCAACGTGGACGAGAACCAGCAGACCGCGGCGCAATACGAAGTCCTCTCGATCCCGACCATGATCCTCTTCAAGGGCGGCGAGATGACGAAAAAAATCGTCGGCGCGATGCCGAAGCGTCGCCTCGAGGCCGAACTGGAGCCGGCGCTCGCCTAGCG
>MKSH01000136.1:564-7128 GCA_001898095.1 Solirubrobacterales bacterium 70-9 | reverse complement strand
CGAAGCGGATCGAAGACGCCCTGGTCGACGTGGCCGGCGTCTCCCCCGACCACTGCTGGATCAAGTTCTCCGACTCGGCCAAAACCGACTTCCTGATCGCCCCGGGCGCCGAGTAGCGGCGCCCGGTAGCCGCCGGCGGCGGCCCGCCGCTCAGGCGGCCTGCGCCGCTTCCTCCTCTTCGGCCTCGGCGAGGTTCTTGCCGACCTCGATCCTGATTTCGCGATCCGGGGCCGCGAGCGCCGCGCGGGCCCCCGCGCGAAGACCTTCGGCATCGAGGTCGAACCGCTCCGCCGCCTCGTCGAGCCGCGCTATGTCGTCATCGGCGCTCAGCAACTGGATGCACTCCGGCCGATCATCGTGCAACCAGACGAGACAGGTTCCCCCTGCCAGCTCCTCGGTGTAATCGCCTGGCTCGGCGTAGCGGAACTCGCCGAACTCGAAGAGGATGGATTTTGCCTCGGGGTCATAGTCGACTTTCATCGTCGCCTCCTGCGATGGATGGAGATGATCAGGTCCGGATCGTCGAGAGCGACCACCACTCGACAGCGTGCCCCGGCTATGTAGCCACGGTAGCGCGGGTTGCCGTTCGGATCGAAATCCTTTCCGAACTTATTTGCCACAACGGATTCCGCTTCCTCAGCGGTTCCCTTGACTCGACGCAATCCGTTCTTGGCGTGGCGTTTGAACCTCACCCACACCCAAGGGCTGGGGCGCCGCGAACTCTCCCCCTCGCGGGGGCTACATCAGGCCGGCTTCGCGCATCTCGCTTTCGAGCATCGGCTCGAGGGTGCGGGCGAAGGTGGCGGTGAGGTGGTCTTTGTCGCGGTAGGTGAGGGCGTTGCCGATCACCGCGCGGCAGACTTCGCCGGGGCAGATGTCGGCGATGAAGGAGACGAGGTGGGTGCCGGATGAGCGTTCGGCGGCGCGGACGTCGTATTCGCGGTCCCATTCGATGTGGCGGGGGAAGGCGCAGCGGTCGAGGTGCTGGAGGTCTTCGGAGACGCAGCTGGGCACGTCGGCGGTCGAGGTCGGGTTGTCGCGGATGACCACCGTGCGCGGTCCCGCTGCCTTGATCCGGTCCAGCGTCCGCAGGTAGCCGGCTTCCATCGCTTCCGCCGCCTCGTCGCCGGACAGCTGTTCGCCGTCGGGCCCGTAGGGGGTGTATTCCGTGTCGCCGCTCATGATCACGGTGGTGTGTTCGTCGCCGGTTTCGATCCGTTCGAGCGCGTTCTGGCGCCATTCGTCGCACTGGGAGTACTCGCGGTCTTCGACCATGCTTTTCACTTCGAGTTCCTCCGGCGGGCATTCGGCCTTGGTCAGGACGATCAGTCGCCAACCATGCCGTTTGACCAGTTCTTCGACGGTCGGGAAGTACTGCATCGCGTGCGAATCGCCGAACAGGATCAGGGTGTTGTCGCCCTTGGGATCGCCATAGAGGCAGCGGTTCGAGTTGGTCCCCGGGATCCCGACCATGCAGCCTTCGTAGTAGCTGCTGCCGCGGTCGGCGCGGGCCCTCAGCGGGTTGGGCCGCAGGGCGGTCGCGGTTTCCTGCGGCATCGCTTCGTCGACCAGCGCCGCGGCGCCGCGGACCTCCGAGAGCGGCGCCGTGTCGAGGGCCGGCTGGGCCGCGCTGAGGCCGATGCCGACGCCGACCGCGACCGCGGTACAGGCGAGGCCGAGGGCGAGCGCGCGGTTCGGCATCCGCGCCAGCGAGGGCATGCGGCGGACCGGGTCCTCGATCAGCATGTGGGTCAGCTGGGTCGGGATCCAGGAGGCGGCGACGGCGGCCAGGCCCGCGGCGACCGAGAGGCGCGGCCCCCAGATCGCGGCGGCGAAGACGATCGCGGGCCAGTGCCAGAGGTACCACGAGTAGGAGATGCGGCCGACGTAACGGACCGGCGGCAGGGAGAGGACCCAGCCGGCGCCGAACCGCACCCCGGCGACGCCGCGCTCGGTCGCCGCCAGCGCCGTGCCCGCCAGGATCAGCGCCGCGGCGCCGAGCGTCGGCACCAGCGCCGCCGTCCCCGGGAACTCGGTTTCCCCGGTGAAGGCGAAGCTGGCGTAGACGATCGCCGCCACCCCGGCCCAGCCGAGCGCCACGGCGCCGAGGCGCGGCAGCTTCACCGTCGCGACCAGGGCGACCGCGGCGCCGAGCGCCAGCTCCCAGGCGCGCGCGAAGGTGTCGAAATAGGCGAAGGCCGGTTTGTCGCCGGTGAGGATCACGCCGTAGACGAGCGAGCCGGCGAGGATCAGCGCCAGCACCACCCAGAGCACCGGTCGCACCGAGCGACCGCGGCGACGGAAGAGCCAGGTGGTGAGCAGG
This sequence comes from Solirubrobacterales bacterium 70-9, assembly GCA_001898095.1. Taxonomy (GTDB): domain Bacteria; phylum Actinomycetota; class Thermoleophilia; order Solirubrobacterales; family 70-9; genus VAYN01. The sequence continues at coordinate 4,805 of MKSH01000136.1, read as the reverse complement.
ATCAGCCCTGGCCAGACGAGGTAGAACTGCTCCTCGATCGCCAGCGACCAGAGGTGGAGGACCGGGCTCGGTTCGAGGCCCTGGGCGAAGTAGTCGACCGACTGGGCGGCGAAGTGCCAGTTGGCGACGTAGAGGGCGGAGGCGACGATGTCCCCGGCGACTTCGGTGTCGCGCAGGGGCGAGAGCAGGATCATCGAGAGGATCCCGACCACGGTCAGCAGCACCGCCGAGAGCGGCAGCAGGCGTTTGGCGCGGCGGGCGTAGAAGCCGCGCAACGAGATCGTGCCGCTGCGGTCCAGCTCCCCTACCAGCAGGCGGGTGATCAGGAAGCCGGAGATGACGAAGAAGACGTCGACCCCGACGTAGCCGCCCGCCAGGAACGGCACCCCGGCGTGGCAGAGGAGGACGGCGACGATCGCGATCGCGCGCAGCCCCTCGATGTCGGGGCGGAAGCGCCGCCCCGACTCTGCTTCGTCAGGATGCTTTGTTGAGTTCATAGGTCAACTTAATTTAAAAGCATGTGCGGTCCGCCAGGGCCCTTGGCGGGGCTCGTTCTGCGCGCGGAGACGGCGGTCCGCGCGGATTTGGCCTTTTCGCCCGATTCGACCTTCGGGGCCGGGGCCTTGCGTGCCGCGATCCGGGCCAGCCATTCCATGGCCCGCGTCACGAGAAATGGACGGACACGCTCGGTCAGGTGCCCGCCGGCCACCAACCAGAGCTTTACCCGAGGATAGGCGGCGGCGAACGCTTCGTTCATCGAGGGTGGGACGACATTGTCGGCGCGACCCTGGATCAGCAGCAGCGGAGCCAATTGCGGACGCCGGATCGGGGAGAGCCTTTCGCGGGCCGCCTGGCCGACTCCGAGGCTTTCCCAATAGCTTTCGCCGTACTGGGTGAGCGGCCAGGTCCAGGTGACGAGGTCGGAGACCGGTGCCTTGGCGACCGCGGCGCTGACCAGCTCGTCGCCGGAGAGGAGCGCCGCCAGCGTCCCCCCCGCCGAGGCGCCGTAGGCGTAGACGCGGTCGAGCCCGAACTTTTCCCGCAATCTGCGGGCTTCCCCGCGCACCCTTTCAACGGCGGCCGGGAGGTTGTCGAGCGGATACGTGACGTAGTGGGGGACGAAGCCGGCGGCCAGTGCGGCGTCCCGGGTCAGCGATTCGAATTCCGGGTCTTCGAAGAGGAACGAGCCGCCGTGGATGAGGAGCAGCTGCGGCCGCTGGCCGGGGCCGGTGACGCCGCCGTCGGTTTCCATCGGCCCCTGCGCGCCCGCCGCCGGGGCGAGGAGGGCGAAGCAGAGCGCGGCAGCAAGCAGGGCGATCAGCGGCGCCGCGGAGCGGGCCGGGCCGGCGCCGGCGCGGCGCGGGCTCGTCGGAGCAGCGGGAGTCAAACCGCGCTGACGGAGACTCGCAGCTCGTGGCCGTCGATGTTCGCGACGCTCCCCGCGCCACCGTTTCCGTCGCCGAGGGCGACGCTCTCCGCCAGCGTCTCACCGGCGATGTAGGACTGGTGCTCGCGGGCCACCTCGACCAGCTCCGGGTCGCCGCCGAGCCCCAGCGCGATCCGGTCGGTGATCTCGAGACCCGCCTCTTTGCGCGCGTTCTGGACTGTGCGGACGATCTCCCGGGCGAGTCCCTCGCGGCGCAGCTCCTCGTCGATCTCCAGCTGCAGGGCAACCGCGTGGCCGGCCTCGGCCTCGACCTCGTAGCCCTCCAGCGGCGCCAGCGCCAGCGCCAGATCGTCGCCGTCGAGCGTGTGGTCGGCGCCGTCGATCGAGACCCCGACCTCGCCGCCCGCGGCCAGGGTGCTCGCCACGCTCGCCGGGTCGAGCGCCGCGACCGCCGCGGCCACCAGCGGCATCCGCTTGCCGAAGCGCGGGCCGAGCGCCCGGTAGTTCGGCTTCACCGTGTACTTGACCAGCTCGCCTTCCTCGGAGACGAAGTCGAGCTCGTGCACGTTCAGCTCGGCGGTGACCAGGTCGGCGAGCTCGGAGATCGACGCCCGCTCGTCCTCGTTGGCGACCACGACGGCGCGGCGCAGCGGCTGGCGCACTTTCACCTTGGCGGCGGAGCGCGCCGCGTGGCCGAGGCGGACGGTGCGCTGGACCGCGGTCATCGCCGCGACCAGCTCCGGGTCGAGCCGCGCCTCGTCGACCGCCGGGAAGTCGGCCAGGTGGACCGAGTCCACCGCCTCGCCGAACTCGCCCGCGGCGCCGCCCGCCAGGTTGCGATAGATCTCGTCGGCGAGGAAGGGCATGAACGGGGCGAGCATCTTGCTCGTCTGCAGGAGGCACTCGCGCAGGGTCCAGAAGGCGGCCCGGTCGCCCTCCCAGAAACGGCCGCGGGAGAGCCGCACGTACCAGTTCGAGAGCTCCTCGACGAAGTCGGCGATCGCCCGCCCGGCGGTCGTGCAGTCGAAGTCGTCCATCCGCTCGCGCACGGTGGCGACGGTGGCCTGCAGGCGGGAGAGCGCCCAGCGGTCGAGCTCGGTGAGGTCGGCGGGCGCCTCGGTGTCCCCCGGTCCCAGGCCCTCGGCGTTCGCGTAGAGCACCCAGAACGAGTAGGTGTTCCACAGCGTCAGCATGAACTGGCGGACCGACTCGCCGACCGTCTCCAGCGAGAAGCGGTACCCGGCCCAGGGCTGCTGGGTGGTCAGGTAGTACCAGCGGAAGGCGTCGGCGCCGTGGGCGGCGAGCACGTCCCAGGGGTCGACCACGTTGCCGCGGCTCTTCGACATCTTCTGGCCCTCGGGGTCGAGGATCAGCCCGAGGCAGACGCAGTTGCGGAAGCTCGACTGGTCGAAGAGCAGGGTCGACTCGGCGAGCAGCGTGTAGAACCAGCCGCGGGTCTGGTCCTGGGCCTCGCAGATGTAGTCGGCCGGGAAGCGGGACTCGAACTCCTCTTTGCCCTCGAACGGGTAGTGGAACTGGGCGAAGGGCATCGCGCCGCTGTCGTACCAGGTGTCGATCACCGAGCTGACCCGCTGCATCTGGCCGCCGCAGTCCGGGCAGCGCAGCTTCACTTCGTCGATGTAGGGACGGTGGAGGTCCGCGGGGACCTCGCCGCCGCTGCGCTCGCGCAGCTCCTCGACCGAGCCGATGCAGGTCATCGCGTCGCAGCCGTCCTCGGTGCAGCGCCAGATCGGCAGCGGCGTGCCCCAGTAGCGGTTGCGCGAGAGCGCCCAGTCGACGTTGTTCTCCAGCCACTTGCCGAAGCGGCCGTGCTTGACGTGCTCGGGGTGCCAGCCGATCGTCTCGTTGTTGGCGAGCAGCTCCTCGCGGGCGGAGGAGGTGGCGATGTACCAGCTGCTGGTCGCGTAGTAGAGGAGCGGCGTGCCGCAGCGCCAGCAGTGCGGGTAGGCGTGCTCGTAGAGCTGCTCGCGGAAGAGCAGCCCGCGGCGATCGAGGTCGTCGATGAGGCGGCGCGTCGTCTCACTCCCTTTTACGAACTCGCCGGCGAAGCCGATGACTCGGTCGTCGAAGGTTCCGTCGGGGCGGACCGGGTTGTAGAGCGTGCTCGCCACGGTCGGGTCGAAGATGCCCGCGGCGGCGCCCACCGCGTAGTCGTCCTCGCCGAACGGCGGCGCGATATGGACGAGCCCGGTGCCGTCCTCGGTGGTGACGAAGTCCCCCGGGATCACCGGGTAGCCGCCGTGCTCGCGGTCACCGAGGTCAAAGACCGGGCCCTCGTAGCTGCGGCCGACGAGCGCCTCGCCGGGGAGCTCCTCCAGCACCTCGGCGCCCTCGCCGAGCACCCTCTCGGCAAGGTCCTTGGCGACGATCAGCACCTCGTCGCCGCGCCGCGCCCGCACGTAGGTGACCGCCGGATTGACGGCGACGGCGGCGTTGCCCGGGAGCGTCCAGGGGGTCGTCGTCCAGACGAGGAGGAACTCGCCGTCGGCGCCGAGCAGCGGCAGCCGCACGTATATCGAGGCGTCCTTGACGTCCTGGTAGCCCTGCGCGACCTCGTGCGAGGAGAGCGGCGTGCCGTCGCGCGGGCAGTAGGGGACGACCTTGTGGCCCTCGTAGAGCTTGCCCTTGTCCCAGAGCGTGCGCAGCGACCACCAGACCGACTCGATGTAGCGGTCCTCGAGCGTCACGTAGGGGTCGTCGAGGTCGACCCAGAAGGCGATCCGCTCGGTCAGCCGGTTCCACTCCTCGACGTACTCGAAGACCGACTCGCGGCAGCGCTGGTTGAACTCGGCGATCCCGAACTCCTAGATCTCCCCCTTGGAGGGGATGCCGA
>MKSH01000136.1:0-524 GCA_001898095.1 Solirubrobacterales bacterium 70-9 | reverse complement strand
GTCCCAGCCCGCTTTGCGCGGCACCCGGTACCCGCACATGGTGCGGTAGCGCGGGTAGATGTCCTTGAAGACGCGGGCGAGGACGTGGTGGGAGCCGGGCCGGCCGTTGGCGGTCGGCGGGCCCTCGAAGAAGGACCAGATCGGCGCGTCGGCGCGCTCGGCGAGCGTGCGGGCGAAGAGGTCCTGCTCGCGCCAGCGCTCGAGCGTCCGCTCCTCGAGGGCGGGGAAGGACTGCTTCGGGTCGACGGGGGCGAATCCGGGCATGGCGGCGGATTCTAGGAGCGAGACGCCCGCGGCTCGTCCAGGAATGTCACTTCTGGGTGCATGGCGTCACCAGACGAGGATGAAGTCGTCCTGATCCTGCGGGTTGAAGTAGGCGGTGAGGACGAGGTCCGGGCGCATCCGGTCGGCGGTGAAGACGGGCATCACTTCGCGGCGCTTCACCTGGCGGGTGCCGACGCCGGGGATGTCGAGGTCGAGCTGCAGGGACATCAGCGGCATGTCGTTCACGGTCGCGTGGGAGC
>MKSH01000135.1:2527-8978 GCA_001898095.1 Solirubrobacterales bacterium 70-9 | reverse complement strand
GCCTCGACGAGCTGATCGGCAGCTTCGGGGCGATCGCCGGGATCGCGCTCGGCGTCCTCTGCGGCTACCCGATCTACCGCTCGGGGGTCGGTCTCGCAGGGCAGATCTCCCGACTGCCGGACGGCTGACGGGAGGGCGGCGGATGGTATTCGCTCTCCTGCACCTCGGGTCGTCCCCGCTGCGTGCGTTCGCACGAATCCGACGCAGTGACGAAAAAAGCCGTAGGGAGAGCGGGGCGCGCAATTTGAGTTGACTGATTTGGCGGGGCGAGTAGAACTCAACGGCCCTCTCTTCGCGCGTTGACATAAGTTCATTTCTCGGGCGTCTAGGTAACCGGGCATTGCTCGAGTTGCTGGGGCACGAAATGGGGCACGGTGCCACACGGAGCCCCGCCGATCCGAGCCGAGTCCGATTTCGTGAAATCCGCTTGAAACCGAGCCCCACATAGTCCAGCAGGGTCCCCGGCCCGGTCTACGAAACCGAAGGTCACTGGTTCGAATCCAGTCGGGCGCATACGGGCAAACCCGCTTGGTAGGCGGGTTTGCTGCGCTCGGGAAGGAAGCCTGACCTCAAAAAGGGGCCGGGGGCACGGTGAGGTCGAAGACGGGTGTGCCGAAGCCTTGAGAACGGCCTCTCCTGCACTGCTCGTTCGCGTCGAGATGACGGACCCGTTACCCCCGCCGCGCCGACGGGTGTATCGCCCGCCCCGAAAGGCGTAGCGCGTCATCCAACTTCATGCGGCTCATCCAACTTCATGCGGCTGTCGTTGCCCGGCGGCACAAATCGACAAACGCTTGAACCGCCGCGGACCGATCGCCCGGGCGCCAGGTGACCCCCAGCCGGACGTTGGGGGCGGGCGGCCTGAAGGCGAGGATCGCGACCCCGACCGGCTTCATGCGCAGCGCGCGGCGTCGGTCGAGCACGGTGATGCCCCGGCCGCGTGCGACCGCCTCCAGGATCAGCTCCGCCTCCGGCTCCTCCAGCGTGACTCGCGGCGGGTCTGTCCGCCACACCTGGCCGAGGATGCTGTCGTGGTAGCCCGGCCCCTGCTCGCGAGGCCAGAACACGACCGGCTCCCCGCTGAGCCAGGCCGGATCGATCGGCTGCCGTCCGACCAGATCGTGGTCGGATGGCACCGCGACGGCCAGGTCGTCTCCGCCGAGGTCGAGTAGCGGCCGGTCGTCCTCCAGTGGCGGCCGAACGAAGGCGATGTCGACCTCTTCCCGGTCGAGTTGCTCGAGATTGCGGGTCGTCCACGCGGTGCTCGTATGGATCGCGACCTGGGGATGATCTCGGCGGAATTCATCGACGAGCTCTCCGATCCCGAGGTGCGCGGCCGAGCGGCTGTAGCTGATGTTGAGCCGTCCGCTGATGGTGGCGCTCGCCGAAGCCACGCGGTCGGCCAAGCGCTGGGCGCCGGCGAGGAGCGATTCGCCATCACCGACGAGCTCGCGTCCGGCTGCGGTCAGTTTCACGCCCGCCGCGTCACGGTCGAACAGCCGGACACCGAGCTCGCTCTCGGCGGTCTTGATCTGTTGGGAGAGCGAGGGTTGGGAGATCCGCAGGCGTGCCGCCGCCCGACCGAAGTGAGCCTCTTCGGCGACCGTGATCACGTACCAAAGACGTTTGAGGTTGATCAGCGGTTGCTTCATCCTGGATCCCGATTCGGCGCCACCGAGTCTCCCAACGATAGACGTTGTCTATCGACATCATTCGCATCTGGTCTTGGACAACGCGCCGCCCGGTCCGCACGATGGTGGCGTGACCGAGACGTCCGCCCCGAAGAGTCGCGACGGAACCGTTGCCGATGTCATCGCCACCGCTCTCCGGCGCCGCGGGGTCGAATGCATCTTCGGGCAAAGCCTGCCCTCCGCCCTGATCCTTGCCGCTGAACGCGTGGGGATTCGCCAGCTCGTCTACCGAGCCGAGAACGCCGGCGGTGCGATGGCCGATGGCTTCGCCCGCGTCAGTAGGACGCTTGGAATCGTCACCGCCCAGAACGGGCCCGCTGCATCCCTTCTGGTGCCACCGCTCGCTGAGGCCTCGAAGGCCTCGGTGCCGATCTTGGCGCTTGTCCAGGAGGTGCCCAGATCATCACGAGACCGGAACGCGTTCCAGGAACTCGATCACGCCGATCTGTTCGCCGCATGTACGAAGAGGGTCTCATTGCTCGACAGCCCCGAGCGGATCGAGCACGACCTCGACCTACTCCTGACGACCGCGCTGAGCGGTCGGCCCGGGCCGGTGGTGGGACTGCTGCCGAGCGATGTGCTCCGCCTGCCCGCCGCTGGTGGTGGGCGAGCGCCGGAGGCGACGATCGCGTATCCGTATGACCGTCCGCGGCCGGACGCCGACCGAATCGAGACCGCGGCCCGGCTGATCGCCGACGCCGAGACGCCGCTGGTCATAGCCGGCGGCGGGGTGCATGACTCAAACGCCGTGAGGGCCCTGGGCGAGCTGCAGGAGCTCGCCGGGTTACCCGTCGGCACCACGACCATGGGCAAGGGGGCGGTCGACGAGCGCCACGAGCTGTCGCTCGGGATGGTGACGTCTTATATGGCGGAGGGCTCGCTCAGCCATGGCGTCCTGAAGCTGGTGGGCGCCGCCGACCTTGTCGTCCTGATCGGAACCCGGACGAACGAGAACGGCACCGATGCTTGGCGCCTTTTTCCCGAAGGCGCCGACTTCATCCACCTGGACATCGATCCGATCGAGATCGGACGCAACTACCCCGCGGTCCGCCTGGTCGGAGATGCCCGGGCCGGGCTCGAAGACCTGACCGCCAAACTCGCCGTGATGGACCTGTCCCATCGTCGCTCGGGGCGCGATCAGCTGGCCGCGGCGATCGCTTCCCGGCGGGCCCTGGATCGCGAGCGGGCTGCGCCCCTGCTCGAATCCCCGGCGACGCCGCTGAGACCCGAGCGGGTGATGGGTGAGCTGGACGCGCTCCTGGAGGCCGACTCGGTGGTAGTCGCAGACGCCAGCTACTCGACCATCTGGGCGAGCAGTTACCTCACGGCCAGCCCGGCGGGTAGGCGATTCATCTCACCACGTGGGCTTGCCGGCCTCGGCTGGGGACTGCCGCTCGCGATCGGCGCGCAGGTGGCCGCGCCCGCCGCCCAGGTCGTCTGCCTGCTCGGCGACGGCGGCTTTGCTCATTGCTGGTCGGAGCTCGAGACCCTTGCCCGCGAGCATCTACCGATCACGGTGATCGTCCTCGACAACTCGATCCTCGGCTTCCAGAAGCACGCCGAGCTGCATAAGTTCGGCGCCCACACCGGAGCGGTGGAGTTGGCTCCGATCGACCACTCCGCGATCGCCAAGGCGTGTGGGGTCGAATCGGCCCGGGTCGACGACCCGCAGCGGCTGGAGGAGGTCCTTGCCGGCGCGGTCGACGTCGGTGCACCGTTCCTGGTCGAGGTCGCGATCGACCCCGATGCCCACCCGCCGATCACCGCCTGGGCCGGCAGCCCGCTGCTCCGGCGGCCGCCGCTGCCCGCCCTGCCATCGCCGCGCCCTACGTAGAGATCGCCACTGGCCTGCAAAGGAGGACACGTTGAATATCGGGGAAAGGCAGATCGTCGAGGTCGAGGGACTCGCACCCCCCGGCACGAGCTACAGCCATGGTGTCGTCGGCGACGGCAGGTTCCTGTACGTCGCCGGTCAGGTTGGCCTCGGATCTGACCGCGTCCTGATCGGCGACGACGCCGAATCCCAAGCACGCCAGGCATTTGCCAACGTGCGGGCGGTCCTGGCCGGTGCGGGCTGCGACTTCAGCTCGGTGGTGAAGCTGACGACCTACCTCACCGACCGTGCCGACTACCCGGCGGTCGCGAAGGCCCGAGCGGATTTCATCACCGCACCATTCCCCGCAAGCACCGCCATTGTCGTCGCGGGCCTCCCGGACCCCCGTTACCTGGTCGAGATCGACGCGGTTGCGGTGGTGCCGCGATGACAACACACATTCGAGAGGAGTAGGGATATGAGACTCATCGTTACCGGGCAGCGTGAAGACGGGCTTTCAGTGTACGTCGCCGACGAAAAGGTGGAGCCTGTGCTCCCCCCGACGCTCGGCGGCAATGAGATCTACAGGCTGTGGGGATCGGACGAGCCCCCAATTCTCCCCACGGAAGGGTCCCGCCCAGACGCCCCTGCCTATTACGCACCGGCTCACGGCTACCGCTTCAGCTTTTTCACCATTCCGTCGGCCGCGTTCGAGGCGGAGCCGATCAAGGACATCGACGCCGCAATCGCGGAAACTGAGCGCCTGACGCCAGGGCTGAGTGCTGCGCTCACCGATCACGAGGGGATGCACGCCACCGACACGGTTGACCTTCTTCTCGTGATCTCCGGTGAAGTGCACCTCGAGCTCGACAGCGGCGAAGTCAAGGTGATCAAGGCAGGTGACTGTTGTGTCCAGAACGGAACCAACCACGCCTGGTACAACCGCCACCCGACCGAACCCTGTGTGATCTGTGCGATCTTCATCGGCGCGGAGCGCCGACCCTGATCGGTTACCCTACGCGCGGGAATTTCGTTCGTTCGTCGAGCGACCGGTATGAAATAGGAACCATGCAGGCTCCGGAATCTTTGTCACCATCTCCCGCGCAGATCACTGTCAGGGCGGCGCTCGAGATGCCGGCGCTTGCCAGGGGAGCACCGGAGGTCGTTGCCGGTGACCGATCCTTGGACCGGCCGATCCGGTGGGTGCACATCGGCGAGAATCCCGAAATCGCAGCCTGGCTCGAGGGCGGCGAGTTGCTCCTGACGTCGGGTCTTCGCCTTGATCCGCAGCCGCTCAAGTTGAGCCGCTTCGTCGACGAACTGGCGGATCGCGGGTTGGCCGCATTGGTACTGGAGCTCGGTCCCAAGTTCGAGCAGGTGCCGCCGGCGATGGTCGAGGCGGCGGAACGAAGCGGGCTTCCCGTAGTCGCCCTTCACGAGGTGATCCGATTCATGACGGTCACCGAGTCGATCCATTCGGAGATCATCGATCGGCAGCTGTCGCTGCTTCGGCGCGGCGACGAGGTCCATAAGCGGTTCAGCCGCCTGCTCCTCGACGGAGCCGGAGTCGCCGAGATCCTGGTCGCATTGGCCGAGATCGTCGGGAACCCCGTGGTGCTCGAACGACGTGGGCGCGGGATCATGTATCAGGCGACCGGGAAGGTCGAGGAGTCGCGCGTGACCGCCGCCTGGCGCGCCCACCAACGCCAGGCGGGTTGCGTGGAGTCGCTGGCCCAGCCCGTCCTCACCGGAGGCGATCAGCCTTGGGGGAACCTGATCATGTTCCCCCTTTCTCGGCCGCTCTCCTCTTTCGACGAGGTGGCCGCTGAACGTGCCGCCGGACTGATCTCCCTGACGCTGGCCCAGTACCACCACGAAGACCTCCTGGCGGCCCGCGGGACCGGGAACATGCTGCGCAGCATCATGGAGGGTCGGCTGGACGACGTGCAGGCCGAGAACGCCGCCCGGGCGCTCGGCTTCGTGGCGCGAGGCGACCGATTGCTACCGGTGGTCGCCGCGCGGACCGAGTTCCGTGCCGGCGCCCGCACGGACGAGAGCTGGCAGTGGGCCGACGTCTCGGCAAAGTTGAGCAGCGAGCTCGCCGGAGGCGGCATCCAGGTTCTCGCCGGAGTATCGGACAGCAACGACGCTTTGCTTCTCGTCCTCGACCTCGCTACCAAACGGGCTGACGTTGCTGATGCCGTGGCGAAGGTGATCCGCGGAATGGTCGCGCGCCGTGGCCAAGGCGAGGCGGTGGTCTGCGTTGCGGGGTCGGCTCGCTCCTGGACGGAGGTGCGGGACGGGCTCCTCTCCGCGATCCGTGCCGTTCCGGCCGCCATCGCCACGCCGGAGCGCGCCTGGTACGACGCATCGCTCCCGACCGTCGACGGTCTTCTCTCGGCGCTTGACGGCAACCCGGAGGCCGCCGATTTCGTCCGCGGACGACTCAAAGGCCTGATGGAGCACGACCTGACCCGGCATCCGAAACTCCTGGGGACCCTGGAAGCGTATTTCGCAAACGGGATGAGCAAGACGGAGACCGCCCGCGCTCTTCACCTCGAGCGTCAGTCGCTTTACCACCGGCTCGCGCGGATCGAGGAGCTGATCGGCGAAAAGCTCGACGGCGAGGAGACATTGTTCGGGGTCCAGTTGGCCCTACGGATCCACCGTCTGATGAACGACCGAGAGCAACGGAGCGGCGCCGACCAGCGCTCGGACGCCGCGATGTGACGCCGTGTAACCCACCGCTTGGCCACTCTTGACTCGACGCCGGTTGCCTGGCGTTTCGGCGGTGCCGACAATCCTGTCGGCGTGGCCCCTACAGGAATGGACCCAGTGGACAAAGAGAACGTAAGTGCAGTCGCGGAGGTCGCATATTTCGGCCGCAGCAAGTCCTTGAAAGGGCGCACTGCGATGGAAGCGCCGCCGATAGGCTTCCCTGCGGTCG
>MKSH01000135.1:1926-2500 GCA_001898095.1 Solirubrobacterales bacterium 70-9 | reverse complement strand
AACTACACGAGACCCTGGGCCGCAACCTCCCGGCGAGCAGGAACTGGGCAACGTACGGGTGTGAGGCGCATTCCTTCGCCAAGCGTGTCTATGCCATCCCGGAGGCCATCGACTCCTACGCGATCGAGTTCTACCGTGAGATATACCCCGGTGTCCTGGACATGTCGCAGCAGACGGTGCGGATGATCGGCTCGCTTCTGAACGCCGCCGATCCCTACGGCTTCATCACCACGGGAGGCACGGAGGCCAACCTGCTCGCGGTGCGGCTTGCCCGTAACCTCGGCGGTGTCGATCGCCCCGAGTTGATCGTTCCGGAAACGCGTCATTACAGCTTCGACCTTGCCTCCGAGCTGTTCGGGGTGACCCTTCGCCTGATCCCGGTGAACGATGATCGATCGCTGGACCTCGATGCGACCCGCAAGATGGTCAACGCCAGCACGGTCGGCATCGTCTGCGCCGCTCCGGAGATGTTCATGGGCACCGTGGATCCGGTAGAGGCGGTCGCGGAGATCGCCGTGGCGCATCGTCTGTATATGCACGTCGACGCCGCCATCGGCGGCTTCATGCTGCCCTT
>MKSH01000135.1:0-1897 GCA_001898095.1 Solirubrobacterales bacterium 70-9 | reverse complement strand
GGGATGTGTCCGCGGCCGGCCGGTGCGCTGATCCTCAGGGACAGGTCGGTTCTCGACCGCGGGATCGACCTCGAGCGGGTCACCATCGACACCCTCGTCGCATCAGGGCGCCCGGGCGCCGCGACGGCGGCGGTATGGTCGATGATTCAGCACCTCGGTACCGACGGCTATATGGAGAGGGTCCGGCACCAGATGGGGATCGTGGAGCTGATCGCCGAGACGGTTAAGACGATTCCGGGCATGAGGTTGCTGGTGGAGCCCGAGACGAACATCCTTTGCTTCACCACCGGCGACGAGGTGGAGATGCAGGCGATCTCACGCGAGCTCTGGGCTAGGCAGTGGGCGGTTCCGCTCAATCCGCTGGTGCCGACCGGCCTTCAGCATCTACGCGTCTACGTCCATCCGCTCAAGGAGCGATCGACCGCCCAGGAGTTTCTGGCGGATCTGGCCGAGGCGGTCCTCAGGGTCCGTTCGGGCGAAGGGGCACGGCCCTGATGCTGAAGCCACCCTTTCGGATCGCGGTGGACACCGGTGGGACCTTCACCGACGTGGTCCTGTCGGGAGCGGCAGGGGACCTACGTGCGGCGAAGGCGCCGACCACTCCCGAGCGGGCATTCGAGGCAATCGAGGAGGCGCTCGGGCAGATCGGGCGAGAGGAGGGGCTTGCGGCCGACCAGTTGCTCGCCGGCACGTCGCTTTTCATCTACGGGACCACTCGCGCGACCAACGCGATCCTGACGGGGTCGACGAGTCCCACGGCCTTCTTCACATCCGCCGGGTTCCCCGACATCCTGACCCTGCGCGAGGGAGGCAAGACCAACCCGTTCGACTTCACCCTTGAGCCGCGAAAACCGTTCGTGCCAAGGCACCTGACCTTCGAGATCCCGGGTCGGATCGACTCCTCGGGAGCGGAGGTCGTGCCGCTCGACGAGGAGGCCGTACTGGACGCGATCGGAAGGTTTGCCGAACGGGATGTCAGGGATGTTGGCGTGTGCTTCCTCTGGTCGATCGCGAATCCAGCGCACGAGTTGAGGGTCGGGGAGCTTCTGCGGGCACACGCACCAGATCTTCCGTTCACACTTTCCCATCAATTCAACCCGATCCTCAGGGAGTACAGGCGGGCGTCCTCGACCTGCCTGAACGCCTCCTTGAGACCGCTCATGGAGGAGCATCTGCGCGACGTGAAAATCGACTTGGAGACGGCGGGCTTCGAGGGGGAGCTCCTCGTGGTCACCTCCACCGGCGGCTGTATCTCGATTGCCGAGGCCGCCGAGAAGCCCCTTTACTGCGCCAACTCCGGCCCCTCGCTGGCGCCGGTTGCGGCACGCGTCGTGGCCGCGGAACTGTTGCTGGACGAAGACCTGGTCGTCTGCGACGCCGGCGGCACCAGCTTCGACGTCAGCCTGGTCCGCGAAGGGAAGATCGGGACCACCCGGGAGACCTGGCTGGGAGAGCCTTTCGTGGGGCAGATGACGGGACTCTCGTCGGCCGAAGTCACGAGCATCGGCGCGGGTGGTGGCAGCATCGCCTGGGTCGACGACGGTGGCCTGCTGAGGATCGGGCCGGAAAGCGCCGGCTCGGTGCCGGGGCCGGTCTGCTATCGACGCGGCGGCACGATGCCGACGGTCACCGACGCAGCCTGCGTCCTCGGCTATCTCAATCCGGGCGGCTTCCTCGACGGTCGCATGCAGCTCGACGTCGAGGCTGCCGGGCAGGCGATCCGGGAGGGGATCGGGGACCCTCTCGGGCTCGACCTCGACAGCGCTGCCCACGCGATCATCGAGGTGGCCAGCGAGGCGATGGCCTCGGCGATCAGGGAGGCGACGATCAACCAAGGCGTAGATCCGCGCGAGTGCACGATCGTGCTGGGCGGAGGCGCCGGGCCGACCTTCGGCGG
>MKSH01000134.1:6326-13599 GCA_001898095.1 Solirubrobacterales bacterium 70-9 | reverse complement strand
GAGAGAGTTTCTCTCCACGGCAAGGAACTGACCGATGGGACGGATGTGACGTCTCCTCAAGGGACGCGGAGTTCCGCGCCGGACCCGCGCACCTCGTCGCGGATCTCCCCCGGGACCCGCACGGGACGCGCACTCTCGCCCTCTCCCCGTGACCCGGCCCTCTCGTAGGCGGTCCGGGCAGGCTGTGACCGCCTACGAGAGGGCCGCGTCCCTTGGTCGTCCCTCCGCGGCCCCGCGGCCCCGCGCCCCTCCCTACCGACCAGCCGACGCCGGGCCGAAGGCATCGATGATGCGGTTCTGGTACTCGCTCAGCTCCTCGGCGGAGATGAAGTAGGTCGGCGGCGTGAGGAAGAGGCCGTCGGCGCGTTCAGCGGTCTCCTCGACCCGGGCGCTGACCTTGTCCAGCGGGCCGGCGGCGCAGTAGGCCTCGACCATCGCGTCGGGGATCGCGGCCGGGACGCCGGCGAGGTCGCCGCGGCGGAAGGCCTCGCCGGCGGCGTTGGCGGCGTCGAGGAAGCCGTGCATCTCCCAGAGCGGCGCGTAGGTCCTCACAGTCGCGTAGAAGGAGATCGTGCGGCGGGCGAGGTCGAGTGCACGACCCTCGTCGTCGTCGATCGCGCAGCAGACGGTCGGCAGGTAGTCGAAGTCGGCGCGGTCGCGGCCGGAGCGCCAGAGGCCGCCTTCGAATCCCGGGGCGACCACCTCGTCGATCCAGCGCAGGCTCTGGATCGGATGGCCGATCAGCCCGTCGGCGACGTCGCCGGCCATCCGCGACATCCCCGCCTGCAGGGCGGCGGCGTAGATCGGCGGCGGAGTGTCGCGAGCGGGCGGATGAGGACGCACCCAGCCCTTGATGTCGATGTCGTAGTAGTCGCCCTCGTAGCGGATCGGCGCGCCCGCGTGGGCCTGGCCCATGATCAGCCGGGTCGCCTCGATCGCCTCACGGAGGTGGGGCGCCGGGCGGCCGTAGTCGGCGTTGTGCCAGGTCTCGTTCAGGCGCTTCACCCCCGAGCCGAGGCCGAGGCGGAACCGCCCGCCCGACATCTCGTCGATGTCGAGGGCGCTGATCGCGTGGATGAAGGGGCTGCGGGTGAAGGCCCAGGCGATCCCGGTGCCGACCCCGATCCGTTCGGTCTTCGCCGCCAGGAAGGCGGCCTGGGTGTCGGCGGCGCGGAAGAGCTCCGGCGCCCAGACGCACTCCACCCCGGCGACCTCGGCACGCAGCGTCTCCGCCTCGAGGTCGGCGACCGAGTTGCCGATCGCGGCGACCGAGATCCGATCCAGCGCGCTCATCTTCGGCTCCGCGGTTCCTTATCCGTCCATACGCCGGAAAAGGAACCGCGCTAGGCCGCGGTCGGAGCGAGGACCTTCTTCGCCACCTGCTCGCGGTGCCAGCGCGCGTCCCCGTACATCGAGGCGTTGGCGCGGCCGCGCTTGAGGAAGAAGTGGAGGTCGTGCTCCCAGGTGAAGCCGATCCCGCCGTGGACCTGGATCGAGGCGTCGGGGACGCGCCAGCCGGCGTCGGAGGCGTAGGCCTTCGCCATCGAGGCCGCGAGCGGCAGCGCGTCGGGGTCGGCGTCGGCGGCCCAGGCGGCGCCGTAGACGGCGGAGCGCGAGTTCTCGGTCTCCAGCAGCATCTGCGCGCAGCGGTGCGAGACCGCCTGGTAGACGCCGATCGGGCGGCCGAACTGTTCGCGGTCCTTGGCGTAGGCGACCGCCATGTCGAGGGCGCGCTGGGCCACCCCGGTCGACTCGGCGGCGAGCGCCACCGCGCCGAGCAGGAAGACCCGCTGGAACTCGGCGGCTTTGCCGGGCAGCGTCTGGTCGGCGGGCACCCGCACGCCGTCGAAGTTCACGGTCGAGAGCCGGCGCGTGGTGTCGATCGAGATCTCCGCGGCCACGCTGACCCCGTCGGCATCGGCGGGGACGATGTGGCGGCGGCCGTCCGAGGTGGCGACGAGGAAGAAGGCGGCGCCGGCCGCGTCGGCGACCAGCTCCTTCTTGCCGTTCAACACCACCCCGTCGCCGTCACCATCGGCCTGGCCTTCCATCGGGTAGGCGCCCGGCGTCGCGGTCGAGCCTGCGTCGACGATCGCCTGGGTGCCGCGCGCGGTGCCCTCGGCGAGCGGTCGCAGCCAACGCTCCCTCTGCGCGTCGGAGCCGCTCCCGGCAAGCGCCAGGCCGACCACGGTGTTGGAGAAGAGCGGCGAGGGCGCGAGCGCGTAGCCCATCTCCTCGAAGAGCACGGCGAGGTCGACGATCCCCAGACCTTGGCCGCCCCACTCCTCGGGCAGCGCCAGCCCGGCCCAGCCGAGCTCGGCCATCTCCTTCCAGCCGGCCTCGTCGGTGCCGTCCTCGGACCCGGCGATCTCCCGCATCCGCTCCGATTTGAAGCGCGCGGCGAGGAAGTCGTGGGCAGTCGAGCGGATCGCTTCCTGCTCGTCGGTGAGGTCGAAGTACAAGGCCTCTCCCTAGCGCATCCGCGGCAGGCCGAGCACTCGCTCGGCGATGATGTTCTTGAGGATGTCGGTGGTGCCGCCCTCGATCGAGTTGGCGCGCGAGCGGAGGAAGTTGTACTGCCAGGCGCCGTTGGCGACGGCGGCCTCGGAGCCGCGCCCGAGCGTCGCCCAGGCCCCCTCGATCTCCAGCGCCAGCTCGGTCAGGTCCTGGTTGATGTCGGCCCACTGCCACTTGCCGAGCGACCCCTCGGGGCCGGGGATCCCCGACTCCATCGTCTTGGTCAGCCCGCGGTAGGCGTTCAGGCGCATCGTCTCGGCCTCGATGAAGAGCTGCGCGATCTTCTGCCGGAAGTAGGCGTCGTCGGCGACCGAGGAGCCGCCCTCCTCGCGCACCTCACGGGCCAGGTTGGCCAGGCGCGAGAGGCTGTTGTGGATCTGGGCGATCGCCCCGAAGGCGAGCCCGGCGCGCTCGTTCATCAGCGTCGTGATCGCCACACCCCAGCCGTTGCCGACCCCGCCGACGACGTTCTCGTCCGGGATCCGCGCCTCGTTGATGAAGACCTCGTTGAACTCGCCCTCGCCGGTGATCTGGACCAGCGGTTTCGCTTCCACCCCGTCCTGCTCCATGTCCATCAGGAAGTAGGTGAGGCCCTGGTGCCTGGGCGCGTCGGGATCGGTGCGGGCGACCAACATGCACCACTTCGCGTACTGGGCGAAGGTCGTCCAGACCTTCTGCCCGGTGACGACCCATTCGTCGCCGTCCTTCACCGCGCGGGTCTTCAGCGAGGCGAGGTCGGAGCCCGACTCGGGCTCGGAGAAGCCCTGGCACCAGATCTCCTCGCCGGTCAGGATCGGCTCCAGGTAGCGCGCCTTTTGCGCCTCGGTGCCGTGGGCGATCACCACCGGGCCGCCCATCGCCAGCCCGAGCACGTTGGCCGGGCTGGGCGCTTCCTGGGCCGCGGCCTCGCCGGTGAAGATGGCCTGCTCGATCATCGTCGCGCCGCGGCCGCCGTACTCCTTCGGCCAGGAGATCCCGGCCCAGCCCGCCGCATGCAGCTTGCGCTGCCACTCACCGCGGAACTGCATGACCTCGTCGAGCGAGCCCTCCGGTTCCGGACCGGGGTTATTGGCACGCAGCCAGGTCGCGACCTCGTCGCGAAAACCCTCCTCCGATGGCGACAGCGTCAGGTCCATCGGCCGCCCAGCATATAGGCCGACTGGCTGGGCGGCCGGCGGACTCAGCTACCGCAGGTCTTGAGGCCGTAGGCCTTGGCCTTCTTGCTCGCTTCTTCGAGCGTGCTTTGGTCGGGGATCCCGTCCGCTTCTTCGGCCTCCTGGATTTCCGAGGAGAGCGTGTCGGTGATGTCTTCGACCGTTTCCTCGTCGCCGGCGGGCGGCGTCAGCGCGGCGATTTCTTCGGCCTGCTTGGCGATGTTCGGCAGCACGACTTCGTGGAAGACTTCGATCTGCTGATCTTCGGTCGGTTCTTCTTCGGTGTTGATGTTGTTTTCTTTGGCGAAGTCGGCGATTTCTTCGGTCATCACCGCGTCCTCGTTGCCGCAGATTTCGTCCGCTTCTTTGATGAAGGCGGCCTTGGTCGGGGCGACGCCGGAGTCGTCGGAACCTTCGTCCGAGCCGGATTCGTCCTCGGAGCCGGATTCGTCGTCCGAGCTCGATTCTTCGCTCGAACCGCTTTCGGCGCTACTGGCGGAGTCGGAGCTCGTGCTGCCGGCGCTGGAACTGGAGTCGCCACCACCGCAACCGGCGACGATCGCGGCAAGCGCCAGCAGGACGGCCAGCGCCAGGACGAGTTTGCGCATATACAAAGGAAATCTCCTCGATTGGGGATACGAGACGGACGCCGCAACCTAGCGGCCTCGCCGGTCTCTACGCGGTGCGGGGACGCCGCGGATCATCGTGCCGATCCCAATGCCCGATTGACGGGTCGGTCAACCGGACCGCGTTGGCCCGAAAAGAACTGATAGGAACCCGGCCGATGAGCGAGAGACAGGGATACGAAAGTCCGGGGATCGCCGGCAGCGGGGCCATCGCAACTGGCCTTGCCGCGGTCTCGACCACTACCGCCGACACCATTCTGCTGGCGCGGTCGGAAGCCTCGGCCTGGCGCGCGGAGGAGAGGGTCGTCGCCGCCTGCACCAAGATCGAGGGCGCCGAGCCGTCGCGGCTGCGGGTCACCACCGATCCGAAGGACCTGGCCCACTGCGACATCGTCGTCGAGGCGATCGTCGAGGAGCTGGACGCCAAGGCCGAACTGATCAAGACGCTCGATGCCCATCTGGGCCCGGACGCCGACCTGGCGACCACCACCTCATCGCTCGGCATCGCCGACATCGCCGGCAAGGCCGGGGTGCCGCGCCTCTACGGGCTCCACGTCTTCAACCCGGTGCCGCGGATGGCGCTGGTCGAGGTCTGCGTCCCCGACACCGCGGCCAAGGAGACCCGCGACCGGGCGATGGCCTGGTGCGCGGCGCTCGGCAAGACCGCGGTCGAGGTCCCCGACCAGGCGGGCTTCGTCGTCAACCGCCTCCTCTTCCCCTACCTCTTCGACGCGGTGCGGATCGTCGAGCGGACGGGGATGGAGCCGGGCGAGGTCGACACCTGCATGAAACTCGGCGCCGGCCACCCGATGGGCCCGCTGGCCCTGCTCGACTTCGTCGGCCTCGACGTCGCCGAGGCTATCGGCGACGCCCTCTTCGCCGACTCGTCCGATCCCGCCCACAGACCGCCCGGACTGATCGTCGAGATGATCGGCGAAGAGAAGCTGGGGCGTAAGTCGGGCGCGGGCTTCTACTCGTACGACTGAGAGCCGGCTCGAACGGGAAGGGGCGCACGATCAGTCGGTCTGCGCCGTTTTCCCTTTCCCTCCTGAGAGATCCCAGATGACGTCGGCCTCGGAGACGTTCTGACGGCGGGCGGCGATTTCGACCTCCTCCCAGGGCAAGGCGGCCTCGGGGAGCTCGTCCCAGCGGGCCAGATCGAGGGCCTCGATCGAGCCTCTGAGCGCCGGGCCGAGGTGCTCCTCGGAGCGCAGCAGCGCCCTCAATACCTCGAGCTGCTTGTCGGTCAGGCGAACAACCCACATTGGGGCACCTCCAGCTTCATAGCGGGACGCGGGTTGCCCGAAGAAATTAGGCGTCCGTACGGACGGAAGAACTGCCCGTGCTGCGGCTGATCCGGACCGCCTCGATCCGGTTCTCCCGCACCGCCTCGACCCGCAGGGTGTAGCCGTCCACGGTGATCGAGTCGCCGCGCTTCGGCAGCCGGCCGAGCTCTCCGAAGACGAAGCCACCGACCGAGTTGTAAGTGTCGGAGTCGGCCTCGGGCAGATCGATCCCGGCGTCCTCGAGGTCGCCGAGGCTGACGTGGCCGCGGACGAACCAGTCGCCGTTGGTGAGCCGGCGGACGGCGGCGGCGCGCGGGTCCGTCTCGTCCTCGATCTCCCCCACCACCTCCTCGAGGATGTCCTCGACGGTGACGATGCCGATCGTGCGGCCGTACTCGTCGACGACCACCGAGAGCGAGGTGCGCTGCACCTGCAGGTCATGCAGGAGGTCGTCGAGCGGGCGCGTCTCGGGAACGATCAGGGCGTCGCGGATCACCGTCTCGATCGTCGCCCCGGGCCCGTCGCTCATGTAGAGGCGGGCGAGGCTGTTGTTGTGGATGACGCCCTTCACCCGGTCCGGGTTGTCGTCCTCGATCACGACCAGGCGGGTGTGGCCGGAGGTGACGCAGCGGCGCAGCGCCGCCTCGACGGTCTCGTCGGCGTCGACGGTGACGACCGCCGGGATCGGCGTCATCACCTCGCGCGCCTCCTGCTCGTGCAGGTGGAAGACGCCCGCCAGGTGGCCCGCTTCGTCGGGGTCGAGGCCACCCTGTTTGGCGCCCCGGGCGATGATCAGGCGGAGCTCCTCGGGCGAGGTCTGCTCGGCGTCCTCGACCTGGATGCGAAGCACCTTATGGACCAAAAAGTTGGCGGGCGCATTGGTGGCGACGATCAGCGGGTGGAGCACCCGGCCGAGGAAGATCAGCGGCCCGGTGACCCGGATCAGGGTCGGCTCGGCGCGGCCGATGGCGACCATCTTCGGCGACTGCTCACCGAGGATCACGTGCAGGAAGGTGACGATGATGAAGGCGAGGGCGATCGCCAGTGCGAGCGCCACCGCGTCGCTGGCGAAGCCGAAGATCGGCTGCAGCAGCTCGGCCAGGGCGGGCTCGCCGAGGAAACCGATACCCAGCGAGGCGAGGGTGATCCCGACCTGGCTGGTGGCGACGAACTCGTCCACCCGGTCGAGCTGGTCGAGCGCCCGCCCGGCCCCCCGCACGCCCTCGTCCCGCATCTGCTCGAGACGGGCACGGCGTGACCGCACCACCGCGAACTCGGCGGCGACGAAGAAGCCGTTGATCGCGATCAACAGCATCAGGAGGACGAGCAGCAGAACGCTCATCGGCTATGCGGCCCGGTACTTCGGGCTGGAACGTCGTCGGCCATTCGGCTTCCCCAATATAGCCGGACTTCCCACGGACCCCCGCAAGGCTGCCATATTGCGGACCGGACCATGAAGGTTGCGACCCTCAACGAGATGCTGGAAGAAGTCGTCCGCCTCGGCGAGGCGACCGGCACCGGCGATGAGTCACATGAGCTGCGCGGCGAACTGGAGGGCCGCCTGGCGACCGTCCGCGCGGCCGTCGCCGGGGCCACCGTGCCGCGGGTCGTGGCGATCGAGCGGCTGTTCGAGCCGGTCCGCGTGGCGGGCTTCTGGGTGCCGGAGATGATCGCGATCGCGGGCGGCGAG
>MKSH01000134.1:5535-6083 GCA_001898095.1 Solirubrobacterales bacterium 70-9 | reverse complement strand
CCTGCGGTCACCCGCGCCGCGCACCGCGCGGACCTAGCCGATGAAGTAAGGCGCGCCCCAGGAGGCCGCCATCAGCGCCAGGACGAAGCTGATCACGGCGATCGCCCCCATCGCGCCGAGCTCGACCGCCAGACGGCCGCGGCTGCTGGACTCGCCGAGCTTGCCACGCTCACCGGCGACGATCAGGAGACCGCAGAGGACGCCTGCGACGAGTCCGCCGGCGTGCGCCCCGAGGCTGACCCCGGTATCGGCGAAGGTGAACACCAGGTTGATCAGGATGAGGATCCCGATCTGGCCCGCGATCGCGTCCAGTCGCCGTCCCCGCGCGATCACGAAGGTCGCACCGAGGACCCCGAAGATCGCCCCCGAGGCGCCCGCGCTGACCGAGTCGGGAGTGAGCGCGAGGGCGAGGAACGACCCCGCGAGAAGCGAGGCGAAGTAGAGGAAGACGAAGCGGACGCTCCCGATCGATGGCTCCAGCAGCCGGCCGAGGATGAACAGCAGGTACATGTTGAAGCCGATGTGGAGGATGCTGAAGTGGACGAAGC
>MKSH01000134.1:614-5496 GCA_001898095.1 Solirubrobacterales bacterium 70-9 | reverse complement strand
ATCGAGGTCCCGCCGTGGCCGTGGATGATCTCGGCCATGTAGACGATCACGTTGATCGCGATCAGCGCGATCGTCGCCGGGAAGGCGACGCTGGTCGCCGTCCCGGTCGGGTTGCGGACCACGCGGGTGCGCTGGTTGGCGCACTCGGGGCAGCGCATGCCGACCGGGGTCGGGGTCATGCAATCGGGGCAGATCGGCCGCCCGCAGGAAGAGCAGGAGACGGCCGTCTCGCGGTTCGGATGTCGGTAACACGTTTGAGGCACGGCAGCGCAGCCTACAATCGCCGCCTATGGAGCCCGTAAGTCCGGCGCGTCTCTACTGCACCGCGACCGGCGCACTGCTGATCCTGCTCGGCATCGCGGGCTTCTTCTACGGCTCCTCGTTCGGCTCCCCCGGCACCCTCGACCACACCCTCGGCGCCCTCCGCACCAACGGCTGGCTGAACCTCCTCTGGGTGGTCATCGGCTCCCTCGGCCTCCTCCTCGCCGGCACCGCTTCCCGCGCCTACGCCCTCGGCGCGGGCCTGCTCCTCACCGTCCTCGGCGTCTGGGGCTTGATCCTGGACCCCACCGCGGCCATCCTCAGCTTCCTCCCCGCCGCCGGAGCCAACGAAGCCCTGAACCTGGCTCTCGGCATCCTGGGCCTCCTGGCCGCCGCCGGTTCGCCCCGCCGCCAGGCCGACCCTCCCAGGCGTTCCGTGAGCGCCAGAAGGGCGACCCCTGAACGAACCTCCCCGCCGTTGTGAGAGAAGGGGTCGCCCTTCTGGCGTCCCGCAACCCCGTCCCTTAAGGGTCCGCCCGCTAAGGCAAAAGATCCTTGACCCCGCCCGCGAGCCGCTTCACGCCGCCGGCCTCCTGCTTGCCGCGGCGGCGCAGCTCGAACAAGACCAGCGCTCCCGTCGCAACTCCCCCGACGCTGACCGCGACCACCGGGCGGACCCAGTTGCGGGGATCCTTGAGCGCGCTCAGCTCGGAGTCGGAAAGCTCCTCGGCCCAGTCCGACAACTCCGTCGCCGCCTTCGCCGAGAGCGTCGTGAAGGTGTCCTCGATCCGCCCCATGAGCCGCTCCGGCGGCTCGATCGGGCGCAGCGCGTCGCCGAGGAGCGCCTCGACGTCCCAGGCCTTCTCGCGCGGCTGCTCACCCGGAGTCATCAGCCATCTCCTCCTGCAACTGTTTGATCGCGCGATGGATCAGCACCTTGGTCGCCCCGTCGGAGCGGCCCAGCGCCCGCGCGATCTCGCGGTTGTCCATGCCGAGGGCGAAGCGCATGATCAGCGCCTCGCGGCGGTCGTCGGAGAGCGCGTCGAGGTTGGCCATCACCTGCCGCAGCTCCTCCCGCCCGGCGACCAGGTCCTCGGTGTCGTGCTTGGTCGCGATCGGATCGGCGCTCTCCAGCGGGGTCTGCGGCCGGCGCGAGCGGTCGCGGTAGTAGTTCGAGGCGAGGTTGTGGGCGATCCGGATCAGCCACGGCCGCAGTGGCCGCCCGTCGGACTCGCGCCGCGCCCGGTCGAAGTGCCGGTAGGCCTGTAGGAAGGCCTGCTCGGTGAGGTCCTCGGCGTCGTGGTGGTTCCCCACCCGGTAGTAGGCGTAGGAGTAGACGTCGCGCAGGTGCTCCTTGTAGAAGCTCTCGAAGGCGCGATCGAGCTCCGCCTTCGCCGCCGGAGCCATTTCGGCAGGCTCGACGTTCTCCTCGGGACCGCTCACCGGCCAAGCCTATTTGCAGGGTCAAACGACCGATGGCGTCCCGCATGGGCCTTCCCCACCGCGGCCTAGGCCGCCTGCCTCGCACGCTCGGCATGACGCAGCCCGGCCACCCAGTCCTCGGCCTCGACCTCGCCGCGGATCAGCTTCGCCAGACCCTCCAGCGCTTCGCCCTCGACCCCAGACGCGGCCACCGCGGCGGCCAGCAGCGGGGTCGAGTCGAGGCCCTCGGAGGCCTGGCCGATCAGCGCCGGGATCTCCTCGGCCGGGGTGCCGGTGCCGAGCAGCTCTCCCGCCCTGCGGTTGCGCCCGGTCGGCGATAGCATCGTCGCGGTCAGGTCGCCGACCCCGGCGAGGCCGGCGAAGGTCTCCGGCTGGGCGCCGTGGGCGATCCCGCAGGCGATGCACTCGCGCCAGATCTCGGCGACCGCGATCCCGGCCGCGTTCAGCCCGTGTGGCTCGGCCGCGGCGGCGGCCAGGGCGGCGGCGTTCTTGGCGGCGCCCGCCATCTCCACCCCGACCACGTCGCCGGAGCGCTCGCAGACGAGGCCGGCGCGGTCGAAGACCTCGCCGAGCTGGGCGCGCAGGTCGGGGTCGGCGGAGCCGAGGACCAGGGCGGCGGAGCCGGAGACCGCCTCGGCCGCGTGGGCCGGACCGCCGAGGCAGGCGATCGCCCGCGCCCGCACCCGTTCGCCGACGTACTCCGAGGGCAGCTGGCCCTGCGGCGCGATCAGCCCCTTGGTGAGCAGCAGGATCGAGGAGCGTTCCCCGGCCCGGTCGGCGATCGCACCGACCGCCGCGGGCAGCGATTTGGAGGGGATCGCGAGGATGATCAGATCGAGGCCGGTGAGCTCGATATCGGCCGCCGGGCGCACGTCGATCGAGTCCGGCAGCGGCACGTCGGGCAGGTAGCGGCGGTTCTCGCCCGTCTCGATCAGCTCCGCCGCGCCCCCCGCGGTGCGGGCGCCGAGCTGGACCTCGAGGCCGCCGCGGGCGAGCAGCACCGCGATCGCCGTCCCCCAGCTGCCCGCCCCGATCACCGCGGCGCGCCGCATCGGCGGCAACCCCCCCAGGTCTTCCCACTGCAGAAGCACGTTAGGCCAGATCCGCGAGGTGACCGTGACCGCGAGCGCCTGCGAGGGCTCCTCGGCCTGCGGGAAGGTCATCGCCTTGCCGAGGCGGGCCTTCACCTTGCGGGGGCGGATGCGCCAGCCGCGGCGCACGTCTTCGGTGCCGATCACCGCGGTCGGCAGGACCGGGGCGCCGGTCTGCAGGGCGAGCCGGCCGACCCCGCGCTTCGGGCTGGCGAGGCTGCCGCGGCGGATCCGGGTCCCCTCGGGGAAGATGCAGAGCGTCCCGCCCCGTTCGACCACCATGCGGGCGGTCAGCATCGAGTCCTCGTCGGATTCGCCGCGGCGGATCGGGAAGGCGCCGAGCCGGGAGAGGAACCAGGCCTGCAGCGGCTTCTGGAAGAGCTCCACCTTGGCGACGTAGTTCATCGGCCGCCGCCAGGGCAGGCAGGCGCCGACGATGAAGGGGTCGAGGAAGCTGCGGTGGTTGGCGGCGACGATCAGGCCGCCTTTGACGTGGCGGGCGTGGGCGCGGCCGGTGCGCGAGAGGCGGAAGTAGACCAGGAAGAAGGGGACGAAGGCGAGCCGGATGACCACGTAGAGCGGCCAATTGACACTGTGCTTGCGCGTGTAGGCGTGCAGCGCCGCGAGGCGCTCATCGGTGATCACGGGTTGGCCTACACAGATCCCGGCGCCCGGTTACCCGCCCAGCTGTTCCTTATCCCTGGATATGAGGGATAAGGAACAGCTGGGCGTTTAGGTCTGCGGAGCACGGGGGTTGACGACCGGGCGCAGGTTGGGTTCGACCTCGTCGCGCAGGTGCTCGAAGGCGGGCGGCAGCGAGAGCTTCTCGCCGAGGTGCTCGAGCGGCTCGTCGACGGTGAATCCGGGGCCCATCGTGGCGATCTCGAAGAGCACCCCGCTGGGCTCGCGGAAGTAGATCGACTTGAAGTAGAAGCGGTCGATCTCCGGGGTCGGGCGGGCGCCGGCGGCGATCGCCTTCTCGCGCCAGGCCATGTGCTCTTCGACCGACGACGCCCAGGCGACGTGGTGGACGGAGCCGGCGCCCTGGACCGGGCGCACGTCCGGCGGCGGGTCGTAGATGTAGAGGCCGCCGCGGGCATCGCCGCGTGCCTCCCAGCCCGCGCCGGTGGCCTCGAACTCGAGCGCCTCGAGCAGCGCCGTGCTGGTCTCCGGCGCCGCGGCGTAGGCACGCACCGCGTGGAAGCCCTGCAGGGCGAGCTCGCGCGGGACCTCCGGATGGTCGGCGGTCAGCGGCGCGTCGGGGACGTCGGCGACGAAAAACTCGTGGTCGAGGCCCTCGGGGTCGGAGAAGCGGAGGCTGTCGCCCTCGCGGCGGAGCTCGATGTCGTGGGCGCCGAGGCGTCCCTCCCAGAAGTCGAGCGACTCGGGAGCGGCGACGCGCCAGACGATCCGGTGCACCATCCCGGCACCGGGCGTCCCGATCGCCGCCCCGGGGTACTCGAAGAAGGTCAGGTCGGCACCCGGGTCGCCCTCCTCATCGGCGAAAAACAGGTGGTAGACGGTCGGACTGTCCTGGTTGACCGTTTTCTTCACCAGCCGCAGCCCCATCACCCCCGCGTAGAAATCGACGTTGCGCTGAGCGTTCTCGGTGATCGCGGTGATGTGGTGGATGCCTTCTAGCTTCATGTGCCACGTATACCATCCGGTCGATGAAGCCCTGGCGACGGCGGACGGTCAAAGGGCTCATCGTGCTCGGCTCCCTGCTCGCCTTCTTCAGCGTCTTCGCGATCTGGGTCGAGCGCCAGGCCCTCGACACCGGCGAGTGGGTCAACACCTCCGGCCACCTGATCCGCAATCAGACGATCCGTACCGCGCTCGGCGAATACATGGTCGAACAGCTCTACGAAAACGTCGACGTGGAAAAGAAAGTCGAAGAAATCCTGCCCGGCGAAACGAAGGAACTGGCCGGGCCGGCGGCGAGCGGGCTGCGCCAGGTCGCCGTGCCGGGGGTCGAAAAGGTGCTCGAAACGGGAACCGCCCAGTCGCTCTGGGAAACGGCCAACCGGACCGCCCACGAACAGCTGATGGCGGTGCTGGAAAACAAGAAAGAAGCGGTCAGCACGGCG
>MKSH01000134.1:0-578 GCA_001898095.1 Solirubrobacterales bacterium 70-9 | reverse complement strand
AGAGCTGCCGCCCGACGCGGGCCAGATCACGATCCTCAAATCCGAACAGCTGAAGACCGCCCAGGACATCGTGATCGCGATCAAGGGGCTGGCGCTGCTGCTCTCGATCCTCACCTTCCTCGTCTTCGGGCTGGCGATCTACCTGACCCAGGGCGGCCGCTGGGTCACCGTGCTGTTCAGCGGCGTCGGCCTGATCGTCGCCGCGCTCCTCGTGCTCGTCCTCCGCCACGTCGCCGGCGGGATCGTCGTCGATCAGCTGGTGAAGCAGGAGAACGTGAAGCCGGCGGCGGAAGCGGCCTGGTCGATCGGCACCTCGCTGATGGTCTCGATCGCGACCACGGTGATCATCGTCGGCGCCTTCTTCGCCGCGGCGGGCTGGCTCTCGTCGCCGACCGGCTCGGCCCGCGGCGCGCGCCGGGCCATCGCCCCCGCCCTCGACCGTTATCTCCCCTACTGCTACGGCGGCCTCGCCGTGCTCCTCGCGATCTACCTGATCACGGCGTCGGGGGTCGGCCTGCGCACCTTCCTCACCGTGGTCGTCCTCGGCATCATGGCGGCCTTCGGCCTGCGCGAGCTGA
>MKSH01000133.1:21767-22634 GCA_001898095.1 Solirubrobacterales bacterium 70-9 | reverse complement strand
CCGGACGTGCACCTTCGCGGAGGATCCGGGCCCGCCCCGGACCTCCGTTCGCTGCTTGTTCGCCATACCCGTACAAGCAGCGAACGGAGCGAGGGGACCTGCGACCGATGTGACGTATTCCCTTAAGAAACGTGACGTTCCCGACACCTTCGCCACGGATCTCCCCCGGGACCAGCACGGGACCGCACCCTCGCCATCTCCCCGAGGGACGGCCCTCTCATAGGCGGTCACAGCCTGCCCGGACCGCCTATGAGAGGGCCGCGTCCCTTGCCCGTCCCTCGTCTCACCTCCGCGATAAGTCCAGAACGCTCAAGGAAGCCGTAAAAGTGCCGATTTGTACGGTGTGGAGCCGGAGTTTGGGAGAGATTTCACCGTCGCGGTGGTGCTGACCGCGGCGATCGTCGCCTTGGCGACCGACTCGATCGCGCTCGGCATCTCGGTCGTCGCCACTGCCGGCGCCGTCCTCGGCGTCGCCGCGCTGGTCCGCTCCCGCAGCAGCGCCCATCGGGTGACCGCCGGGTCCCACACCCACCTCAGCTCTGGCCGCAGCCCGCGCAGTCACTGAAACGCCCCGCCCGCGCGACGCGGCATGCTCGGCTCGGCCGCGGCGTCCCCTAGGGTCTCGCCGATGCCGATGCGGCTCCTTTCCGCCCTCGTCGCGGCGCTCGCGCTCGCGGTCGTCCTCGCCTCCTGCGGAGGTGGCGGCTCGACCACCGAGACGGTGATGCGCCACTCGCAGGCGCAGTCAGGGACGACCTACCTGCCCGATGTCCTCGGCCACAAGTTCGTCGAACCGGCGACCTACAGCTTCTCGGCCGACGGCGACCTGGTCGGCAAGAACCTGAAGTGGCACGGGTGGGGCGAAGC
>MKSH01000133.1:20567-21739 GCA_001898095.1 Solirubrobacterales bacterium 70-9 | reverse complement strand
CCGCGCCGAAGACCTGCAAGGGCGCCCGGTACTACACCGAGGTCTTCGCCCACGTGCCGAAACAGGCCGACTTCGTCCCCACCGAACCGACGAAGCTGCTCACCCCCTGCGACTAGCCCGCCGCAGCATCGCCTCGGGTTGGTCCGCCTCGCGGCCGGGTATCACCCGACCATGGCGATCATCCGCACCAGCGATAAGCGAAAGTTCGAGGTCGAGGTCAGCGCCAAGAAAGCCGACGAAGAAATCGTCCGCGTCGGTGGCCGCGCGATCCCGATCGTCGACCTGAAGCTGGCGGGCAAGGACCAGATGGTCTTCATCAACGCCGCCCACATCGTCTCGATCGAAGACGACGAGTAGCCGCCCACCGCGCGGTTGCGTAGGCACCTTTTCTGAAGGCCTTCCCGCTGGAAGCCCGCCGCCGGGATCGAACCGGCAACCTCCTGATTACAAATCAGGTGCTCTCCCAGGTTGAGCTAGGCGGGCGTGGGGCCGATGATGGCTAGATGGATGTCACTTTTCGCTTTCTCGGCCCGGAAGAGGGTGGCGTCCTGACCGAGGCGATAGAAGCAGCTTACGGGACGACGTACGACGTCCGCTGGGTTTACGACCCGGTGGAGGTCGGCGCCCGGCTCGCCGCGGGGCGCTACGTGTCGTGCGTGGCGGAGACGATGGCCGGCGAGTTGCTCTGCCACGAGGGGATGAGCCTGGCCGCCGCGGGCGATGCCGTGGCTCACTCCGGACAGGCGGTGACGCTGGAGGCGGCCCGGGGGCAGCACCTCTTCACGCGCACCAAGCGGGTGCTGATGGACTGGGGCACGGAGCGGGGGCTGGCGGGCATGTACAGCGAGGCGACCGCCGCCCATCCCTACAGCCAGAAGGCGAACATCGAGCTGGGGGCGCACGAGACCGGCTTCCTGCTGGGCTGGATCCCGGCCTCGGTGGAGAACGACGCGGCCGCGGGCCGGGCGCGGACGCGCAACTCGGCGGCGCTCTTCTACACGAAGCTGAACGACGGCCACGACCGGCGTGTCTACGCCCCCGAGCGCCACCACGAGATCATCGGCCAGACCCTGGCGCTGTGCGAGCTGCGGGGGACGCTGGCGCACCCGCCCGCCGACTACCAGCTGGCCGAGCGGACGGTGATGCACACCGAGACCGACGCCGACCACAAC
>MKSH01000133.1:19145-20541 GCA_001898095.1 Solirubrobacterales bacterium 70-9 | reverse complement strand
CGCGCCTGTCTCGACGCGATCTACATCGACCTGCCGCTCGACACGCCGGCGACCGCCCTCGTCGCCGACCACCTCGAGCGCCTCGGCGTGAGCTACTCGGGGATCTTCCCCAACCCCAGGGCCGACGGCGACGTGCTGCGGATGCAGTCGCTGCACCGGGTCCGAGTCAAGGCCGACGACGTTGCCGTCGCCTCGGACCACGGGCGCGAACTGCTCGACTACGTGCTGGCGGACCTGGAGCGCCGCGACTAACGGCCCTAGACGGCCACCTCGCGCGAGGCCTGGTGGGTGCCGACCTTGCGCTTCACCCGCTGCAGGGCGTTGTCGACGGTCTTCGTGTCGCACTCGAGGCGCTCGGCGATCTGCTCGTAGGAGTGACCGTCGAGGTAGAGCGACAGCACCCGGCTCTCCAGATCCGAGAGCACCCCGGAGACGCCCGAGAGGCAGGAGACGAGGCTCTCCAGCTCTTCGGTGGCGATCACCTGGTTGACCGGGTCATGGACGCTCGGCCCCGGCAGGATCTCGTCGAGGGTCGTTTCCGAGTCGCCGCCGGCGGCGGGGGTCTGGCTGAACGAGACGTACTGGTTCAGCGGCGTGTGCTTGTTGCGGGTAGCGGTCTTCACCGCGGTGATGATCTGGCGGGTGATGCAGAGCTCGGCGAAGTTGCGGAAGCTCGACTCGCGGTCGGTCCGGTAATCGCGGATCGCCTTGTAGAGGCCGAGCAGGCCCTCCTGGATCAGGTCGTCGGACTCGCCCCCGAGGAGGAAGTACGAAGAAGCCTTGAGACGAACGAATCCGCGGTACCGACGGACGATCGCGTCGTAGGCATCGGTGCGGCCGTCCTTGGCGAGGGCGACCAGATAATGATCATCAAGCTCAGCTTGAGGGTTAGCTCGCGCAGCCATGGCTGAGCCACGGCTAGCCGTGCTCGGCCGATATTGCTGCTTAGGCGTCGATAGTGCCACAGATCCTTCTCCTTGCTGAAGGGTCGTGGCGCCACTTACCTCCCCCGAGGCGCCCTACTTATTCCGGAGGCGTTCCTCAGACTCAAGCTGAGGTTCACCCTTTATTGAGGCGCCAGTCTATGCAAAAGCGGAGTTCTGTCAACCCCAAATTGCGACTTTTTGCAAAGAAACTTGCAGGGGCCTGGACGAAAGGAGGAGTTCGAGGCCGTCAGGAGCGCTGGCGCACGGACTCGAACAGGAGCGCGGTGGCGGCGGCGGAGACGTTCAGGGACTCGACCCGGCCGAGGCTCGGCAGGGCGACCAGGCCATCGCAACTGGACGCCACCCGGGGACGAAGGCCCTTTCCCTCCCCGCCCAGCACCAGGACGGTGGGCCCGGTGAGGTCGACGCCCCAGGGCGGCTGATCGCCGTCGGCGTCGGCGCCCCAGATC
>MKSH01000133.1:18483-19107 GCA_001898095.1 Solirubrobacterales bacterium 70-9 | reverse complement strand
CCGCCGAGGTCTTGCAGGCGACCGGAGTCACCATCGCCGCCCGACGCTCGGGGACGATCACCCCGGCCGCGCCCGCCGACTCCGCCGACCTGCAGACGGCGCCGAGGTTCCGCGGGTCCTGCACCTGGTCGAGCGCCACGATCAGCGCGTCGGACTTGCGCAGCATCGCTTCCGCGTCGCCGTACGGATAAGGATCGACCTCCGCGACCACCCCCTGATGGTCGGGAGACCCGCACAGCCGCTCCAGCTCGGCCCCGGAGGTCTCCGGAGCCCTCCACACCCTGTGGACCCTGCGCCTCCCCCGCTCCGCCTCCTGGACCGGCTGGACGCCGTAGATGATCTGCGAGGCCATCAGCGCCGGACCAGCCGGGCGCCCTCGGCGGAATCGCGGACCTCCCAGCCGATGCCGGCGAGCCGGTCGCGGATCTCATCTGCCCGGGCGAAATCCTTGGCAGCCCGCGCGGCCTGCCGTTCCCGAAGCAGCTTCTCGGCCTCGGGGTCCGAATCGTCCTCACCCGCGGCGAGCGACTCCAGCCCGACGAGCTCAAGCATCTCCGCCAATGCCTCGGCGGCACCGGGGATTCCGTCGCGGTTCGCTTCGGCGACGAGCTCGAACGCCTCGGC
>MKSH01000133.1:17934-18431 GCA_001898095.1 Solirubrobacterales bacterium 70-9 | reverse complement strand
CCCCCTCCTCGCGCCCCACAGGGTGCTCCCGGAAGAAATTGCGAAGCCTTTCCACCCGAGCCACAGCTTCTTCCATCTGCAGCTCGCCGAAGGCCAGCGGCTGCCGGTAGTGCCCCGAGATCAGGTAGGCCACCACGGCCTCGCTGCCATAGCGGTCGAGCGCCTCCTTCAGCTGGAAGATGTTGCCCTCGGATTTCGACATCTTCTCGCCGCCCGTGTCGACCATCCCGTTGTGCATCCAGACGTGGGCGAAGGGCCGCCCCGCCGACTCGGACTGGGCGATCTCGTTCTCGTGGTGGGGGAAGACCAGGTCGGAGCCGCCGCCGTGGATGGCGAACGAGGCGCCCAGCTCGCGCTCGGCCATCACCGAGCACTCGATGTGCCAGGCGGGCCGCCCGGGGCCCCAGGGGGACTCCCAGTTCGTGTCCTCGCCCTCCTTGGTCGATTTCCAGAGGGCGAAGTCGAGGCGCTCCTCCTTCAGCCCCGCCGAACCGGAC
>MKSH01000133.1:10533-17771 GCA_001898095.1 Solirubrobacterales bacterium 70-9 | reverse complement strand
TCTGCTCGGCGAAGGCCGCCGACCCCTCCCCCGCCTGCGCCGCGGCGGCGTAGATCTTGTCGTTGATGTCGGTGACGTTGACGACGAGCCGCGCCTTGTAGCCCTCCGAGCGCAGGAACCGGGCGAAGAGCGAGAAGACGACGAAGGGCCGCGCGTTGCCGATGTGGATGCGGCTGTAGACGGTCGGGCCGCAGGCGTAGATGCCGACCTCGTGGTCGGGATCGATCGTCTGCAGCGCCCCGCTCAGCGTGTCCCTGATCCGCACCTCGCGCATGCGGGCGAGGTTACCGGCCGGGCGCGAGGCCGGCGGCCCGGAGCCCTAGTAGGTGCGGTAGCCGGTCGAGGACTGCGGTTTGGGACCCGTGTCCCGCATCCACGTCGGGCCGTCGTCCTGGGCAGCCGCCTGGACCTCGCGGCGAGCCTTCGAGACGCTGGCACGGATCTCTTCCTCGGTGGCGGCGCGGGCCCGCTCCTCACGGCGCAGCGCCTGCTGCTTGATCCGCTCGGACTCGGCCTGCAGCTGGTCCTCGGCACGAGCTCGGGCGACGTCCTCGGCCTCGCGCTCGACCTTCTCGACCAGCCGGCGGACGCTCTCCTCGGCTTCGCGGCGGACCTCCTCGGTCCCCTCCATGACCCGCTTCTCGATCTCGGTCTCCAGCTGGATCGCGGTCTGACGGGCGGCCTCGGCACCGGCCTCCGCTTCGGCGGCGCGCTGCTCGGCCTCGGCGACGCGCTTGTCGGCGTCGGCCTGGATCCGCCGGCGAGCCTCCTCGACCCGGGTGTCGATCTCGGTCCGCACGGCGGCTTTCGTCACCTCGACTTCGCGCTGCGCCTGCGCCTCGACCTCGTCGACCCGCGCCTCGGCGGCTTCGACCTTGGAGTCGGCGTCCTTCCCCGCTTCGGAGGCCTTGGCCAACGTCCGCTCGCGCTCCACCTGCGAGGTCCGACGCAGGCTCTCGAAAGACTTCTCGGCCCGGTCGCGGCCCGCCTCGGCGGCGGCCAGCTTCGACTCGGCGGCGGCCTGGGCCTCCTTCGCCGCCTCGATCTGCTTGCGCGCCTGGGCGCTCATCTCGCGCAGCGTCTTCATCGCGCGCTCCTTGAGCTCGGCACGGACCTTCTCCGCCGAATCCTCGGCCGCAGCGACCCGCGCCTCCGAGACCTTCACCCACTCCAGGGCCTGGGCAGCGACGGCGTGCATGTCGCCGTTCGCCTCGCGGACGGCCTTCAGCTGCCTCGCCGGTTCACTCATGCGGCTGAAGCCTACTGGGCGTCTCGGCCGCTCGCCTGACGGTCGCGCAACTCGCGCTTCAGCACCTTGCCGGTGGCGTTCCGCGGCAGCTCGTCGAGGAACTCGACCTCACGCGGGGTCTTGTAGGAGGCGAGGTTCGCCTTCACGTGCGCGGCGAGGTCGGCTTCATCCAGCGCGGCCCCGGTCTCGAGCACGACGAAGGCGGCGAGCCGCTGCCCGAACTGCTCGTCGTCGACCCCGATCACCGCCACCTCGCGGATCCCGTCGAGGTCGGCGAGGCAGTCCTCGACCTCGCGCGGGAAGACGTTCTCGCCGCCGGAGACGATCATCTCGTCGTCACGGCCGTCGACGAAGAGGCGGCCGTCCTCGTCGATGTGCCCGACGTCGCCGCTGGAGAGGAGACCGTCGATCGATTCTTTGCTGCCACCGCCGGTGTAGCCCTCCATCCGCATCTCGTTGCCGACGAAGATCCGCCCGACCTCGCCGCGCGGCACCTCCACGCCCTGGTCGTCGAGCAGCTTCACCACCGTGCCCCGCGGCGGCCGGCCGGCGGTGCCGGGCGCGGCGCGCAGGTCGGCCGGCGTGGCGACGGTCGCGTAGGCGACCTCGGTCCAGCCGTAGAGGTTGTAGATCGTGTCGCCGAAGCGGTCCATCCACTCGATCGCCAGCTCGCCGGGCAGCGCCGATCCCGACAACGAGACGACCCGCAGCGAGGGCAGCTTGTAGCGGCCGAGCACCTCGTCCGGGAGGCCGAGGATCCGCTGCACCATCACCGGCACCGCGCCGAGCACGTCGGCGCGGCTGCGTTCGATCGCCGCCAGCGTCCCCTCGGGATCGAAGCGGCGGCGCAGCACCATGGTCGAGGCGGTCGGCAGGCTGACGACGAAGTGGAAGAAGCCCCAGGAGTGGAACAGCGGTGCCGCGATCATCATCGTCGAGCCGCGGCGGAAGGGGATCATGTCGAGCACCGCGGCGAGCGCCATCAGCCCGTCGGGGCTGGTCCGCTGGGCGCCCTTCGGCGTCCCGGTGGTGCCCGAGGTGAGGATCACGAAGCGCGGCTTGTCGGGCGGCGGCCGGTGGTCGGAGTCGTCGCCGTCGGCCAGCAGCTGCTCGAGCGTCGTCTTGCCCGCGGGCGGGGCGCCGTCGTGCCAGGCGACGATCCGCCGCACCCCCGGCTCGACCCCGGCCAGCAGGTCCTCGAACTCCTCGTCGTAGACCAGTGCCTTCGGCCCCTCGCGCTTCATCACGTCGACCAGCTGCGGTCCTGAGAACATCGTGTTCAGGTAGAGCGCCGAGGCGCCGAGCTTGGCGCACGCCAGGGTCGCCTCGAGGAAGCCGCGGTGGTTGCGGGCCATGATCCCGACCCCGTCCCCCGGCCCGATCCCCATCGCCGCGAAGGCGTGGGCGAGGGCGTTGGAGCGCTTGTGCAGGCGCTCCCAGGTGAGCGAGCCGCGTTCGTCGAGGATCGCGATCTCGTGCGGGTGCTCGATCGCCGCCGCGGTGACGCCGGTCGCCGGCGAGGCGCCCCAGCGCAGGAAGGTGCTCGCCACCCGCAGCGCCTTGTCGGGACGCATCGGCGCGATCACGCCGGCCCGGTGCAGGACCTTCCCCTCGAAGAGGAGATCCGACACGGCCCCCCGGACGTCGGTGTCACCCGTACTCGCCATCGATCCATGAAGACTATTGGCCGGGCGGCCAGCAAGCCATCCCGAGGCGGCGTGGGAGCGCCTCGCGGTGTCCTCGGTCACTCACTTCGGGTCACGCACTGGGAGTGCGCTCCCCTCGTCTCGCTCCCTGCGTCCTTGCGAGGCTGGCCCACGCCGCCTCGGTATCAGTCGTCGTCAATTTGCGCCACGGCGATGCAGGCGATGCCCTCACCGCGACCGATCCAGCCCATGCCCTCGTTGGTGGTCGCCTTCACCGTGATCCGGCCCGAGGTGGCCGCGCCGAGGATCTGCTCCATCTGCGCCTTGTAGGGGCCGAGGCGCGGCTCCTCGCAGATCACCGTGGCGTCGACGTTGATCACCCGCCCGGCGATCGTCCCGATCGCGGTCCGCAGCAGGTCGATCGAATCGGCGTCGCGCCACTGCTCTTCGTCGGGCGGGAAGAGCGTGCCGATGTCGCCGCCGCCCGCCGCGCCGAGGATCGCGTCGATCACCGCGTGGGTGAGGACGTCGGCGTCGGAGTGGCCGTCGAGGCCGAGCGGGTGGTCGATCTCGACCCCGCCGAGGATCAGCTTGCGCCCCTCGGCGAAGCGGTGCGAGTCGTAGCCGATCCCGACCACGGCGCTCAGCCGACGCGGGCGCCGAGCGGCTCGAGCCGCCTACGACGCCCCTCGAAGACGGCGATCTCCTCGACCCCGAGGTCGTCGAGGAAGGCGATGCCCTGGTCGTAGCCGAAGCCGACCTGCTCCGGTAGATGGGCGTCGGAGGAGAGCGCGAACGGGACCCCGGCCTCGACGATCAGCTCGGCGAAGGCGCGCGCCGGGTAGAGCTCGCCGACCGGCTTGCGCAGGCCCGCGGTGGAGAGCTCGACCGCCGAGCCGCCCTCGAGGATCGCCTCGACCGCGGGCTCGTAGAAGCGACGCAGGTCGCCCTCCGGCAGCGGCCGATCCCGACCCCAGACCTTCACCAGGTCCGGGTGGGCGAGGATGTCGAAGAGGCCGGAGCGGGCGCAGCAGCCGAAGGCCTCGAAATAACGGCTCCAGACCTCCTCGGCGTCGGCATCGCCGTCCCAGACGTCGAAGCCGTCGTGGTCGACCGCCGCGTCGCCGTCGCCGACGAAGTGGACCGAGCCGACCACGAAGTCGAAGTCACGCGCCTCCAGCAGCTCTGCAGTGCGCGCCTCGGCGCCGGGGACGTAGTCGGCCTCGATGCCGAGCCGCAGCGCGGTCGAGCGGACGAACTCGCAGTAGGCATCGAGGTCGTCGTTGGCGTTTTCCAGCCACAGCGGGTGGCTCCAGAGGTCGAGCGCCTGGCGGAAGCGGTAGATGTGCTCGGAGACACCCAGCTCCTCGATCCCGGCCGCCCGCGCCGCCGCCAGGTAGCGCTCCGCGTTCTCGTTCGTGAAGTAGCGCTCGAACGTGGTGTCGGACTCGTCGGGCCGCAGGTGGAGGTGGTAGTCGGTGAGCACGGGGGACGAAGCCTAGACTTCAGGGGCAATGGGCCGTCAGCTGCTCATCCTGGCCGCCGGATTCTTCGTTGGCGTCTTCGCCGCCTTGGCTCTGGGAGCAGTGAACCTCGGCACCGCACTGGGCGTCGGCCAGCTCACCTTCAGCGCGACGCTGGTCTATGTGCTGTTGGGAAGCAGGAGCAGCCGGGCTTAGACGGCGGGGATGGGACGGGTAAGGGACCCGGCCCTCTCGTAGCCGGTCCGGGCAGGCTGTGACCGCCTACGAGAGGGCCGGGTCTCGGGGAGAGGGGCGAGGGGTGCGGGTCCCGGCGTGGAGCGAAACCGTCCCGATGAGGCGGAAAGG
The DNA here is from genome assembly GCA_001898095.1 of Solirubrobacterales bacterium 70-9. Lineage (GTDB taxonomy): Bacteria > Actinomycetota > Thermoleophilia > Solirubrobacterales > 70-9 > VAYN01. The sequence goes on along the minus strand of MKSH01000133.1, from coordinate 13,047 downwards.
CTCCACAGGCCGCCGCCGGGGCGGAGGGTCGCGAGGGGGACGCCGGGGACTCCACGTTCCCCGAGGGAAGGCGCCGCGAAGTGACCCTTCCGTGAGGGCCGAGATGTCGATGGGCCGGAAAGCGCTCTATATCAGCGCTTTTCGGCCCATCAACCTGGGGGCGTCGGAGGCGTGGCGTCTTTCCCCGGGAAGCGCGCGGGACCTGCGCACTTCCTGCCGGAAGCCTCGCGTCCCGGGCGTCTCGCGGCAAGCGGGCAGCCTGCCCGGGCCGCCGCGAGACGCCCGGGACGGGACCGTCCCCGGCCGCAGGGGCCTGGATCCCCGTCCCCGCCGCAGTGGCCCCTCATCAGTCCCTCCGCCCGCCTACCGATCGGGCAGGAGCAGCTCGGCGATGCGGAGGTCCAGAGGCGTGGTCACCTTGATGTTCGGGGCGCCCGAATCGTGGATCAGCACCTTCCCCCCGGCGGCCTCGATCAACATCGCCTCGTCGGTGGCCGCATCGTGACTGTCGAGCGCCGCACGCAGGGCGGCGGTCCTGAACACCTGGGGAGTCTGTGCGCCCCAGAGTCGGGAACGGTCAAGGGTCTCCTCAACGCGGTTGCCGTCGACCTTCTTGACCGTGTCGGTGAGCGGAGCGGCGGCGATCACGGCGTCCGCGTCGGAGTCGGCGGCGAGGACGGCGACCAGGTCCTGGAGCAGCTCAGGGGTCAGCAGCGGGCGGGCGGCGTCGTGGATCGCCACATACTCGGTGTCGACCGCGGCGAGGGCGTTGGCGACGCTCTCGGCGCGGGTCGAGCCGCCGTCGACGGTCCGCACCCTCGCGCGCCCGCCAAGTCCGTGCTCGCAGCCCGTCGGCACCGCCACCACGACGCCCGCCACGCCCTCGCAGGCGAGACAGGCGTCGAGTGACCAGGCGATCATCGGCCGCCCTCCGAGCGGCACGAACGCCTTCGGACCGCCGGCTCCGAGGCGCTCCCCGGATCCGGCGGCCGCGATGACTGCGGTTACCTCAGGCTTGGTGCCCTCAGGCAGAGGCGGTGGCGGCGAAACGATCCTCCAACAGACCGTCGAGGTATTCCTCGGCGCCGTCCTCGTCCTTGTCGAGGGCGTACATGAACTCCGAGGCGAGGATCTTCTTCGCCCGGGTGTACATCTGCTTCTCACCGGTGGAGAGGCCCTTCTCCATCTCGCGGAGCGCGAGGTTGCGGACGACCTCGGCCAGCTCGAACACGTCGCCGGTCTTGATCTTCTCGCGGTTGTACTTGAAACGCCTGTTCCAGTTTTTCGGCATCTCGGAGACGTCGTCGGTGAGGACGGCAGTGACTTTTTTGATTTCTTCCTCGTCGATCACGCGGCGCAACCCAGCCTTGCCCGCGTTTTCGGTGGGGACCATCACGGTCAGCTCGTTGTGGAGGATTTTGATCGTGAGGTACTCACGCTCACTGCCCATCAGCTCCCGCGTTTCTTTGGTCATCACCAAGCCGGCCCCGTGATGCGGGTAGACGACCTTGTCGCCCTCCTCGAAGTCACAGACGTACTCGATGTCTTCCTCGAAGACCTCTTCCACGGTGGCCTCATCTAGCTCGGAAATAGGTCGCTCCTTTCGTCACGCGACAGCGCTTATCGCCGTCAACTCTGTAAGTACCGGTCCACGAGATCGACCTCCTGGAGCCGTCGCAGGCCCTCGCGGATGTCTTTGGCCCGACTGGGCCCGACTCCGTCGACGGCGGCGAGTTCGGCGTCGGGGGCCGCGAGGACCTCCTCCAACCCGCCCAGCTCGTGGGTGATCTTCTGGACTACAAGTTTGGGGATCCGCGGCACCCGGCCGAGCACCCGGTAGCCGCGCGGCGAGACCGGGAAGTCGGTGGTGGCGATCTTGCGGTCGTAGCCGAGCAGCTCGGCGAGCCGGCCGAAGTCGAGCACCTCCTGGTGTGGCAGCCGCGAGAGCGCCTGCAGCATCGCGGCGAGGCCTTCCTCGGAGTCCTCGACCGCGTAGTCGCGCAGCAGCGCGGTCTTGTCGGCGGCGACGCCGACCATCGTCTCCTCCAGCTGCATCTCGATCAGCCGGCCCTCGGTCCCGAGCTCGACGATGTAGCGCTCGACCTCGACCGCCATCCGCGTCACCAGCTCGGCCCGCTGCAGGGCGGCGAGCGCGTCGTGGAGCACCGTCCGCCCCTCGAACTCGAGCACGGTCAGCCGCGCCGACACCTCGTCGAGCCGCTGGCGGTACTTCTCCAGCGTCGCCAGGCCCTGGTTGGCCTTGGCCAGCACCGCGGGGATGTCCTGCAGGATGTACTTGGCGCCCTCGACGTAGAGCGAGACCACCTCGCGCCGCTGCGAGACGGCGATCACCAGCGCGTCGGTCTGTTTGGAGACGCGCTCGGCGGTGCGGTGGCGGGTGCCGGTCTCGGACGAGAGGATCGTCGGATCCGGCATCAGCTGGACGTTCGCCCAGGCGATTTTCGTCGCCTCCGCGTTCAGCACGATGGCGCCGTCCATCTTCGCCACCTGGTA
>MKSH01000133.1:5679-10515 GCA_001898095.1 Solirubrobacterales bacterium 70-9 | reverse complement strand
TGGCTGATCTCGTCGAGCTCACCGACGACGATCAACCCGCCGGTACGGGCGTGAACGATGTTGTCGATCCCCTCGCGGAGGGCTCCGCCGGGTGCCACAACATCTAGTGCTCTGATCAGTCGGGGATCCTGACGTTCCGACAACTCATGTAGCGCATCCCCTGACAATGAAGCCATCCACCTAATTATTGCAAAAACCGCTCTGGAAAGCGGTTTAGAGGTGGAAACGGCGGTGGTGCGCGTGATGCTGGAGGTCGACCGGGGCCGGTTCGCCCGCCACCGCCGGGTCACTGCCCTCTTCTGCGGGGCTCCGCACGAACCCCCAGGTGAGTATCGCACCGAGGGCGCATAGCCCCACCGAGAGCCAGGTCGAGCCGGCTACCGAGCCGGCAAAGCCCTTTCCGGAGCCGAGCAGCGAGTGGAAGATCGCCCCGGTCGCCGCCAGCGCGATCGTCCCGGCGAGCAGCCGGACCATCGAGAGGACGCCCGCGGCGATCCCCACCTTCTCTTTCGGCATCGCCGCCATCGCCGCCGTCGACATCGGCGCGTAGACGAGCCCGAGAGCGATCCCGAAGAGCAGGTAGCCGAGCAGGATGAAGGCGTAGGAGGTGGTCGCGTCGATCTGGGTGAGGACCAGCATCCCGGCCGTGCCGAAGACCATGCCGACGGTCATCAGGGCGCGGGCGCCGCACTTCGCGATCAGCCGGCCGGTGAAGGGCGAGAGGAAGATCATCGGCACCGTGATCGGCAGCACCTCGATCCCGCAGACCAGCGGCGAGTGGCCGCGCACGTCCTGCAGGTACTGGGGCTGGAAGTAGATCACCGCCCACCAGGCCCCGACCAGGCAGAAGGCTGCGGCGCTGGCGCCGAAGTAGGGACCGTTGCGGAAGAGGCCGAACTCGACGATCGGCGCCCGCACCCGGTGCTCGACCAGCCAGAAGGCGCCGAGCGAGACGAGTCCGATCACGGCGAGGGCGACCACCAGCGGGGTCGACCAGGCTTCCGACTGGACCAGCGCCAGCACGACCAGGGTGAGGCCGAGGCTGAGTGCGGCGAGCCCGGGCCAGTCGATCTCGCGGGTCGAACCCGGGTCGGTCGACTCGGGGGCGAAGCGGTGGACGATCACCATGCCGGCGGCGATCAGCGGCAGGTTCATCAGGAAGATCACCCGCCAGTCGATTTCCAGCAGGATGCCGCCGATCAGCGGCCCGATCGCCAGCGCCGAGGAGGAGACCGCGGCCCAGATCCCGAGCGCCTTCGGCACTTCGGCTTCGGGGAAGACGTTGCAGACGAGGGCGAGCGAGAGCGCCAACACCGGCGCCGCCCCGGCGCCCTGGAGGATGCGGCCTCCGATCAACACGTCGGGGTCTCCGGCCAGGCCGGAGACGACCGAGCCGATCGCGAACCCGGCCATCCCGATCAGGAAGAGGCGGCGGCGCCCGAACATGTCGCCGAGCCGCCCGGCGGTCACCGCCAGCACGGCGATCGTCAGCAGGTAGGCGTTCATCATCCACTGCAACTGCTCGGGCGAGGCGCCGACGTCGTGGCGGATCCGCGGCAACGCCAGCGAGACCACGGTCGAGTCGAGCATCAGCAGGAAGAGCCCGAAGCAGGCGCCGACCAGCGTCCACCACTTGCCGTTCATGGCGCGGAAGCCTAAGCGGGGATCAGGCGGCCCGGCGGGACGGGGCGGCGCGGCGGCTCAGTGGGTGAGGACGAGGTCGCGCTCGGGATCGATGCCCCAACGCCCGCCGACCTCGGCCAGCTCCGGGCTGAGCGCCCAGCTGTCGGGCTGCTCCTCGCCCTCGAAGGTCGGGTTGGCGCCCTTCAGCGCCATGCAGCCGGCGTTGTCGCCGATCGCCCGGATCGCCGCCACGTCGTCCTCGGAGAGGCGCGCCTCGGCCGGGACGGCGGCCAGCTCGGCTCGCTGGGACTCGATCGTCCGCGCCTCAGGGCCGACCTCCTGGATCAGGGTCGGGGCGACGCACTCGACCGCCGGGTGGGCGAGGTTCCACTGGCAGGCGAGCCCCATCGGGGTCAGCTCGGCGCGCTCGGCGAAGGGCCGCAGGCGGTCGAGCTTCTCGAGGCCGGCCTCGATCCAGCCCGCCGGGCGGAAGGAGCGGTGGTCGGTCCGCCCCAGCTCCATGCCGGGACGGAGGTCGCCCCAGAAGAGGCCGCCGTAGTCGACCACGCGGGTGATCACCTTGACGTCGTGGCGGGCGGCCGCGTCGAGCACCAGCTCACCGGGCCAGGGCTCCAGCGGGTTGAGGATGATCATCGCCCAGTCGAGCCGGTCGCCGAAGCGCTCGAGGCAGGAGATCAGGTCGAGGGTAAAGCCGTTGGCGGGCCCGGGGGCGACGCCGATCTTCGCCGTCAGGCCGGCGTCCTGGAGCGCCGCCATCCCGTCCCAGACGACCTCCGAGGAGTAACCGGTGCGGTCGGGGTTGTGGAGCAGCAGCAGGTCGAGCTGCGAGGCGCCGAGCCGCTCGAGCTGCGCCTCCGTCGCCATCCGCAGATAGGAGGCGTAGTCGGCGGGGGCGCGGAGCTTCGGGTCGGTGAAGCGCGGGAAGCCCTTCGGCCCGTTGCGCTCGCCCTCGTAGAAGTCGTGACCGACCGCGCCGACGAGCGAGTAGGCGTCGCGGTCGACGCCGGCGATCGCCCGGCCGAGTACCTTGTCGGCCTCGCCGGTCCCGTAGGCGTCGGCGGTGAGGACCGTGTCGATCCCCTCCCCCGGGCGCAGCAAGGCGGTGAGGCGATCCTCGTCGATCGCCTCACCGAAGTGAAGGAAGCGGCCACCGCTCCAGGTGCCGATCGCACTGCGGCCGGGTTCCCTCATCTTGCGCTGCTCAGGCCTAGGTCAGGACTCGTGGTGATCGGCGTCCGGCTCGTTGTCGGAGCCGTGGACCCCGTCGCCCTCGCCGCTCTTGGCGCCGACGCCGACTTTCGGCCGGTCGCCCTCCTCGAGCGGTGATTTGCTGCTCGGCGGGATGATCTCCAGGCGCAGCGGCTTGTCTTCCTCGTCGCCGGAGGCATCGCGGGTGAACATCACGGTCGAGCCGGGGGTCATCGGGCCTGCTCGCAGGACTTCGTCGGCGAGCGGATCCTCGATGTAGCGTTGGATCGCCCGACGCAACGGACGCGCGCCCATCGACGGGTCCCAGCCTTTGTCGACGAGGAAGTCCTTGACCTCCTCGGTCATGTCGAGCTGGAGTTCGTGCTCGGCGACCTGGACGCGGACCCGGTTGATCATCAGGTCGATGATCTCCTTGACCTCGTCCTTGGCCAGCTTGTGGAACACGATGACCTCATCGATCCGGTTGAGGAACTCCGGCCGGAACACTTTTTTGAGGTCGCCCATGATCCGGTTCTTCATGTCGTCGTAGGACATGCCGGTCTCGTCGTCGGAGACGGTGAAGCCGATCGAGGTGTTCTTCGAGATCTCGGCGGCGCCGATGTTCGAGGTCATGATCACGATCGCGTTGCGGAAGTCGACCGTGCGGCCCTGGCTGTCGGTGAGTCGCCCGTCCTCGAGGATCTGCAACAGGATGTTGAAGACGTCGGGGTGGGCCTTCTCGATCTCGTCCAGGAGCAGCACCGAGTACGGCTTGCGGCGCACGGCCTCGGTCAGTTGGCCGCCCTCGTCGTAGCCGATGTAGCCCGGAGGCGAGCCGACCAGACGGCTGACCGCGTGCTTCTCCATGTACTCGGACATGTCGATCCGGATCATCGCCTCCTCGTCGCCGAACAGGAAGTCGGCGAGCGTGCGGGCGAGCTCGGTCTTGCCGACCCCGGAGGGCCCGAGGAAGATGAACGAGCCGGCGGGCCGTTTCGGGTCCTTGATCCCGGCGCGGGAGCGACGGATGGCTTTCGAGACGGCGGTGATCGCGACCTCCTGGCCGATCACGCGCTTGTGGAGTTCCTCCTCCATGCGGATCAGCTTTTTGGTCTCGGCCTCGGTCAGTTTGAAGACCGGGATGCCGGTCCACATCGAGACGATGTCGGCGATCTCCTCCTCGCCGACGACCGGCCGTTCGCCGTTCTCACCCTCGGCCCACTCATCTTCGAGCTGGCGCTTGCGGGTGGTCAGCTGACGCTCCTGATCGCGCAGGTTGGCCGCTTTTTCGAACTCCTGGGCCTCGATCGCGGCCTCCTTGTCGCGCCGCGTCGACTCGATTTCCTCCTCGAGGTCGCGGTAGACCGGCGGCGTCGACATCGACTTGATGCGCAGCCGCGAGCCCGCCTCGTCGATCAGGTCGATCGCCTTGTCGGGCAGGAAGCGGTCGGAGATGTAGCGGTCGGCCAGTTCGGCTGCTGCTTCCAGAGCTTCGTCGTTGATCGTGACTTTGTGGTGCTGTTCGTAGCGCTCGCGCAGACCCTCGAGGATGCGGACCGTGTCCTCCGGCGAAGGCTGGTCGACCCGGATCTGGGCGAATCTCCGCTCCAGCGCCGAGTCGCGCTCGAGGTACTTGCGGTACTCGTCGAGGGTCGTCGCGCCGATCGTCTGCAGCTCACCGCGGGCCAGGGCCGGCTTCAGGATCGAGGCGGCGTCGATCGCCCCCTCGGCGGCGCCGGCGCCGACCAGGTTGTGGAGCTCGTCGATGAACAGGATGATGTCGCCGCGCTGGGTGATCTCTTTCATCACCTTCTTGAGGCGCTCCTCGAACTCACCGCGGTACTTCGAGCCCGCCACCAGGGCGGCCAGGTCGAGCGTGTAGATCTGTTTGTTCTTCAGCAGCTCCGGAACCTCGCCCGAGTTGATCTTGGCGGCGAGGCCCTCGACCACGGCGGTCTTGCCGACGCCGGGCTCACCGAGCAGCACGGGGTTGTTCTTGGTGCG
>MKSH01000133.1:5601-5672 GCA_001898095.1 Solirubrobacterales bacterium 70-9 | reverse complement strand
AGGATCTGCATGATCCGCTCGATCTCGGTTTCGCGACCGATCACCGGGTCGAGCTTGCCCTCCTCGGCGAG
>MKSH01000133.1:1835-5591 GCA_001898095.1 Solirubrobacterales bacterium 70-9 | reverse complement strand
GAGCCGGAGCCGGAGGAGCTGCCCTGACGGCGGCCACCGGGACCGGAGAGCATCCGGATGACCTCGTTGCGGATCTTGTCCGAGTCGGCGTCGAAGTCGAGCAGGATGCGGGCGGCGACGCCCTCGTTCTCGCGGACCAGGCCGAGCAGGATGTGCTCGGTGCCGATGTAGTTGTGGCCGAGGCTGAGCGCCTCGCGCAGCGCGAGCTCCAGCACCTTCTTGGCGCGCGGGGTGAACGGGATCTGGCCGGAGGTGACCTCCTCACCGGAACCGACGATGCGGACGACCTGCGAACGCACCCGTTCGACGGTGATGTCAAGCGACTCGAGGACGCGGGCGGCCAGGCCCTCCTCCTCGCGGAGAAGCCCGAGCAGGATGTGCTCGGTGCCGATGTAATTGTGCTTGAGCGTCCGCGCCTCCTCCTGCGCTAGGACGACTACCTGACGAGCCCGCTCAGTGAATCGCTCGAACAAATCCAAAACCTCTTCTTGGTCGCATCCGGAAGCCCGGATTGAAGACGGCGACGCCTTGTCCATCATCGGATGACGCCGTTTCGTTCCCTAACTCTACCGGGGTCGCCAGTCCGGCTTTGTGCGCATGTCGCACGTAACTAGCGAGCTTTCTGAGAGATTCCTGCAGAAAGTTGGGCAGATTTTCGTTGACTGGCCAGTTTAGGATCCCTGCGTGCCGTCGTCCGGGGCTCTGGAAAAGTTCGCCGAATCGCGGAATTTGCGCTTCCGAGGGAGCGGATCGCTGCCGCAGCACGGCAATCTGCTGACCCGCGGCGGCCACGCCGAGATCACCGACTCGGAGGGTCACTCGGAGACGCACACGCAGCGCTTCACGATCGTCGTCACCTCGGTGCCGCAGAGCATCGGCTTCATGCCCTCGCTCGGCTTCCGCAGACCGGAGAGCGAGATGAGCGGGATCGGCGACAGCCTTGAGCAGGTCGAGCGGGTCGACCTGGGCGACGACGCGCGGCTAAAGCACGCACGATCCTGCTCGCCGTCGCCGGATCCTGGGTCGCGCTGGCCGCGATCGAGGGCTTCCTGATCGCCGTCCTCGCCTTCTTCATCTTCCGCAAGGACGTGCGCGAATCGGGACGCAAGTACGCCGCCGAGGCGTTCTGGCGCAGCTACGCAAAGTCGCGCGGCATGGCGCCGGAAGAACCCCTGCGCTTCGCCGCCACCCACGCCGAGGCGAAACTGCCGTTCCGCCCCGACCGGGTCCTCGCCGGGCCGCTGCCGGGTGGCGGCGAAGGCTGCTTCTGCGTCCTCGGCGACGGCTCCAAACGTGCCGACCGCGTCGCCGCCGCCCAACGTTGACGGGCCGATAAGCGCTCTATATCAGCGCTATTCGGCCCATCAACTCCGCATCGCCGGGAACAGCAGCACTTCGCGGAGGCTCTGGGCGCCGGTGAGCATCATCACCAGGCGGTCGATGCCGAGGCCGACCCCGCCGGTCGGCGGCATCCCCTGTTCGAGCGCCTCGACGAAGGCCTCGTCGTAGGGCTGCGCCTCGTCGTCGCCGCGGGCGATCTCGGCCGCCTGCTGTTCGAAGCGGCGGCGCTGCTCGTCGGGGTCGTTCAGCTCGGAGAACGAGTTGGCGATCTCGATGCCGCCGACGAAGGCCTCCCAGCGCTCGACCACACCAGGCTCGCTGCGGTGGGCCTTGGCGAAGGGCGAGAGCTCGACCGGGTAGTCGAGGACGAAGGTCGGCTGGATCAGCCCCGGCTCGACGTCACGCGAGAGCAACCCGTCGACCAGCTTGCCCCAACCCTCCTTCGGGTCGAGCTTGCCGCCGATCGCCTGGGCCAGCGCCTCGCGGGACGGATGCTCGGCGATGTCGATGCCGGAGCGCTCGAGGATCGCCTGGCGCAGGGTGATCCGCCGCCACGGCGGGGCGAAGTCGATCTCGACGTCCCCCCTCTGCACCTTGGTCGTGCCGAGGGTGCGCTCGACGACCTCGGCGACCATCCGCTCGAGGTCGTGGGCGGTCTTCTCGTAGTCGGCGTAGGCCTCGTACCACTCCAGCATCGTGAACTCGGGGTTGTGCTTGTGCGAGACGCCCTCGTTGCGGAAGTCCTTGCCCAGCTCGTAGACCCGGTCGATGCCGCCGACGATCAGCCGCTTGAGGTAGAGCTCGGTGGCGATCCGCAGGTAGAAGTCGCGGTCCAGTTGGTTGTGGTGGGTGGTGAAGGGACGGGCGAGCGCGCCGCCGTAGAGCGGCTGCAGCACCGGCGTCTCGACCTCGATGTAGCCGTGCTCGTCGAGCCAACGGCGGATCTCGGTGATCGTGCGGGCGCGGGCCTGGAAGAGCCGGCGGCTCTCCTCGTTCCCCATCAGGTCGAGCTCACGCCGGCGGAAGCGGGTCTCGGTGTCCTGTAGGCCGTGGACTTTGTCGGGCGGCGGGCGCAGGCTCTTCGCGAGCAGGCGCCAGTGGTCGAGCGCCAGCGAGAGCTCGCCCCCGCGCCGCGTCGCCAGCGCGGTGCCCTCGACGCCGACGATGTCGCCGATGTCGAGGTCGACCAGGAGCCCGTAGGCCTCCGGCCCGAGCAGGTCCTCGCGGGCGTGCAGCTGAATCTGGCCGCTGCCGTCGCGGAGGTCGATGAAGGCGTTCTTGCCGTGGCCGCGGCGCGCCGTGATCCGCCCCGCCACCCGGTGGCGGGACTCCGTTTCCACTCCCGGCGCCAGCCCCTCGTGCTCGGCCCGCACCGCGGCGATCTCCTCGCGGTCGGAGAACTCGTGCGGGAACGGCTCGATCCCCGCGTCGCGGATCCGCCCGAGCTTCTCCCGCCGATCGCGGAGGACGTCGGAAAGCTCAGGCCGTTCGGGGGGCTCGGCGCTCATCGGCGCGAGCCTAGCGACCTGGTCAGGGTTGCTCGATCTTGGTGATTTTGAATTTTTTCTTGGCCCCACGCGGCGGCTCGACGGTGACGATGTCGTTCCGCTTCTTGCCCAGGAGCGCTTTGCCGATCGGCGACTCGTTGGAGAGTTTGTGTTCGACCGGGTTGGCCTCGGTCGAGCCGACGATCTGGAATTTCTGCGAGTCGCCGCTTTTCTGGTCTTTCACGTGGACGATCGAGCCGAAGCCGACCTCGTCGGAGGAGATCGCGTCCTCGTCGATCACCGTGGTGCGGCGGAGGCGCTCTTCGAGCGTCGCGATCCGGCCCTCCAGCAGGGCCTGTTCGTTCTTCGCGTCGTCGTATTCCGCGTTCTCGGAGATATCGCCGAATTCGCGCGCCTCCTTGATGCGCGCCGCGACCTCCCGGCGTTTGGTCGTCGAGAGGAACTCGATTTCCTCTTTCAGCTTCTCTAGCCCCTCGGGGGTGATGACAGCCTGACGACTCACTTCGACAACCTCGCTTTGCGTGGAAAGAGCCCCTCGAAAGGGACCCCGAGACTGAATCCAAAACCTTGAAAATCCCCGTAAACGCCTCCCGAAACGGCCTTCCTGGCTTGCCGTCCCCGGATCAGGGAGCGCGGAAGTATAGCGAGGCCGTTACAGCGGCAAAATCGGCCTGCTAGGCGACCCGAACGGGCGTCCGCGCGGCCTCGATCAACTGCCTTGCGCGGGCCAGGTCGGCGGTGCGCTGGAGCTCGTCGCGAACCCGCTTGTCGGCGCCGATACCTTCGAAATACCAGGGGTAGAACTTGCGCAGATAGCGCTCGGCGCGCTCGGGCCCGAAGTGCTCTTCGGCCCGGTCGACGACCCAGAGCAGCTCCTCGACCACCTCGGCCCGGCTCGGCGGCCCTT
>MKSH01000133.1:540-1760 GCA_001898095.1 Solirubrobacterales bacterium 70-9 | reverse complement strand
GCCGCCTCGGCGCCGAAGATGCCGCCGGAGATGATCACCGGGATCTCCAGCCGTTCGGTCAGTTCGCGGGTCAGCGTGTAGTTCGGCTTGCCCTTGTGGCCCCTGGTGGCGACGCGCGGGTGGAAGCCGATCGCCGCCACCCCGGCCTCCTCGGCGAGCCGGATCGCGAGCTCGAAGCCGGAGCGGTCCCCCGACTCGATCCCCGAGCGCAGCTTCACCGTCACCGGCAGGCCGCTGCCCTCGCGGGCCGCGTCGGCGAGGGCGATCGCCAGCTCGGGCTGGCGCAGCAGCTGCGCCCCCGCCCCGGTCTTGCGCACCTTCGGCACCGGGCAGCCCATGTTGATGTCGATCAGGTCGGCGCCCGCGGCGGCGGCGACCTCGGCGCCGGAGCGCATCACCTCGGCGTCGTGGCCGAAGAGCTGGATCGAGACCGGGTGCTCCTCCGGGTGCAGGACCAGCAGCTCGCGCAGGGTGCGCTCGTTGCGGTAGTGGAGGGCGAAGCTGGAGACCATCTCCGAGACCGCGAGCCCGGCGCCGTGGCGTTTCGCCTGCAGGCGCACGAACCAGTTGCCGATCCCGGCCAATGGTGCGAGCAGGACCCGGTTGGCGATCGGCACGCCGCCGATCTCGAACGGGTCGGTCAGTGCGGGCCGTGGCTCAGAGATTTCGCTCATGGATGAGGCGCAGGCCCTTCAGCGTGAGCAGATCGTCGACTTCGTCGATCGTCTCGCAGAAGGGGACGATCGCCGCCGCGAGGCCGCCGGTCGCCAGCAGCCGCGGGTTCGGCAGTTCGGTTTCAAAGCGGCGCACGATCCCGTCGATCATCCCGGCGAAGCCGTAGATGAAGCCGGAGTTGATCGCCCCCCGGGTGGAGCGGCCGATCGCCGTCTCCGGCTCGCCGAGGTCGATCCGCGTGATCCGGGCGGCGCGGTCGATCAGCGCGGTCAGCGCGATCTCGAGGCCGGGGCCGATCGCGCCGCCGAGGTAGGCGCCGTCGGCGGAGACCGCGTCGATGTTGATCCCGGTGCCGAAGTCGACCACCACGCAGGCCTCGCCGAAGCGGTCGTAGGCGGCGATCGCGTTGACCAGGCGGTCGGCGCCGACCTCGAGCGGGTTGTCGATCCGGATCGGCATGCCGCTCTTCACCCCGGGGCCGATCGTCAGGCAGTCGGCCTCCAGGTAGCGCTCCGTCATCCGCTCGAACTGGCTGCCGAGCGGCG
>MKSH01000133.1:0-514 GCA_001898095.1 Solirubrobacterales bacterium 70-9 | reverse complement strand
CGGTGGCACCGGAACGGGTCTGGAAGCGCCAGTGCTCGACCAGCTCCTCCGCTTCGAAGGCACCGAGGTGAGTCTGAGTGTTGCCGATGTCGACTGCGAGCAGCACGGTCGCGGCATTATCGCGGGCCGCAGACTTATGCATAAGATCGTGCAATGGGAGCCCGGCTTTTCGTCATCCCCGCGTCGCATCCGGCGACCACGGCGGCGTTGATGCTCGACTACAAGGGCATCGCCTACAAGCGCACCGACCTGATGCCGGTGGTCTCCAAGGGCGTCCTGCGGGCGGCGGGCTTCCCCCGCGCCACCGTGCCGGCGCTGAAGATCGGCGACGAGAAGGTGCAGGGCTCACGCGAGATCGCCCGCGCCCTCGACCGGATCCAGCCCGACCCTCCCCTCTTCCCTGCCGACCCCGACAAGCGCGCCGCGGTCGAGGACGCCGAGCGCTTCGGCGACGAGGAGCTCCAGCACCCGATCCGCCAGCTGCTCTGGTGGAGCTTCAAACACGAAAAGGAGA
>MKSH01000132.1:3795-10987 GCA_001898095.1 Solirubrobacterales bacterium 70-9 | reverse complement strand
CGCCCTCCGCGCCGCAGGCTTCAGCGAGCCCGAGCTCGAGCGCATCGCCTGGTCCAACTGGCGCCGCGTCCTCGCCGCCTGGTGGCGCTGACGGTGTCGATGGGCCGAAAAACGCTGATATAGAGCGCTTTTCGGCCCGTCGACATCAGGTCCGGGTAGAGAGGATCCAAGAATGGATAATATGGATCCAATTATGGCCGACCTTGAGACACCTCGTACGCGGTTACTTGTCAGCTGCCCGGACCGGCAGGGGATCATCGCCGAGGTCTCGCGCTTCCTCAACGAGCACGACGCGAACATCGTCGAGAACAACCAGTACTCGACCGAGCCCGGCGAGAGCGTCTTCCTCCAGCGGACCGTGTTCGAGTGGACCGGCGAGGGTGAGGCGGCGGAGGTGCTCGGCCCGGCCTTCGCGGCCGAGGTCGGCGAACCGCTGGGGATGGAGTGGCGGTTCGAGGACGCGCGGCGGCCGAAGCGCACGGCGATCTTCGTCTCCCGTTACGACCACTGCCTCCTCGACCTGCTCTGGCGGGCGCGCCGCGGCGAGCTGCCGATCGACGTCGGCCTGGTCGTCTCCAACCACCCCGACCTGGGCGCCGACGTCGCCTCCTTCGGCATCCCCTTCGAGCACGTCCCGGTGACCAAGGAGACGAAGGCGGAGGCCGAGTCCCGCCAGCTGGAGCTGCTCGGCGACGAGTACGACCTGGTCGTGCTGGCCCGCTACATGCAGATCCTCTCCGGTGGCTTCCTCGCGCGGGCGGGCATCCCGATCATCAACATCCACCACTCCTTCCTGCCCGCCTTCGCTGGCGCCGGCCCCTATCGCCAGGCGCGCGAACGCGGCGTGAAGCTGATCGGCGCCACCGCCCACTACGTCACTGAGGACCTCGACGAGGGCCCGATCATCGAGCAGGGCGTGGTCCGGGTCAGCCATCGCGACGACGCGATCGAGCTGGAACGGCGCGGCGCCGACGTCGAGCGCACCACCCTCGCCCGGGCGGTCGCCTGGCACTGCGAAGATCGCGTCGTGGCGACCGGCGCGACCACCGTCGTCCTCTAGGATTGGATACAATTCGGCCGTGATAGGGTCCAATCAATGAGCCTTCTCGCCCTCGAGCTCGCCACGCCCGCAGCCGCGACCGTCCTGCGCTCGCCGGTCGAGCACCGTCTTCTGGCCGCCGGCGGACGGGTCGAGCAGCGCGGGCCCTGGCGGGTCGTCGTCGGCCTCGAGCGCGAGGATGCCTTCCTCGAGTCCGTCGCCTTCGCCGACGCCTCGCACCTCGCCAAGCTCGACGTCCGCGGTGGGGAGGCCCCCGCCGAGAGCCCCGACCGGGCCGTCTTCGAGATCGCGAGCGATCGCTGGATCGTGCTCTGCCCCTGGGATCGGCGCGAGGCGACGCTGGCGGAGCTCGGCGACCGCCGCCTCGCTCTCGACCTGAGCGGCGCCTGGATGGCCCTCGTCCTCGCCGGACCCGAGGCCGAGCGGCTGCTGCGCCGGCTCGGCCCGATCGCCCAGGTCCCCGGCTCCGGCCCGATCGCCGCCGTCCCGGGCCGGGTCGTCCGTCGCGGCGAGCGCCTCGTGGTGCTGGTCGCGGCCGAGTTCGCCCAGCACGTCTGGGACGTCTGCGCCGACCTCTGCCTGCCGCTCGCCGGCGGCCCGGCGAGCCTCGACGCGGTGAGCGCCGCCGCCGACGACCCGCTGCTGGCGCCATGAGCTTCCTCATCCCCTGCCCGCACTGCGGCGAGCGGCCGCAGCCTGAGTTCGCCTACGGCGGCAACATCGGCGACGACCCGCCCGGCACGATGCTCGATCCGCTGAGCGAAGACCTCTACTTCAACGACAACGTCGCCGGCGAGCAGTTCGAGCGCTGGTTCCACCGCTTCGGCTGCGAGCGCTGGCTGGTCCTCCGCCGCGACACGCGCACCAACGAGATCGCCGAGAGCTGGGATCGGGTGACCGCGCCATGAGGCTGCCTGCCCGCGACGGCGAGGCGATCGACCGCACCCAGACCCGCACCTTCACCTTCGACGGCAAGCAGGTCGAGGCCTACGCCGGCGACACGATCGGCTCGGCGCTCTACGCCGACGGCCGGCGGATCTTCACCCGCAGCTTCAAGTACCACCGGCCGCGCGGCCTCAGCTGTGCGGCGGGCAACTGCGCCGGCTGCCTGATGGAGGTCGACGGCGAGCCCAGCGTCAAAGTCTGCACCCGCCCGGTCGAGGGCGGCGAGGTGGTCCGCTCGCAGACGATCAGCGGCTCGCTCGAGCGCGACCCGATGCGGGTCGTCGACCACGTCGGCGGGCCGGTCACCCCGGTCGGCTTCTACTACCGGCTGGGGATTCGGCCGAAGGTCGCCTGGCCCCACATCGAGCGGATGCTGCGGCGGATGACCGGCCTCGGCCGGGTCGGCGAGGGGCCCGCGAAGGAGCGCCGTTCCGATGTCGAGAACCGCCAGATCGACGTGCTCGTGATCGGCGCCGGGCGCTCCGGCCAGGAGGCCGCCGCCCGCCACGCGGCCGAGGGCAAGGGCGTCATCCTGGTCGACGAACGGGCTGAGTACGCGAGTCTCGCGATCGAGGGCGTCGAGGTGATCGCCCCGGGTACCGCCCTCGGCGTCTACGAGGGCAAACTGGTCCCGGTCCATGCCGACGGCCTCCTGTATCGGGTCCGGGCGAAGAAGATCGTCGTCGCCACCGGCGCGATCGACCAGCCGCTGCTCTTCGACGGCAACGACCTGCCCGGCGTGATGACGCCGAGCGCCGTGCACCGGCTGGTCGGCCTGTGGTCGATCCGGCCGGGGGTGCGCGCCGTCGTCCTCGCCGCCGACGAGGCCGCCGACCAGGCGGCGGAGCTGCTGCGCGAGGCGGGCACCTTGGTGGTCGAGACGATCGACCTGCGCGCGGCGCGCCAGCCGCGGGTGAAGGCCTCGGCCAAGCGCGGCGTGCTCGCCGCGGTCGAGATCGACGGTCGCAAGATCGCCTGCGACCTGCTCGTCGCCTCGGCCGGCCGCCAGCCCGCCTACTCGCTGCTCGCCCAGTCCGGCGCCGGCGTCACCTATGACGCCGAGAAGGGGATCTTCGCCCCCGACCAGCTGGTCGAGGGGATCGAGGCGGTCGGTTCGGTGACCGGCGATGGCGCCGCCGTCCTCGCCACGCCCGAGGGCGCCGGCAGACGCGCCTTCGTCTGCCCCTGCGAGGACGTCACCGCGAAGGACCTGGTGCGCGCCGTCGGCGAGGGCTTCGAGGACATCGAGATCGCCAAGCGCTACACCACCGTGACCATGGGCCCCTGCCAGGGCCGCCTCTGTCACCTGCACTCGGTCCGCGCGCTCGCCCGCGCCACCGGCGTCGGCGAGGAGGCGCTCGGGACGACGACCGCGCGGCCGCCCTGGCAGCCGACCCCGCTCGGCGACGTCGGCGGCCGCCGGCTGAACCCGGGCAAACGGACCGCCCTCCACGACGTCCACAAGCGGGCCGGGGCCAGTTACGTCTGGACCGGCGTCTGGCGGCGCCCCGACCACTACGGCGACGCGGCGGCCGAGATCAGGGCGGTCCACGAGGGCGTCGGCCTGATGGACGTCTCGACCCTGGGCAAGCTCTACGTCAGTGGGCCGGACGCCGAGGCCTTCCTCGACGGCGTCTTCCCGAACCGGATCTCGACCCTGAAAATCGACCGGGTCCGCTACGGCATCTTCAACACCGAGTCGGGCCGGATCATCGACGACGGCACGATCATCCGGGTCGGCGAGAACGACTACCTCGTCACCACCAGCTCCGGCGGCGTCGACCAGGTCTACGAGGCGTTCCTGCTCTGGATCGCCGAGCGCGAGCTTCGCGTCGACATCGTCAACGTCAGCGGCGCGCTCTCGGCCGTGTCGCTCTCCGGGCCGCGGGCGCGCGAGGTGCTCGCCCGCGTCACCGACGTCGACGTCACGGGCGAGGCGTTCAAATTCCTCGACGTGCGCCAGGGCCCGGTCGCCGGGATGCCGGCGCTGCTGATGCGGATCGGCTTCCTCGGCGAGCTCGGCTACGAGATCCACTTCCCGAGCGCCTCCGCCGAGCACGTCTGGGATGCGCTGATGGCGGCCGGGGCCGAGTTCGGGATCGTGCCGCTCGGGGTCGAGGCGCTGAAGGCGCTGCGGCTGGAGAAGGGCCACATCATCGTCGGCATCGACACCGATTCGGAGACCACGATGCTGGAGTGCGGGATGGGGCCGATGATCGCCTGGGACAAGGGCGAGTTCATCGGCAACGAAGCGCTCGGGCGGATCAACGAGCGCGGCGCCGACCGCGCCCTGGTCGGCTTCGTCGCCGATGCGCTGCCGAACGAGGGGACCGCGATCCTGGTCGGCGGCGAGGTCGGCGGCCGGGTCACCAGCGCCCGGCGGAGCGCCGTCTCGGGCCAGGTGATCGGGCTCGCCTACGTGCCCGCCGACCTCGGCGAGGAGGGCGCGGCCTTCGAGCTCGACCTCGGCGAGGGCCGGCGCGGCGCCGCCAAGGTGCACATCGGCGCCTTCTACGACCCCGACGGGGAGCGGATGCGCGGATGAAGGACCTGCTTCGTCCCGGGCGCATGTGGCGCACCGGCCTGCCGCTGAAGAAGCGCTACGACGTCGTCATCATCGGCGGCGGCGTGCAGGGCCTGGCGACCGCCTACTACCTGGCCAAGAACCACGGCATCACCGACGTCGCGGTGCTGGAGAAGAGCTACATCGGCTCCGGCGGCTCGGGGCGCAACACGGCGATCGTGCGGTCGAACTACCGGACCCCGGAGGGGGCGAGCTTCTACCAGGCCTCGCTCGACCTCTACGACGACCTCAGCGCCGAGCTCGACTTCAACATCATGCTGACCAAGCGCGGCGTGCTCAGCCTCGCCCACTCCGAACGGGCGCTGGCGACGGCGACCGAGCGCGCCTCCGTGAACCAGAAGCTCGGCATCGACAGCCGCGTGATCGGGCTCGACGAGGTGCGCCGCCGGGTCCCGGCGCTGAACACCTCGGACGACGTCACCTGGCCGGTGATGGGCGCGCTGCTCCACCCGGGCGGGGCGATCCTCCGCCACGACGCGGTGGTCTGGGGATACGGGCGCGGCGCCGACCGGCGCGGGGTCGAGATCCATCCCTTCACCGAGGTGACCGGCCTCGACACCAGCGGCGACCGGGTCACCAAGATCCGCACCTCGCGCGGCGACATCGAAGCGGGCACCGTGCTGAGCGCCACCGCCGGCTGGTCGAGTGGCATCTGCAAGATGGTCGGGCTGCGCCTGCCGATGAAGACCTACGTCCTGCAGGCCTTCGTCACCGAGCCGATCCGGCCGCTCCTGGTCGAGACCGTCGTCTCCACCCAGATGCGCCTCTACGTGCACCAGACGACCCGCGGCGAGCTGGTCGCCGGCGCCGAGGCCGAGCCCTATCCGACCTACCAGGGCCGCAGCACGCTGACCTTCATCGAGTCGATCTCCCGCTACCTGGTCGAGCTCTTCCCGGCGATCCGCGACGTCGGCATCCTCCGCACCTGGAGCGGGCTCTGCGACGTCACCCCGGACTACAGCCCGATCATCGACCGCACCCCGCTGTCGAACTTCATCGTCTCGGCGGGCTGGGGGACCTACGGGTTCAAGGCGGCGCCGATCGTCGGCGTCACGGTGGCGAAGATGATCGCCACCGATCGGGTCGACCCGCTGATCGAGCCCTTCGGGCTGCAGCGCTTCACCACCGACCGGCTCGTCTCCGAGGCCGCGTCGGCGGCGATGTCGCACTAGCGCGGCAGTTCGGGCGCCGACGACGAGGCTCAGGACTGCGCGCGGTAGGCGCGCCAGCCGCCGAGGGCGGTGATGTCCGCGGCGCCCTCGAGCGCCGGCGGTTCGCAGAGGAACCCGACCACGGTGCGGCCGTCGTCGAGCTCGACTTCGCCGAGCGCCATCGGCTGCGGGATCGCGGCGAGGAAGGTGCCGAGGGAGGCGGGGGAGAGCGCCCAGATCTCACCCGGCAGCGAGGCGCCGTCGGCGGCGACCCGGACGACGCCGGGCTTCGGCGGCTCGGTGGCGAGCGCGTAGAGGCGATACCGCGGCGCCGTCCGCGCCTCCCCGAGGAGCCGCGCCCCCCGTTCGGTCAGTTGCGGGTTCAACGGCATCCCCGAAAGGTGCGCCCCGGCGACGAACAGCTCGATCGGCGCAGATCCCGTAACAGGCCCCTTGTCCTTTGCCGCCCTGTGGGTGACAAAGGACAAGGGGTTGGCTGGGGCGGGGGCGAGCAGGGCGGCGACGTCGGCGGCGACGGCGTCGTGGAAGGCGGGGGCGAGGACCTGGACGCCGAACTGGGCGCCGTCCGCCTCGCCGGCGGGGACGGCGACGGCGCAGAGGTCGAGCAGGTTCGTGCCGGTGGTGTAGATGCCGAGCTTCGCGTTGGCGCCGATCGGGTCGGCTTCGACCGCGGCGGCCGTCGGCTGGGCGACGGTGGTGGGGAGGAGGATCGCGTCGAGGTCGGCGAACAGCTTCCGGGTCGCGAGTGCGAGGCGGTCGAGCCGCTCGGCGTCGGCGAAGTACTCCGCGGCGGTGGCGCTCGCCGCGGCCTCGACGATCTGGCGCACCGCGGGGTCGATCTCGCCGGCGTGCGCCTCGACGAACTCTCCGACCGCCGCGCGCCGCTCGGCGACGAAGGCGCCGCCATAGAGGAGCGCCCCGGCCTCGAGCAGCGGGGCCGGATCGATCTCGACCACCTCCCCGCCCGCGGCCGCGAGGCGATCCCGAGCGGCCGCGAATGCCGCGCGCCCCGCGTCCGTGAGGTCGCCGAGCGCCGAGATCGCCGGCGCCCCGACCCGCGGCCCACCTAGGGACGGCGGGCCGGCGGCGGAGGCGCGGGCCGGGGCCGCAGCCAGGGGAATGTCGCTCGGGACCACGCGGCTGAGCGGATCGGCCGGGTCGGGGCCCACGATGACGCTCAGCGCCGCCTCCGCCGTGGCGAGGTCGGCGGCGAAGACGCTGACGCAGTCGATCGAGCGGCAGGCGGGGACGACGCCAGTGGTCGGGACCAGTCCTCGGGTCGGCTTCACGCCGACGATTCCCTGGAAGGCGGCGGGCACGCGACCGGAGCCCGCGGTGTCGGTGCCGAGCGCGATGTCGACCTGGCCCAGCGCCACGGCGACGGCCGAGCCGGAGCTGGAGCCGCCGGAGACGTACTCGGGGCGGCGGGCG
>MKSH01000132.1:3512-3763 GCA_001898095.1 Solirubrobacterales bacterium 70-9 | reverse complement strand
GCCGCTTCGAGTCGCGCGACGGCGGGCGAGCTCGACGCCGGCGTGTAGGCATAGGCCGGGCAGGCCGCGGTGGTCGGCATCGTGGCGACGTCGAAGTTGTCCTTGACCGCGAAGGTCAGCCCGGCGAGCGGCAGGTCCTCGCCGGCCGCCGCCCGCGCGTCGATCGCCGCGGCGTCGGCGAGCGCCGCCGCT
Organism: Solirubrobacterales bacterium 70-9; assembly: GCA_001898095.1. Lineage (GTDB taxonomy): Bacteria > Actinomycetota > Thermoleophilia > Solirubrobacterales > 70-9 > VAYN01. The sequence goes on along the minus strand of MKSH01000132.1, from coordinate 3,571 downwards.
TCGCCGCGCACCTCGATCCACGCCTCCGGCCGCGTGGCCGCCTCGATCGCGGCGTAGGC
>MKSH01000132.1:2941-3251 GCA_001898095.1 Solirubrobacterales bacterium 70-9 | reverse complement strand
GGCGTGCTGGTGCTTGGTGTGGTGGCCGTAGCGCAGGGTGTTCGACTCCTTCGAGCAGGCACCGCCGAGCGTGTCGTGGTTGCCGCACTCGTCGGCGATCACGGTCATCAGCGGGTTGCCCCGGTTGGAGCGCAGTACCGAGCCGGTGGTGAGGAAGATCCGGCCCTGGGCGGCGATCGTGTCGGGGGCGCTGTAGCGCTCGGAAGTGTCGGCGGCCGAGTAGAGGATGCAGTCGACGGCCTGGTTGCCGCCGAGGTCGACGATCGAGAGCCGGTCGCCGGCGGTGACGATCGCCGACCAGGGGGCGCGG
>MKSH01000132.1:1926-2933 GCA_001898095.1 Solirubrobacterales bacterium 70-9 | reverse complement strand
CAGCTGGTCGAGGACGACCTCGCCCGCCGGGATCGTCCCCAGGGTCGGGTCGACCGAGACGCCTTTGGCCGAAGTCGGGTTCATCGGATCCCCCTCGCGTCGCAGTAGTCCTTGGTGTTGAGGAAGGCCCGTTCGAGCTCGGGGCTCGACGACCAGAGAGCGTCCTCGGGGCCGGTCGGGTCACCGCGCCAGGCGAGCACCTCGAGCGTGGTCGCGGTGTAGTCGACGCGTGGGTCGAGCGGGTGGGGGACGTTGGCGAGGATCGCGATCGCCGGCATCTCGGTCCGCAGCTCGACCGCGGTGCCCGCCCCGGCGGAGCCCTCGAAGCGCAGCGCGCCCTCGGCGTCGACCCGGACGCCCTGGAAGAAGGAGACGCCGGGCGGGATGTCGCGCGGGCCGAGCCCGTGCTTCAGCGCCGCCAGCAGCTGCAGCTCGCGGCCGGCGGGGGAGGGGCCCTGCGGCGAGCCGTCGCCGTAGCGCTCCCGATTCCCGGCCAGGGACGTGGTCCCACACAAGGCGTCGTGGCGGCCGGAGGAGTCGGCGACGATCGTCGCCAGCGCCCGGCCCTGGTCGGAGAGCAGCGGATGGCCCGCGCCGAGGTAGGCCTGCCACGGCACCTTCACCGTGTCGGCGACGTTCAGCCGCTCCCACGGCTGGTCGGCGTTCCAGAGCAGCAGGTGGGCGCAGGCATCGCCCTCGACGTCGGTGAGGCGGAGGGTCGTCCCCCGCGCCAGGACCTTCGAGGCGTAGCCGCCGCCGGCGATCGTCTCGGCCCAGGTGAGGGCGGCCGGGTCGACTCCCTCGGGCGGCTCGGGCCAGGAGCCGGCCGGGAGGATCGGCATCGCCTCGGCGGCGGTGCCGGCCTGGGCGCGGGCGTGGTCGCGCGCCGCCCGGGTGGTGGAGGTGCCCGCCTCGCTCACCGGCGCTCCGCCACCGGTGCGTTCGCAGTCAACCGCGGATATCGCGGCAAAGTGCGAACGCTCATCGAAGGGGGATGAGGGCGGAGA
>MKSH01000132.1:1362-1874 GCA_001898095.1 Solirubrobacterales bacterium 70-9 | reverse complement strand
CGGGTCGTGTAGACGGTGACCTGCAGCGCCTCGGTCAGCTCGCCGCCGCCCGCCGTGGCGATCGCCTCGAGGTTGCGCAGGCACTGGCGCGCCTGGGCCGGGGCATCGCCCTCGCCGACCAGCTCGCCCGCCGGGTCGAGCGGGATCGCGCCGGAGCAGTAGAGGACGCCCTCGTGGGCGATCGCCTGCGAGTAGGGGCCGATCGCGGCCGGTGCCTGGTCAGTCTCGATGTTCACGCGGTTCGTCATGGATCCAAGATTAGCGATATCGTATCCTTCTTGTCCGGCACGCTTTCCAGGACCGAGGAGGAAGACTTATGAGCACCGCGACCCCCGACAGCCCCGCGCAGCGCCTGGAGGAGGCAGCCCGCGACAACCTCTGGCTCCACTTCTCCAAGCTGTCCGCTTATAAGGACCACCCGGTCCCGGTGATCGCCAAGGGCGAGGGCTGTTACGTCGAGGACGTCAACGGCAAGCGCTACCTCGACGCGCTGGCGGGCCTCTTCGCCGTCC
>MKSH01000132.1:587-1268 GCA_001898095.1 Solirubrobacterales bacterium 70-9 | reverse complement strand
GCCCTCGATCGAGCTCGCCGCCGAGCTCGCCCGGATCGCCCCCGGCAAGCTCAGCCGCAGCTTCTTCATCGGCAGCGGCTCGGAAGCGGTCGAGACGGCCTGGAAGCTCGCCCGCGCCTACCACGCGGCGAAAGGCGAACGGCGCTGGAAGGTGATCGCCCGCCGCTACGCCTACCACGGCACGACGTTGGGGGCGCTCTCGATCAACGGCATCCCCGGCCTGCGCACCCCGTGGGAGCCGCTCGTCCCCGGCGTGGCCCACGTCTGGAACACGAACCGCTACCACAGGCCGCTGGAGGAGACCGAGGAGGAGTTCACCGCCTTCCTGCTCGAAGACCTGCGCCACGCGATCATCCAGGCCGACCCCGGCAGCATCGCGATGGTGATCATGGAGCCGATGCAGAACCAGGGCGGCTCGCTGGCGCCGCCCGCCGGCTACTGGGCCGGGGTGCGGGAGATCTGCGACGAGTACGGGATCCTGCTCTGCGCCGACGAGGTGATCACCGGCCTCGGCCGGCTCGGCTCCTGGTTCGGCTCCGACCTCTACGGGATCGAGCCGGACATCATGACCTGCGCCAAGGGGCTCGCCTCCGGCTACGCGCCGATCGGCGCGGTCCTCGCCACCGACGAGGTCGCCGAGCCGTTCGCCGACGGTGAAAGCGTCTTCGCCCACGGCTCCAC
>MKSH01000132.1:0-487 GCA_001898095.1 Solirubrobacterales bacterium 70-9 | reverse complement strand
TCCGCACCTTTTCGAAGAAGCGGCTGTGCGGGGGTTCGGCCGGCTGCTCCAGGCAGCGGCCGTCTTTGCCGTAGAGCCAGCCGTGGTAGAGGCAGCGCAGGCCGCCGTCCTCCAGCCGCCCGTAGGAGAGGTCGACCCCGCGGTGGGCGCAGTAACGGCTGACCAGGCCCCAATCGCCCTCGCCGCGCTTGAAGAGGACGAGGTCCTCGCCCATCAGCCGGACCGCCTTGACCGGCCGCTCCGCCGGCATCTCGGAGGTCAGGCCGGCGGGCTGCCAGTACTGGCGCAGGAGGCGCCCGGCGGGATCGTCGGGCCCGGTCTTGGTGATCCGTTCGTTGTCCTCGCGGGAGAGCATCGGGGCCGGTCGTCCTAGATGTGGTCGGGGGCCTCGACGAGCACCTCACCGAGGATCCGCGTGGTCTCGTCGAACTCGGCCTGCCCGGCGACCAGCGTGGTCTCGTCGAACTCGGCCTGCCCGGCGACCAGC
>MKSH01000131.1:17385-18823 GCA_001898095.1 Solirubrobacterales bacterium 70-9 | reverse complement strand
CTCGAAGATCCGCTGGTCCCCGTAGGCGTCGAGCAGGAAGGCGTTCAGCGCCCGCGCCCGCTGCAGCAGGCCGGCTTCGAGCGGCGCCCATTCGGCGGCGTCGAAAATCCGCGGCACCGGATCGACCGCCAGCGGCCGGCCGGGGCCGAAGGAGAGGCCGATCTCGGCGACGTTCGACCGGACGCGCTCGCGCAGCTCCACCAGGTTATGCCGCGCGAGCGCGTCCACCACCGTCACGTAGGGAGGGCGTGCGGTGCCGGTCTCGGCGAACGCCTCGTCGAAGTGACCCGAATCGAGCGGGTACACACCGGCCTCGGGAAAGGGGCGGGCCGGGTTCAAGGTCGTCGCCATGCTCGCACGCTATGGATCACTACCCGGATCGGGCATGGCCCAAAGTCGAAAAAACGAGGGCGGGGACTGTGCGGATTGGCGGTGACGGGGAGGACGCGGGGCCGGGGAAGGGACAAGGAAAGGGAGCGCGGCCCTCTCGTGGCGGCCCGGGCAGGCTGTGGCCGCCACGAGAGGGCCGACTCTCGGGGAGAGGGAGACGGAGAGGGTGCGGGTCCCGTGCGGGTCTCGGGGGAGATCCGTGACGAAGGCACCGAGGACGTCACGTCCACGGACGGAGAGATCGCCCGGCATCCCTTCCGCTGTTCCTTATCCCTCATATGCGGGGATAAGGAACAGCGGAAGGGTCCGGGCCGCAGGCGCACGGACCCTGGGCGCTTCCCCCGAAGGCCTCCCGTCCCCGGCCGCAGGGGCCACGAAGCACGGCGTCCCCAACCGCCCCGCTCCTACGCCGCCTTGCGGTGCTCCTCCATCGGGCTCGGCGGCTCGTCGGGTTCGTCGATCTCCTCTTCCCAGCGCACGATCACGGGGAGGCGCCAGACGAGAGCGGCGATCGTCAGGCCGATCGCGGCGGCGAGCAGGGAGAGGAACCAGTCGGTGGCGTCGAGGATTTCGAGTTCGAAGAATTCGCGCACCGGGGCAGCGGCGAGGATCAGCGCGTAGAGGGCGCCGAGGCCGGCGACCATCGCCAGCATGTAGCTCTGCACCGCGTTGCCCTCGCGACCCGGCCCGCGCTCCAGCAGCAGGACGAAGGCGAGGCCGAGCACGATCAGCGTCGTCGTCGCCGCGGTCCGCCCGGCGGCCAGCCCACCGCCGGCGACGGTGTTGACGAGGAAGCAGGAGATGATCGAGGCGATCCCCGTCGCCACTCCGGCCGGGATCGCGAAGGCGGCCAGCGCGCGGATCAGCCGACCGCGGTAGAGCGGCCCGTCGGAGGGTGCCAGGGCGAGGACGAAGGAGGGGATCCCGATCGTCAGGAAGGCGGCCATGGTCAGGTGGCGGGGAAGGAAGGGGGAGGCGAAGCCGGGCACCGCGACCAGGACGATCAGGGTCGCCGCGTAGACGCTCTTGGTCAGGTAGAGGCGGCCGA
>MKSH01000131.1:14881-17356 GCA_001898095.1 Solirubrobacterales bacterium 70-9 | reverse complement strand
CCCTCGCCGACCGCCTGGGGCAGGCGGCTGAACTGGTCTTTCAGCAGCACGACATCGGCGACGCCTTTCGTCACCTGCGTCCCCGAGCCCATCGCGACGGCCATCCGCGCCTGCTTCAGCGCCGGCACGTCGTTCACCCCGTCGCCGATCATCGCCACGTAACGTCCCGCCGCGACCAGCGCGTTGACCAGGGCCTTCTTCTGCCCCGGCTTGATCCGGCAGAAGATCGTGTTCGCCACCACCACTTCCTGCAGCGCCTCCGGGTCGCTCGGCAGGTCGGGCCCCTCGACCACGCCCGCGTCGCGCGGCACCCCGATCGCGTAGGCGACCGCGGTCACGGTCGCGGCGGCGTCGCCGGAGATCAGCTTCAGGTCGACTTCCTGGTCGCGCATGAAGGCGATCGTCTCGGCGGCGTCCTCGCGCAGCGTCTCCTCCAACACGATCAGCGCCACCGGCCGCAGTCGCGGCGCCGGGGCGGCCGCAGCGTCAGCGGGGAGCTCCTCGCCGGTGCGGCCGAAGGCGACGACGCGGCGCCCGGCCGCGGTCTCCTCGGCGAGCTTCGCCGCCAGCCCCGGCGGCAGCACCAGCGCGCCCGCCTCTTCGAGGACGTCGGGAGCGCCGAGCACGAAGGTCCCGGCGCCCGCCCCGTTGCCGCCTAGCGAGAGCCCCGACCACTTCCACTCCGAGGAGAAGGGGACCTCGGCGCTCACCGTCCCCGGGTCGCCCGGGTAGCGCTGGGCGATCGTCTCCAGGGTCTGGTTGCGGTTGCCGGCGCTCGCCGCGAAGCGCCCCAGGACCGCGGCGCCGACCGCCGGGTCGACGTCATCGGCGAACTCCACCGCGGCCAGCCGCAGCTTGCCTTCGGTCAGCGTGCCGGTCTTGTCGACGCAGATCGTGTCGACCGAGGCGAGGCTCTCGGTCGCGCTCATCTGCTGGATCAGCGTGTCGCGGCGTGCCAGCCGCACCGCGGCGACCGCGAAGGTGACGCTCATCAGCAGCACCAGTCCCTCGGGGATCAGGGTCACCAGGCCCGCGGTCGCCGTCTCCGCGGCGCTCTGCAGGCCGACGCTGCGGATCTTCAGGCTGGCGAGCAGCAGGATCGCCAGCGGGATCATCGCGTAGGTGGAGACGACGATCACCCGGTTCACCTCCTGCTGGAGGGGGGAGAGCGGGTGACGGAAGGCTTTCGCCTCACCGGCGAGGCGGCCCGCGTAGCTGTCCTCGCGCACCGCCTCGAGCTCGTAGTGGCCGGAGCCGGACACCACGAAGGAGCCGGAGAGGGCCTCGTCGCCGCGCTCCTTGCGGATGCCGTCGGCCTCGCCGGTGAGCATCGACTCGTCGAGGGTGAGCCCGCGGCTGGCGAGCACGCGGCCGTCGGCGACGAGCTGGTCCCCGGGGCCGAGCGCGACCAGGTCCCCGGGCACGACCTCGACGGCGAGCAGCTCCTCGGTCTGCCCGTCGCGGATCACCTGTGCCCGCGGCGCCACCAGCACCGCCACTTCGTCCAGGGTCTTCTTCGCGTTCAGCTCCTGGCGGATGCCGATGTAGGAGTTGATCACCGCGATCAGCCCGAACAGCGAGTCGGCGTACAGCCCCAGTCCCAGGTCGAGGACGAAGAACACCGCGATGATCGCGTTGAAGAGGGTGAAGACGTTGCCCGCGATGATGCTCGAGGTCGAGCGCGAGGACGTCTCCGGCGGCGGTCCCAGCTTGCGCAGTCGGGCGGCCGCCTCCTTGCGCGAGAGGCCGGCGTCCGAAGTCGGTTCGTTGGACGACACGGGCCTATTCAATAGGGTGCAGGTCGGATGGGGCTGAAGCTGGGGGTGAACCTGGGCTATTGGGGGATTGGGCCGGCCGGAGACGAGGCCCTCGAAGCCGTGCTCGCGGCCGAGAAACTGGGCTACGAGTCGGTCTGGGTGGCCGAGTCCTACGGTTCCGACGTGGTCAGCGTGCTCGCCTGGCTGGCGGGGCAGACGACGACCGTCAACCTCGGCGCGGCGATCCTGCAGGTGCCGGCGCGGCCGCCCGCGGCAGCGGCGATGGCGGGCGCGACGATCGACAAACTCTCGGGCGGGCGCTTCCTCTTCGGCTTCGGGCCGTCCGGGCCGCAGGTCTCCGAAGGCTGGTACGGGGTGCCGTACGCGAAGCCCTGGGGACGGACCCGCGAGTACATCGAGGTGGTGCGGGAGATCATCGCCCGCGAAGGCCCGCTGGAGCACCACGGGGAGCACTACGACCTGCCGCTGCCGGGGGGCGAGGGCAAGGCGCTGAAGCTGAACTTCCACCCGCTTCGCAACGAGATCCCGGTGTTCATCGGGGCGATCGGGCGCAAATCGGTGCAGATGACGGCGGAAGTCGCCGACGGCTGGATCCCGATCTTCTTCTCCGTCGACCACTTCCAGGAGAGCTGGGGGGAGCACCGGAGGCGGGCTTTGCCGCCGCCGGGCGGACGCGCGCCGACCTCGAGGTCTCGCC
>MKSH01000131.1:13958-14828 GCA_001898095.1 Solirubrobacterales bacterium 70-9 | reverse complement strand
CGCGGAAGACCAACTTCTACGTCGACCTCGCGCACCGGTTCGGCTTCGGCGACGTCGCCGACGAGGTCCAGCGGCGCTTCCAGGCCGGCGACCGCGGCGGCGCCTTCGAGGTGATCCCCGACGAGCTCGTCCACACCACCTCGTTGGTCGGGACCGAGGCCGAAGTCGCCGAACGGGTGAGGCGCTTCGCCGGCGCCGGCGTCGACCGCCTGATCGTCTCACCCGCCCATGTAGAGCGGGATCAGCAACTCCACACGCTCCAGCGCTTGGCCGCGATGGCCGGCGTCGACCCCGTCTGAGTGACAGATCGCATAAGGTTCCGCGCCGCTGTGAAGATCGGAGTACCGAAAGAGACCGCCGAGGGGGAGCGCCGGGTCGCGCTTGTACCCGATGTCGTCCGCTCGTTGAAGAAAAACGAGAAAGTCGACGTGCTGATCGAGTCCGGGGCCGGCGAGGCCGCGGGTCATCCTGACGCGCAGTACACCGACGCGGGCGCCGAGATCGCGGCCGCGGATCAGGTCTGGGGCGCCGACATCGTGCTCAAGGTCGGGATCCCGAGCGCCGAGGACGTCGGCCGGCTCGGCGCCGACCAGATCTACATCTCGCACCTCAATCCCTGGGTCGCCGCCGACACCAACAAGGCCCTGGCCGCCTCCGGCGTCACCTCCTTCGCGATGGAGGCGATCCCGCGCACCACCCGCGCCCAGGCGATGGACGCGCTCTCCTCGCAGGCCGCCGCCGCCGGGTACGCCGCGATGCTGATCGCCGCGCGTGAGTCGGGCCGCTTCTTCGGCATGATGACCACCGCGGCGGGGACCGTGCCGCCGGCCAAAGTGCTGGTCCTCGGCGCTGGCGTCGCCGGTCTGCAGG
>MKSH01000131.1:12918-13859 GCA_001898095.1 Solirubrobacterales bacterium 70-9 | reverse complement strand
GAACGGGCAGGTCCGCGACGCGCTCGCCGACAACGCGAAGAAACAGGACATCATCGTCACCACCGCCGCGATCCCGGGCCGCCCGGCACCGCTGCTGATCACCGCCGACGCGGTGCGCGGCATGGCTCCCGGTTCGGTGATCGTCGACCTCGCCGCCGAGACCGGCGGCAACTGCGAGCTGACCGTGCCGGGGGAGACGGTGGTCGAGAACGGCGTCAAAGTCGTCGGCCCGCGCAACCTGCCGAGCCTGATGCCGGTGCCCGCCTCGCAGCTCTACGCGAAAAACCTGGAGAACCTGCTCGGCCTGCTGATCGACGAGGAGGGCGCGGTCGCCGTCGACCTCGAGGACGACATCCTCGCCGCCGCGCTGATCACCCAGGGCGGCGAGATCAAAAACGAGAGGGCCGCGAAATGAGGACGAAAATCGACGCGGTGATCGCCGGTCATTCGAGTCCGCGGCGATTTTCGTCCGAAGGGGTCATGCGATGAGCCTCTTCACCGAGTTCACCATCTTCGTCCTGGCGATCTTCGTCGGCTTCGAGGTCATCTCGAAGGTGCCGACTACGCTGCACACGCCGCTGATGTCGCAGACCAACGCGATCCACGGCATCGTCATGCTCGGCGGCCTGATCGTGCTCGGCTACGCGAACGACCCGCTCGAGTACTTGATCGGCACGATCGCCGTCGCCTTCGGCGCGATCAACATCGTCGGCGGCTTCATGGTCACCGACCGGATGCTCGGCATGTTCTCGAAAAAACCGAAACCGAAAGCCGACTCTAAGGACGGCGGTTCCTCGGACGGCGGGAAAGCATGATCGACGGCCTTTCCCAAGCCCTTCCTTATGCAGTGCTGAAGCCGGGCGGCGACGCCGCCACGGCGCTCTACATCGTCTCGTTTTCGCTCTTCATCCTCGGCCTGAAACAGGGGACGCACCCGACCA
>MKSH01000131.1:11395-12909 GCA_001898095.1 Solirubrobacterales bacterium 70-9 | reverse complement strand
CTGCTGCTCGACGGGATGGGCAACTGGGGCTACATCGCGATCGGCCTGGCGATCGGCTCCGCCGTCGGCGCCTACGCCTCGATCCGCGTGAAGATGACCGAGATGCCGCAGATGGTGGCCCTGTACAACGGGGTCGGTGGCGGCGCGGTGGCCCTGATCGCCTGGTCGGAGATCCGCCACGGAATCTCCTTCGGCGAGATGCCGCTGGAAGACCTGATCCCGACGCTGCTGGCGGCGATCATCGGCTCGGTCTCCTTCTGGGGCTCGAACATCGCCTTCGCCAAGCTTCAGGACCTGATCCCCACCCGCCCGCTGGCGGTGCCGGGCCAGCAGATCATCAACGCGGTCCTCGGGATCGGCGTGATCGTGCTCGCGATCATCATCGCGATCAACAACGAACCACCGTCGCAGTTCCTCTTCATCCTCATCCTGATCGCCGCGGCGATCCTCGGCAACCTGGTCGTGCTGCCGATCGGCGGCGCCGACATGCCGGTCGTGATCTCGATGCTGAACGCCTTCACCGGCCTCTCCGCCGCGGCCGCCGGCTTCGCCCTCCAGAACGTCGCCCTGATCGTCGCCGGGACCCTGGTCGGCTCCTCGGGAACGATCCTGACGATGGAGATGGCGACGGCGATGAACCGTTCGGTAGCCAACATCCTCTTCTCCGGGTTCGGTGGTGCGCCCGCGGCGGCGGCCGGCTCGGGTGAGCAACGCCCGGTCACCTCGATCGGCGCCCAGGACGCGGCGATCAAGCTCGCCTACGCCGACAACGTCGTGATCGTCCCCGGGTACGGTCTCGCCGTCGCCCAGGCCCAGCACGCGGTGAAGGAGATGGCGAACCAGTTGGAGAAGCGCGGGGTGACGGTCAACTACGCGATCCATCCGGTCGCGGGACGGATGCCGGGCCACATGAACGTCCTCCTCGCCGAGGCCGACGTGCCCTACGAGAACCTCAAGGAGATGGACGAGATCAACCCGGAGATGCCGCGCGTCGACGTGGCCGTGGTGATCGGGGCGAACGACGTCACCAACCCGGCGGCGAAGAACGACCCCAACTCGCCGATCGCCGGGATGCCGATCATCGAAGTCAGCCAGGCCCACGAGGTCATCGTGATCAAGCGCTCGCTCTCGACCGGCTTCGCCGGCATCGACAACGACCTCTTCTACGAACCGAACACCTCGATGCTCTTCGCCGACGCGAAAGCGGCGGCCTCGGAAATCGCCGCCGAGATCGAGAATTTGTAGCCGCGGGGCGCCGGCTGAGCGCGGCGCGATCCGGAGCGCTTGCGCCCGGGGACGGGTGGCGCGACCTGTGACCCTCGCGGCCGGGGTCCGGCCGTCCCGGGCGTCTCGGAGGCGACCCGGGCAGGCTGCCCGCTTGCCTCCGAGACGCCCGGGACGCGAGGCTTGCGGGAGGAAGTGCGCGGATTCGGCGCGCCTGCGGGGACATCCGTCGCCCCTCCCGGGCGCCGAGGGCGATGCGTTCGCACTTCCCCTTCCCATGTACGGGGAAG
>MKSH01000131.1:11076-11374 GCA_001898095.1 Solirubrobacterales bacterium 70-9 | reverse complement strand
CGTGACGGGAGGGTCACGGGCGCGAGGATCTCCTCGCTTACGCGAGGGAGATGCGGGGAAGGTGACGGAGACTCCGCGTTCCCGGACGGTGAGGATCCCAGCATCTTTGTGACGCTTGGCCTCCTCGGCACCTCGGCGACGCCGCGATCCCCGCCCCGCGCCCGCACCCTCGCCTCCCGCCGCGGACCCGGCCCTCTCGGATGCGGTCACAGCCTGCCCGGACCGCATCCGAGAGGGCCGGGTCCCTTATCCGTCCCCTGTGTCCCCCCTAAAGGACGCCGAATTCGGCGCTCAGGGT
>MKSH01000131.1:2629-10767 GCA_001898095.1 Solirubrobacterales bacterium 70-9 | reverse complement strand
CCGCGGTGGTTCTGGATCGTGATTTCGAGCGAGAAGATGCCCGGGGTCGAGGTGAGCGGGAAGGTGAGGCCGCGGTGCTTGCCCGCCGGCAGTTGCTTCAGGTCGATCCGTTTGAGACCCGCGGGCTGGATCTTGGAGCCGTCGGCGGAGAAGCGGATCAGCCGCTCGAGCACCACCCACTTCAGTTTGGGCGTGGTCGCCGCGACGTTGGTGAGCCGGAGCCCGACGCTGGACCCGCCGACCAGGATCCCCTGCGGCCCGGTGATGCCGAGCGTCAGCCCTTCCGGCGCGAACGGCAGCACCCCGCCTTCCGGCACCGCCGGAATCGGCTTCAGCTTTTCCAGCGGCGCCCGGTAGTTGTCGACCACCGGCACCGAGCAGAAAGGCCCCGTGGCCGCCTTCGTCTTCTTCTTCGCGGGCTTCTTCGCCGCTCCGGCCGAGATCGGCGATGCGGCCGCGCCGATGCCGAGCAGGGCGACCGCGATCGCAAGCAGCACGACGCTCGCGGCGGCGGCCCGCGCCGGACGCGGACCGCGCACCGACCGAGGATTTTCGCTCCGTCGACGGCTCACCCGGGGGAGTATGCAGGCCGCCGCGGACTTGGGCTCCCGTGGGCTCGGAGCGCGGACAGGGGACGGTGGAGTGGATCGGGCTGGTCTGCCTGGTCGCGCTGGCCTTGGTCGGGCTGCTGGCGGCCGGGGTGGGGGTGCCGGGGACCGATCTGGCGGGATCGGTGGCGAAGCGGATCCTCTGCGCAGCGGAGTTGGCCGACGGGTGTGGAGACGAGCCACTGCTGATCGCCACCTACGGCGACGAAGTGGGGCGGCTGGTCCGTCGTCACATGCCGACGATCGGCTTCGAGGACGGCTCGCGGGCGGTCCCGGTCGATTATCGGCGTTGCCGGATGACCGAATGCGGCGACGCGCCCGACGACGGCCTCGTCCACCGCACCGACGAACGGCTGCCGGTGACCGCCTTCGTCCACGTGGTCGACTGCCGGGCGGGGGAGAGGGAGGAAGCCGAGGCGGCGGGGATCGACTGCTCCGGCGACCGCGCCGGTCGTCTCTATCTCCAGTACTGGCTCTACTACGCCAACTCCGCGACCCTGCGCGGCGTGCCGATAGTCGGCGACGAGGGGGAACACCGCGACGACTGGGAATCGGTCGGCATCCGGATCAACCCCGACGGCTCGGTCGACGAGCGCGCCTCGGCGCACGACGGCTACGACTACTCGCTGCAGGACTTCGACTGGGGGTCCGACGCCGGCATCGACGTCCTCAAGGCACTCAGCGAAACCCTCGACGTCCGCCACCCCAACGGCTGGGGCCCGGAGACCGGCCTCCTCCTCGTCTCCGGCGGCAGCCACGCCGGCAACGCCGCCGGCGCGCCCCGCGGCAGTCGCTTCATCCCCGGCCGCCGCGTCCACCTCGTCCCGTTGGAGCCGATCGCCGCCGACTCGCACGCCACCTTCGCCGTAGTCCCACCCTGGCTGAAGGAGGTCTGGCGCGACCCGGAGGCCGAAGGGACCGGCTGATCCGGGCTAAGGCAGCAGGCGGATCGACGCGGTCTTGGTCGTCGGCGCGGCTCCCGGCTGCGTCACCTTGACCGTCAGCACCGCCCGCACCGGCTTGCCACCGGCCAGCGAGTGCCTGCCGGCCGCGGTCAGCTTCAGCGCCGGCTGCACCTTCGACTTGCCGACCGAGGCCCTGCCCCGCGCGAGGACGGCCTTGCCGTGGGTGACCGAGGTTTCGACCTTGCCGCAGGCACCGGCGCAACTGATCGTGCCGACGGCCAGGCGGCCCTTCTTGACCCTGACCTCGGCCTTCGCCGACAGCTTGAAGTTCGCCTTCGGCAGGGCCGCGGTCGTCGCGGCCCTGGTCGCGGTCGAGCCGCCGCCGGCGTTCGAGGAGCTCCCACTCGGCACGGGCAGGCCCGCGCCGCAGTTCGGATTGCCGCCCACCGACGGCATCGCGTTGCCGGAGTCGGGCTGGATCGTCAGCTGCAGCGTTTTCACCTGGGACTGGTCGAGCGCGACGGCGACTTTCTTCGAGGCGTCGCTGTAGGGATTGCCGTAGACGTCGGAGAACTGGTTGATCACCGCCGCGTACTGCTCGCAGGTCGGGAACGGCGAGAGCGCCGCGCGAGCTTCGCCGAAGGCCGGCCGGTTGAAGCCGTGCGGGCAGTAGCTGCCCTGGCCGTTGACGATCGCGTCGGAGCAGAAGCCGAGGGCATCGTTGCCGTACCTGCCGCCCCAGAGGCCGGTGCTGAACCCGGCGAGGAGATCGCGGCGGATCGTCCCTTCGACCGTGTTCGGGGTTTCGTCGCCGGTGTAGATGTCGTCGATCAGGCGGGCGCCTTCCAGTTCGATCGTTTCCGGCGCGGAGCCGAACGGGTTGGTGGTGCCGTGCAGGGCGATCGATCCGTCGGCCTGGAAGGTGCCGCTGTATTCGCTGGTGACGAACGGCGTCGAGAAGAAGGCGGTGTGCAGGGTGATCGTCTGGCCGGCCAGCGAGCGGACGTAGTCGCCGAGCAGCGGGTAGGCGGTCGAGTGGAGGGGCGAGAGGACCCGGACGATCTTCCCTTCGCTGCGGATCGTCGATTCCGGTCCGCCCGGGATCTGCTGCAGGGCGTTGAACACGGTGTCGGAGTTGGCCGAGCCGACCGCTTCGATTTCTTCGCCGGAGCCGTTGAAGGTGCTCAGCCGCATGCCGATCGCGAACTGGTCGACCGCGGTCAGGTTGGCGACGTCTTCGGGCGCCGGGGTGACCGTCATCTCGGCCCAGTCGAAGCGGGTCGGCGAGTTGAACGGGACGCCTTCGTGGACGGGGGCGCCGTAGGAGATGTAGACGCGGCCGCTGACCAGTTTTTCGATCGTTACTTCGCCGCCCGGGATTTTGTTCAGCGCTTTCGCTTCGTCGTTCGTCCAGCCAGGGACTTCGAAGGCCCCGTTGGCGGCGATGTCGACGTAGACCTGGCTGTCCGGTTCGCCGCTTTCGTTCACGACCTTGAAGCTCAGGGCCGAGGCGGAGGCGGGCACCAGGAGGGCCGCCAAGGTGGCGAAAAAGGCGAGGATGGCGGCGCGCCGCCGAAAAGACAGAATTTCCATTTCAACTCATGATCGGCATTTTGGTGCGGGCCTTTAGGCCGATAGGATGCCGCGCGATCGTGCGGAGAGGACTTCGAATCCCGGCTCTGGTGTCGCTCGCCTGTGCGCTGCTCGTCGCCTTCGTCGCGGTGCCGTCGGCGGGCGCCGCGGCTCCGCCGGACTGCGAAAGCGGGCAGGTCCTCACCTCCATCGGCTGCGTCAGCCGCGCCAACGCCGCCAAGCACGTCGAAGCGATGATCCGCGAAGCGATGCCCGAACTGGGCCTGCGGGCGACGGTCCTGCGCATCGACACCGGCGAAGAACCGCTCGTCAACCGGGGCTTCGGCAACTCGATGAAGGGCGTGCCGGCCTCGCCGCGGATGTACTGGCGGATCGGCTCGATCGCGATCCCGTACCTGATCGACATCCTGCTGCAGCTCCAGGACGAAGGCAAGTTGTCGCTCGACGACCCGCTCTCCAAGTACCGGCCGAACTTCCCCGAGTCGAGCGAAGTGACGCTGCGGATGCTGGCCAGCGTCACCTCCGGCTACCCGGACTTCATCCAGGAGAACGAACCCTTCCAAAAGCTGCTCTTCGAAAACCCGTTCCGCCAGTGGAGCGCCAACGAACTGATCCACTGGGCGTTCACCCTGCCGGTGGTCTGCAAACCGGGCACCTGCTTCCACTACGCGCACACGAACTTCGCGATCCTCAGCCAGGTGATCTCGAAGGTCACCGGCAAGTCGATCAGCGCCCTGATGCACGAACGGGTCCTCGGCCCGCTCGGCCTCGACCACACCGCGGTGACCCGCTTCCCCGCCTTTCCGGGGCCCGCCCTCCACGCCTACACCGGCGAACGCGGCATCTACGAGGACGACACCTTCTGGAGCCCCTCCTGGTCGATCGGCGCCGGCACGGTGATGGCGGCGAACATGAGCGACACGGTGCGCGGCTTCCGCGCGATGGCGCGCGGCGAACTGATCTCCAAGCAGTCGAACCGCGAACGCATCTCCCCGACGAACACCGAGAACCTCAAACCGTTCAGCTCCTCCCTCTACTACGGGCTCGGCGTCACCGTCTCCGCAAGCGGGTGGCAGTTCCAGAACCCCTTCATCGACGGCTACACCGGGATCGCCGCCTACCTGCCCTCGCAGGATCTCTCGCTCGGGATCGTCACCACCCAGCTGCCGGAAAGCTCGGCCAACGGCACCTCCAACGCGACGATCATCTTCACCCGGCTGACCGAATACCTGAGCCCGGACCACCCGGTCGAAATCCCCGGGATCTAGGACTCCGGGCGCCGGGGAGGGACTCGGAACGCTCAGCCGTTCGGGATCGCCACCCGCTTGCGGATCGTGCGCGAGTTGCCGGCGCGATCGGTGAGGGTGAGCTTCAGTTGGGCGGCGCCCGCCGGGGTGGCGTCGCCGATCGGGACGGCGAGGTTGTGCCTGCCGGGAGCGAGCGCGGCGATCCGCTTGTGGGCGACGGAGCGGCCGCCGCGCATCAGGTTCGCCTCGGCGGCGATCCGCTCGCCCGCCTTCAGTCCCAGCACCAGCTCGCGCCGGTCGCCGGCGTGGATGAAGCGGCGCGAGACGAGCGAGGCTTCGACCGCGGTGTCGGTCGACGACCCGGACCCACTCGATCCACCCGACCCGGAGCTCGACGCCGCGGTGTTCGAGCTCGAGGCGGGCAGGCCGCTGAGGCCGATTCCGACCGTGCCCGAGTAGCCGGCGGAGGTGCCGCCGCTCAGCGACGGCATCAGCACGTTCCCGGCTTTCACCTCCTGCTGGTAGATGCCGTCCGCGGAGTTGGTGATGTCCGGGGTGGTGCCGTGGGCGCTGTAGGGGGAGGTGGCGAAGACGGCGGCGGCGACGGATTCGTCGAAGAAGAGCTGGGTGGTGAAGTTGTAGGTGGTCGAGGACCCGCTGAAGGTGCGCACCCGGAGGTGGATGTGGACGCAGCGGCCCATGTACCAGCCGGGGAAGATCGTGGTGAACCGGACGTGCCCGGTCGAGTCGGTTTCCTGGTAGCCGCGCAACCAGGTCTGACCGCTGGTGCCGTTGGCCGCCTCGTCGGAGTACAGCCCCGAGGCGTTGCAGTGCCAGATGTCGACGACCGCGCCCGCCTCCGGTTCGCAGCTGTCGTCGGAGCGGTAGACGTAGAGGTCGAGGGTCAGCGGCACGCCCGACTGGCCCGCCCGCACGTCGGAGCGCTTTTCGCGCACGTCGACCCAGTAGGGCCCTTCGGTCACTTCCGGGGCGAGCACGCAGCTCGACGCCGCCTCGGCCGCCTGCGGGTCGGCCGCGTCGCCGCCCCCGCCGAACGTCCCCAGCGGCCCGGCCACGTAGGCGGCTCCCGCCACCCCGGCCAGCCCGAGGGCCCGCCGTCTCGTCATCGCGCCCCGCCTCGTACCGACGCCCTGAATCTCGCTGTTGCTCATCGTCTCGCTCCTCGGTCGTGTGTCCTGGGAGCGACGGTAGGCCCGCAACCTCCACGTTCCCTGGGCGCTGACTGGGTACTCCCCAGGTACCGACGGACCGCGATGGGTACCCTTCCTGGATCGCGACCGAGGTGACGTCCAGTCCGACCCGGCAGTCGATCGCGGCGCGCCTCGCCGAGGCGCGTGAGCGGACGATCGCGCTGATCGCCCCGCTCGGCGACGAGCTGCTGAACCGCACCTTCTCGGAGCTGCTCAGCCCGCTGGCCTGGGACCTCGGCCACATCGCCAACTTCGAGGAGCTCTGGCTGGTGCAGACCGTCGGCGGCCGGGCGCCGCTGCACGGGGAGCTGGGCCGGTACTACGACGCGATCGAGAACCCGCGCCGCGAACGCGGTGAGCTGCCGATCCTCCACGACGCTCAGCTGCGCGCCTACATGGCCGAGGTGCGGGAGCGCACCCTGGAGGTCCTCGACGGCGTCGACATCGGCCCCGACGCCCCGGACCGGCTGCTGCGCGAAGGCTTCGTCTACGAGATGCTGATCGCCCACGAGCTCCAGCACCAGGAGACGATGCTGCAGCTGCTGCAGATGCTCGACCTTCCCTACCGGCCCGCCGAGGCCGACCTCGAGCCGTTCCTGCCCGCGCGCCTCGACAGCGACGGCGGGACGATCGCGATCGCGGCGGGCACCTACGAGATCGGCGCCCCCGACCGCGGCTTCGCCTACGACAACGAGCGCCCCGCCCACCCGGTCGAGTTATCCGCCTTCGAGATCGATCGAACCCCGGTGACGAACGCTGCGTACATCGAGTACATGGGGGAGACCGGGGCCGATCCGCCGATGTACTGGGAGCGCGGTGACGAAGGGTGGGTGCGCTCCGCCATGGGCGTGAGCGCCCCGGTCGACCCCATGCGTCCCGTCGTCCACGTCTCCTGGCACGAGGCCGACGCGTTCGCCCGCTGGGCCGGCAGGCGCCTGCCTACCGAGTTCGAGTGGGAGGCGGCGCGGCCACGACTGGAGGGCGTCGGCGGGGCCTGGGAGTGGACCTCCTCCGACTTCCTCGCCTACCCCGGCTTCGAGGCCTTCCCCTACGCCGAGTACTCGGAGGTCTTCTTCGGCGACGAGTACAAGGTGCTCCGCGGCGCCTCCTGGGCGACCGACCCGCACGTCGCCCGGCCGAGCTTCCGCAACTGGGACCTGCCCCAGCGCCGCCAGATCTTCGCCGGCCTCCGACTCGCAAAGGACTCCTGATGACGATCGCGATCGACGTCCACCTGCCCGCCGACCAGGCCACCGCGATGGAGCAGGACGTGCGCGAGGGTCTCGCCCGGGTGCCGAAGGAGCTCTCGCCGAAGTACTTCTACGACGAGCGCGGCTCGCAGCTCTTCGAGGACATCACCGAGCTCGAGGAGTACTACCCGACCCGCCGCGAGCGCCAGATCCTGGTCGAGCGCTCGGCCGAGATCGTCGCCGCCGCGGGCAATCCGGCGACGCTGATCGAGCTCGGCTCGGGCTCCGCCTCGAAGACCCGCCACCTGCTCGACGCGATGCGCGACGCAGGCACCCTGCGCGCCTACGTGCCGGTCGACATCTCCGAGGAGATCACCCGCGAAACCGCCACCGCGCTGGTCGAGGAGTACCCCGGGCTCGACGTCCACGGGCTGGTCTGCGACTTCGAGGCGCACCTCGAGCGCACCCCGACCACGAGCGAGGCCGGGGCGCGCCTGATCGCCTTCCTCGGCGGCACGATCGGCAACCTCTACCCGGACGAGCGGGCCGCCTTCCTCTGCCGCATCGCCGCCCTGCTCGACCCCGGCGACCACCTGCTGCTGGGGACCGACCTGGTCAAGGACGTCGACCGGCTGGAGCTCGCCTACGATGACCCGGGCGGGGTGACCGCCGAATTCAACAAGAACGTCCTCTGCGTGCTGAACCGCGAGTTGGGCGGGGACTTCGATCCCGACGCCTTCGCCCACGTCGCCCGTTGGGACGCCGAGCACGAGTGGATCGACATCGGCCTGCGCTCGCTCGCCGACCAGGACGTCCGCCTGGAGGCCCTCGACCTCACCGTCGATTACGCCGCGGGCGAGGTGATGCGGACCGAGATCTCGACCAAGTTCACCCGCCCCCGGCTCGAGGAGTCCTACGCCGGCACCGGCCTGAAGATGGCCGACTGGTTCACCGACCCGGCCGGCGACTACGCGCTCAGCCTGGCCCAGCTCGCCTAACGGGCGAGGTCGTCGATCATCCCCGCGAGCTGCTCGGGGGGGCAGACCATGGTGAGGATCGGGACGGTGATGCCGCCCGCGACGAACGCCTCGAGGCGCTCCTTCATCTCCGCCGGCGAGCCGAAGATGAACATCTGCTCGATCGCCTCCCAGGGCGCCTCGGCCGCTGCCTTCTGGCGGTCCCGGGCGTCCCAGGCGTCCAGCATCGGCTGGATCTTCTCGCCCCAGCCGAGCCATCTGTAGAACTCGGTGTAGACCGGCACGGTGATGTAGGTGGAGAACATGTAGCGGGCGATCGGCTCGACCTCCTCGCGCGTCCCCGGCAGGCAGAAGAAGCGGCAGAGGAGCTCGAAGTCGTCCGGCGCGCCCGCGATCCCCTCGACCAC
>MKSH01000131.1:1743-2613 GCA_001898095.1 Solirubrobacterales bacterium 70-9 | reverse complement strand
CGTCGGCCTGCTCGACCGCCAGCTGCAGCATCTTGCCGCGCAGCGCCGCGAGCACGATCGGGATCTCGTGGGCCGGCTTCGTTTCCAGCTTGAAGCGGCTCTCGGTGCGCTCGCCGGCGAGGGCGACGCGGAGGAATTCGAGGGTCTCCCGCACTTTCGAGAGCGGTCGCTCGAACGGGATGCCGTTCCAGCCTTCGATGATCCGGTCCGAGGAGGAGCCGATGCCGAGCACGAAGCGCCCGTCGGAGGCGTCGGCGAGCGCCGCGGCCTCCTGCGCGAGCAGCGCCGGGCCGCGCTGGAAGACGCCGACGATCCCGGTCCCGAGCCGCATCCGCTCGGTCCAGGCGGCGCTCAGGGCCAGCGGCGTGAAGCCGTCAGGGCCCGCGGTCTCGCCGCTCCAGAGGTCGGTGTAGCCCGCCGCCTCGGCCCGCTTCACGTACTCCCCGTGCTGCGCCAGCGGGACTCCAGTCAGCGGCAGCGTCAGACCCCAACGTCCTTCCACGCCGCGACCCTATAGGGTCAGCGCTCCGATGCCTGAGCCGACCCTGGCAAAGCCGGACCGCAACCTCGCCCTCGAGCTCGTCCGCGTCACCGAGGCGGCCGCCCTCGCGGCGGCGCGCTGGATCGGCCGCGGGGACAAGCTTGCGGCCGACGGCGCCGCCGTCGACGCGATGCGCTTCGTGCTCGACTCGGTCGCGATGGACGGCGTCGTCGTGATCGGCGAGGGGGAGAAGGACGAAGCGCCGATGCTCTTCAACGGCGAGAGCATCGGCGACGG
The DNA here is from genome assembly GCA_001898095.1 of Solirubrobacterales bacterium 70-9. Taxonomy (GTDB): domain Bacteria; phylum Actinomycetota; class Thermoleophilia; order Solirubrobacterales; family 70-9; genus VAYN01. The sequence goes on along the minus strand of MKSH01000131.1, from coordinate 1,835 downwards.
CAGCCCGCCGCAGGTCGACATCGCGGTCGACCCGCTGGAGGGGACGCGCCTCTGCGCCCTCGGGATGCCGAGTGCCCTGGCGGTGATCGCGC
>MKSH01000131.1:0-1626 GCA_001898095.1 Solirubrobacterales bacterium 70-9 | reverse complement strand
CCCGCCACGAGGAGCAAATCAAGGAAATCCGCGACGCCGGCGCCCGCATCCGCCTGATCACCGATGGCGACGTCTCGGCGGCGCTGCTGGCGGTCTCCGAGCGCTCCCCGGTCGACCTCCTCTGGGGGATCGGCGGCACTCCCGAGGGCGTGCTCTCGGCGGCGGCGCTGAAGTCGATGGGCGGCCAGCTGCTCGGCCGGCTCTGGCCCCGCAACGACGAGGAGCGCAGCGCCGCGATCAACGAGGGATACGACCTCGAGAGGATCCTCACGGCGAACGACCTCTGCTCCGGCGAGGACGTCTTCTTCTCCGCCACCGGGGTCACCGACGGCGACGTCCTCCAGGGCGTCCGCTACCGCGGCAAAGGCGCAACCACCGAATCGCTGGTGATGCGCTCCCGCTCCGGCACCGTCCGCCGCGTGCAGGCCACCCACGATCGGAGCAAGCTCCGGGACATCGTGGGATCAGAGACTTACGGTTGATCGCCCCGCGGGTGAGTTCGCAGTAGTAGCCGCATAGCGGCCAGAAGTGCGAACGCATGGTGGTTTGGGTACCTGGAGACGGTGATCGCCGTCGTCGGAGCCACCGGGTACGTCGGCGGCCTGCTGGCGCGCCATCTCGCCGAAGGCGGGGAGGAGGTCGCGGCGCTCGCCCGGCATCCGGAGCGCGCCGAGGACCTCGCCGCGGCGGGCTGCGAGATGCGCGCGGCCGACGTGCTCGAGCCGGAGACGCTCGGCCCGGCGCTGGAGGGGGCGGAGGTCGCCTACTTCCTCGTCCACGCGATGGGCCGCGGCGGGGACGGCGATTTCGCCGCCCGCGAGCAGAACGGGGCCCGCAACTTCGCCCGCGCCGCCGCCGCGGCCGGGGTCAAACGGATCGTCTACCTCGGCGGCCTGGGCTCCGGCTCCGAACACCTGAACAGCCGCCACGCCACCGCGGTCACCCTGCAGGCGGGCGAGGTCCCGGTCGCCTACTACCGCGCCGCCGCGGTGATCGGCGCCGGCTCGGAGTCGTTCCGCACCGTCTACTACCTGGTCCGCCGGCTGCCCGCGATGGTGACGCCGAAGTGGACGACGATCCGCACCCAGCCGATCGCGGTGAGCGACGTGGTCGCCGACCTCGCCGCCGCCACCGACCTCTCGCTGCCGCTCGACCGCGAACTTCAGATCGGCGGCCCCGACGTGACCACCTACGGCGGCATGCTCGACCAGCTGGCGAAGGCGCTCGACCGCCGGCCACCGATCCGCGTCACGGTCCCGGTCCTGACCCCGCGCCTCTCCTCGCTCTGGGTCGGCCTCGTCACCCCGGTCGACACCGGAGTCGCCCGCCCCCTGATCGAGGGCCTCTCGCACGAGACCGTGGTCACCGACCCGGGCGGCATGGAGGCCCTGCCCGCCCGCCCCCGGATGCCGCTCGATCAGGCGTTGCGGGAGGCGGTCGAGGCGGTCGGGGAGTAGGGGGCGCGTCGGCGGGGGCCGGTGAGGGACGCTGGAAGGGACGCGGCCCTCTCGTAGGCGGTCCGGGCAGGCTGTGACCGCCTACGAGAGGGCCGACTCTTGGGGAGAGGGCGAGGGCGCGCGTCCCGTGCGGGTCACGGCGGAGGTCCGTGACTATCTGCGCGGGTCC
>MKSH01000130.1:7139-8038 GCA_001898095.1 Solirubrobacterales bacterium 70-9 | reverse complement strand
GGAGACCGGCCGGGAGCTGGGCAAGCTGCCGGAGGAGATCGCCGTGTCGGTGATCACCGCGGCGGAGCTCGAGTTGGGGGTGCTGCGAGCGCGCGATCCCGACATCCGCGCCCGACGCCTCGCCACCCTCTCGCGCGTTCAGGCGACCTACGGCCTCCTCCCGGTCGATCCGGAGATCGCGAGCTGCTTCGCCCGTATTGCCGCCGCAGAGCGCGACAGAGGTCGACGCCTCCGCCGCCATGACACCTGGATCGCGGCGACCGCGATGCGCCACGGCGCCACGGTTCTCACCCAAGACTCCGACTTCTCCTCGTTCGCGGAAGTCGACGTCGTGCGGTTCTGAGCCAGATCATTCCCCGCCCGGAACTTGCACGGCCGGCTCAGAAATCGGGCAGGACGAGCGCGCCGTCCTCGGTCAGCGTGAAGCCGGGGTTGTGGGCGACCTCCCAGAGGTGGCCGTCGGGGTCGGCGAAGTAGGCGGCGTAGCCCCCGTAAAAGGTCTCGGCGGTCGGTTTGGTGATCGTCGCCCCGGCCGCTGTGGCGGCGGCCACGACCGCGTCGACCTCCTCCCGCGAGCGCACGTTCTGGGCCAGCGCGATGCCGCCGAAGCCATCGGTGCCGGTGTCCTCGATGCCCGCGTCGGCCGCCAGCTTCTCCCGTCCCCAGAGCACGACCGCCGAACCGCCGGCCTGGACGAAGACGGTCTCCTCGACTTCCTTGCACCGCCACCCGAGCGCCTCATAGAAGCGCCGCGAAACCACCAGGTCGGCGACGCCGAGCGTGATCAGACTGACGCGCTGGTCCACCCGGCGATCGTAGCGCCGGCCATGTGATCGCCGGACTCCTCGATTCGGGGCGTTCGCGGCAGGGGACGGCGGGGTTCGGGGCCCGGTCGATTG
>MKSH01000130.1:0-7131 GCA_001898095.1 Solirubrobacterales bacterium 70-9 | reverse complement strand
CCGCGAGACGCCCAGGACGCGAGGCTTTGCGGGAGAAGTGCGCAGGTCCCGCGCGCTTCCCGGGGAGAGACGTCAAGCCTCCACGACGCCCCCAGGTCGATGGGCCGAAAAGCGCTGATATAGAGCGCTTTCCGGCCCATCGACATCTCGGGCGTCACGGAAGGGTCGCTTCGCGGCGCCTTCCCTCGGGGAACGTGGAGTTCCCGGCGTCCCCCTCGCGACTCCCCGCCGGGACCCGCACGGGAGGCACACCCTCGCTAGTCCCCCGTGACCCGGCCCTCTCGTAGGCGGTCACAGCCTGCCCGGACCGCCTACGAGAGGGCCGCGTCCCTTCCCCGGGCGCCAGCTTCCCCGCGTCACGTCCCTTCTCGTCCCTTCCCCGCCCCTACAGGTGCACGCCGCCGGAGGCCTCGATCCGCTGGCCGGTCACCCAGTGGTTGTCGTCGCGGAGGATCGAGGCGATCACCGGGCCGATGTCCTCGGCGACGGCGTGGCGGCCGAGCGCCGTGTTCGAGGCGATCGCCTCCTGCATCTCCGGCGTGTCGCGGACGACGCCGCCGCTGAAGTCGGTGGCGACGGCGCCGGGGGCGATCACGTTGACGCGGATCCCGCGCGGGCCGAGTTCGGCGGCGAGGTAACGGGTGAGCACCTCGACGGCGCCCTTCACCGAGCCGTAGGCGACCCGGTTCGGGTAGCTGAAGCGGGCGAGGCCGCTGGAGAGATTGACGATCGCGCCGCCGTCGGCGAGCTGATCGAGCAGCCGCTGGGTGAGGAAGAAGACGCCCTTGAAGTGGATGTCGACGAGGCGGTCGAACTCCTCCTCGGTCACCTCGGCGAAGGCGCTGTTGGAGGAGTTGCCGGCGTTGTTGACGAGGAAGTCGAAGGTGTCGCGGCCCCAGGTCTCCTGCAGGGTCACGGCAAGGGCGGTGGCGAAGTCGCCGAAGCCGGCGCTCTCGCCGGTGTCGAGCTGCAGCGCCACGGCCCGGCGCCCCAGCGCCTCGATCTCGGCGACGACCTCCGCCGCCTCCTCGGCGTGGGTGCGGTAGGTGATGACCGAGTCGACGCCGTCCTCGGCGAGGTGGATGGCGGCGCTGCGGCCGATGCCGCGGTTGCCGCCGGTGATCAGGGCGATGCGCTGGTCCGGCATGTGAACTCCTTCGGGGTCGGGGTGGGACCGATGGTTGCGCGGCGGCGGGGGCGGCAAAAGAGGCCGGTTCAGCCAGGGACCGGGAGTCCCTGGTTACGGCGACGGGGATGTCCCATACTCGGTGCATGGACCGCGAAGACCTCGCCGACTTCCTTCGACGCCGCCGCGAAGCGCTGCAGCCCGAGGACGTCGGACTCGACCCGGGACGTCGCCGCCGCACCGCCGGCCTGCGCCGCGAGGAGGTCGCCCAGCTGGCGAACATGTCGACCGACTTCTACGCGCGGATCGAGCAGCGCCGCGGCTCGCGGCCCTCGGAAGCGACGGTGGCGGCGCTCGCCCGGGCGCTCCGCCTCACCCTCGACGAGCGCGACCACCTCTTCCACCTGGCCGGCTACGAGCCGCCCGCACGGGCGATCCGCTCCGACCACGTCACCCCGGCCCTCCTCCGCGCCCTCGACCGCCTCGACACCCCCGCCCAGGTCACCTCGGACCTCGCCGTGACCCTTGTCCAGAACGAGCTCGCGGTCGCCCTCCTCGGCGACCAGACCCACTACGAAGGCCCCAGCCGCAGCCTCTTCTACCGCTGGTTCACCGACCCCGAGGAGCGCACCCACTACCCGGCGGAGGACCACGAGCAGCACTCGCGCACCTACGTCGCCGACCTGCGCGCCGTCCACGGCCGCGACTCGGGCGACGCCGAAGCCCGCGACCTGGTCCACCGCCTCCTCGCCGAGAGCCCCGAGTTCGCCCGCCTCTGGGACCAGCACGAGGTCGCCGTCCGCCGCGACACCCACAAGCGGGTCGTCCACCCGACCATCGGCGTGATCGAGCTCGACTGCCAGATCCTCACCGCCGAGGACCAGACCGAGCGCCTCATCCTCTTCACCGCCGAGCCCGGCTCGGAGGACGCCGCCCGCCTCGAGCTCCTCGGCGTGGTCGGCAACCAGACCTTCGTCACGTAGCGCCGGGCGGAGTCCCCGTGCTCAGGCGGCGCGCCGCTCGCCCAGGGCCTCGAAGGCGCGCCACATCGCGGCGTAGCGGCCACCCCTCGCGAGCAGCTCCTCGTGGGAGCCGACCTCGGCGATGCGGCCGGCACCGAGGAGGACGATGCGGTCGGCGGTACGGGCGGTCTGCAGTCGGTGGGCGATGACGACGGTGGTGCGGTCGCGGGAGAGGCGCTGCATGGCGGCGACGACGCGGGCCTCGTTGGCGAGGTCGAGGCTGGAGGTCGCCTCGTCGAGGAGGAGGATCGCCGGGTCGACCAGCTCGGCGCGGGCGAGGGCGATCAGCTGGCGCTCGCCCGCCGAGAGGGAGCGTCCGCGCTCCGCCACCTGGTGGAGGTAGGCGCCCGGCAGGCCGGCGATGAAGTCGTGGGCGCCGACCGCGCGGGCCGCCGCCTCGACCTCGGCGTTGGTCGCGTCGGGGCGACCGTAGGCGATGTTGTCGCGGATCGTGCCGGTGAAGAGGAAGGCCTCCTGGGGGACGTAGCCGAGCTGGTGGCGGTAGGCGGAGATGTCGAGGTCACGCAGGTCGGTGCCGTCGATCCGGACGCTGCCGCGGTCGGGGTCGTAGAAGCGGGCCAGCAGCTTCACCAGGGTCGACTTGCCCGCCCCGGTCTCGCCGACCAGCGCCACCGTCTCCCCCGCGCCGATCTCCAGCTCGATGCCCTTCAGCGCCTCCGGCGCCTTCAGCGGGACCTGCTGGGCCGCGGCGGCGCCGAGGCGCATGTCGGCGGGGCCGCGCACAGCGGCGACGGCGCTGGGCACCGCGGTCGGCTCGGGGTAGGAGAAGCTGACGCCGTCGATCGTCACGCGGCCCGCGAGGCGCCCCGGCGCGCGCGGTTCGGCGGCCGGCGGCGTGCTCGTCTCCAGCCCCATCAGCTCGTCGATCCGGGCCACCGAGATCCGCGTCTGCTGCCACGAGTCGAAGACCTGGGAGAGCTGCTGGATCGGCGAGAAGAAGAGGTCGACGTAGAGGACGAAGGCGATCAGCACGCCGGTCGTCAGCCGCCCTTCGTGGATCATCTGGGCGCCCACCGCGAGCACGATCACGTCGGCCAGCGAGGAGAGGAACTGGACGAAGGGGAAGTAGACCGAGACCAGGCGCTGGGCGCCGACCCGCGACTCCAGATAATCGTCGCCGAGGGCGCGGAAGCGGCGCTCGGTCTCCACCTCGTGGGTGAACGCCTGCGCCTCGCGCACGCCGGAGAGGCTCTCCTGGAAGTCGGCGTTGACGATCGCGATGCGGTCGCGCGCCTGGTCGTAGAGGACCGCCGAGCGGCGGCGGAAGATCACCGTCGCGAGGGCCAGCGGGATCACCACGGTGAGGGTGGCGAGACCGAGCTCGAGGTTCATGATCAGGAGCGCGACGCCGACGCCGAAGAAGGTGGCGAAGGCGACCAGCGCCGAGAGCAGCCCGTTCTCGATCAGCGCTTCGAACTGGTCGACGTCGGTGGTCATCCGGGTCATGATCCGACCGGCCATCTCGCGCTCGTAGAAGTCGAGGCCGAGGCGCTGGAGCTGCGCCCAGATGCGGATCCGCAGCGACAGCATCACCCGCTGCGCGGTGCGGCCGGTGACGAAGGTCTCCCCCACCTCGTCGACCAGGTCGACGAGGGTGATCGCGAGGAAGACCGCGGCGGCGGTGAAGAGAGCGGCCTGGGAGCCGGCAGCGACGCCCCCGTCGATGCCGTCCTTGACCAGCACCGGGCCGGCGATCACGGCGAGCGCGTCGAGCACCACCAACACCAGCCCGAGTAGCAGCGGCAGGCGGAACTCGCGCAGCAGCTTGCCCAGGGTGAAGCCGCGGACGTGGGACGCCTCATGGTCGAGGTCGACTTCGGCGCGGTCGCGGACCGGGCGCAGCTTCGCCACCTGGGCGAGCAGCTGCGGCGTCGGCGCCAGCGATTTCGCCATCGCGCCGCTGCTCACCCCGGCCGGTTTGCCGAGCCCGCCGCCGAGGTTCGGGGCGCGGAACGCCTGTGCGGCGGCGCCGGCGGTTCCGGGCGCCGAGCCGTTCGCGCCCGCGCCGTTGGCGGACGGCGAGCCGGGGGCGACCGCGCCGTTCGCGCCGTCGCTCGCCGCCGCCGTGCCGCCTCCCCACGCCGCGGCGGTGGTCTCGGCGACCCGCGCGCTCAGCGCCTCGACCCTCCCCTCGACCGCCTCGGCGACGTCCGCGTCGAGCCCCGTCAGGAGCCCCCTGTAGACGGCCGAGCGTTCTGCCAAATCCTCATGTCTGCCTTCGTCGATCACCCTCCCCTCGTCCAACACGACGACCCGGTCGGCGAGGTGGAGGGTCGAGCGCCGGTGGGCGACCAGCAGCGTCGTCCGCCCCGCCATCACCTCCCGCAGGCCCTCGTTGATCTGCTCCTCGGTGCGGGCGTCGACGGCGCTGGTCGCGTCGTCGAGGATCAGGATCCGCGGGTCCTGCAGCACCGCGCGGGCGAGCGCGATCCGCTGGCGCTGGCCGCCGGAGAGGGTGAGGCCGCGCTCGCCGACGAGGCTGTCGTAACCGCGCGGCAGCGCCTCGATGAAGTCGTCGGCCTGGGCGACGCGGGCGGCGGCCACGATCTCGGCGTCGCTCGCCCCCGGCCGGCCGTAGGCGATGTTGGCGCGGACGGTGTCGGAGAAGAGGAAGCTCTCCTCGAAGACGACGCCGACCTGGGAGCGCAGGCCCTGCAGGGCGACGCCGCGCACGTCGTGGCCGTCGACCAGCACCGCGCCGCGGTCGGGCTCGTAGAAGCGCGAGACGAGCAGGGTCGCGGTGGTCTTGCCGCTGCCGCTGGGGCCGACGATCGCCACCCGTTCGCCCGCCCGCACGTGGAGGTCGAAGCCGTCGAGGACGCGGCGGTCTCGCCCGTAGCCGAACTCGACCGCGTCGAAGTCGATCTCGCCGCGCAGCGGGGGGAGCTCGACCGCGTCGGGGGCGTCGGCGATCGCCGGGGCGAGGTCGAGCAGCTGGAAGATCCGCTCGACCCCGGCGCGTGCCTGCTGTCCGATCGCCATCAGCCCGGCGAGCTGCCGGGTCGGCGCGACCAGCTGCCCGATGTAGGTGGTGAAGGCGAGGAAGGTGCCGAGGCTGATCTCGCCGCGCAGCGCCAGCCAACCGCCGCAGGCGAGGATCCCCACCTGGCCGAGCGCCGGGATCGCCTGCAGCAGCGGTTGGTAGCGGGAAGTCAGCCGGACCGACCGCATCTGCGCGCCGTAGAGGTCCTCGGAAGCGGCGGCGACCCGCTCCAGCTCCCGCCGTTCCTGGCCGAACGCCTTCACCACGCGGACGCCGTTCACCGCCTCGTCGACGATCTGGATCACCTCGCCTTCGCGCTGCTGGGCGTCCCAGGTGGCGGGGTAGATCTTGGTCCGCATCCGGTAGCTGACCGCCAGCAGGGCGGGCGCGACGACCAGGCTGACCAGCGCGAGCGGCGGCGAGAGCCACAGCATCACGCCCAGCGAGAGCAGCATCAGGAGGACGTTGCCGCTCATCAGCGGGATGAACATCAGGAGGCCCTGGACGAGGGTGGTGTCGCTGCTCGCACGGGCGACGAGCTGGCCGGTCGGCATCCGGTCGAGCGCGGCGAAGTCCATGCGCTGGAGGTGCGCCTGCATCTCGTTGCGGAGGTCGTACTGGACCTCGACCGCGACCTTGCCGCCGCGATAACGGCGCAGGTGCATGGCGAGGAAGGCGCCCACCGCGACGACCACCAGGGCGATCAGCCAGGGCAGCAGCGGGGAGTTGCGTTCGACGATCACCCCGTCGACGATCTGGCGCTCCAGCAGCGGCGCACCCGCCTGGCAGGCGGCCCCGAGCGCCGCGGCGCCGAAGGCGACCGAGACGTCGGCGCGGTGGCGGAGGACGTAGGCGAGCAGGCGGCGGAGCCAGCCCCCCGAGGGCGATGAGGCGCCGGGACGGTCGACCGGCGCGGCGGGCCCGGGGGCGCCGCTCATCGCGCCCGGCGCTTCGCGGCGCGCTCGGCGGCGAGCTCGTCCAGCGCCTCGCCGAGCTGCCCGAGCGACTCCAGCACCCGCTCGGGATCCGGCGTGCGGCCGACGAGGTCGTCGATCCAGCCAAGCATCTCCACCTCGACCGCGGCCAGTGCCTTCTCTCCCACCGGGGTCAGGCTCAACGTCGCCGCTCGCCGGTCCTCGGCGACGTCCTCGCGCGCCAGTAGCCCCCGCTTGGTCAGCGACTCGACCGCGGCACTCACGGTCGGCTTCCCGAGCGCCAGCCGATCGGCGACCCGCGCCGCCCGCTCGTGCCCTTCGGCGACCGCCGAGAGCACCCGGTAGTGGGCGAGGTTCAGGTCCCCTGAGGACCGTTCGAGCAGCCGCGCCAGACGCGCCAACGCCCGGACCGCCTGCACCTCATTTTCGTTCGACCGCCGAACCATCTCGAAGCACCGTAGCAAGGTGGTTCGATCGGCGAACTATCCCGCATCGGCACCGCCCAGGCCAGATGGTCCCTGCCGATCTGCGAGTGCGGCGCCCAGTCGCCGCCAGGCCCCCTTGGCGCCGATCGCCATGAGCGCTTAAGATTTCCCATCCATGTCGCGACGTGGGTTGCTCGCCTTGGTCCTCTCGCTCGCCTTCGCGGTCGGCGCGGTGGTCCCCGGGGCGGCGGCCGCCTTCGATCCGGGGGCGACGACGACGACCGAGCAGTTCCTCTACGTCGGCGAATCCGCCCAGGACTGGACGGTCCCGGAGGGCGTCACCAGCGTCTGGCTGGAAGTCGAAGGTGCGGCGGGCGGGGACGGTGGCCTCGGCGGCGGCGCGGGCGGATCCGGGTACGGGCTGGCGGGCGAATTCGCGACCGAGCCGGGGCGGGTGCTGTTGGTCTACGTCGGCGGCGAGGGTAAAGAGGGGGCGACGGTCGGTTCGCCCCTTGGCGGCGCCGGGGGCTGGCCGGGCGGCGGCGAAGGCGGCGAAGGCTCGGAATCCTTCTTCGGCACCGCTCCCGCGGTGATGCAGGGGGGCAGCGGCGGGGGCGGC
>MKSH01000129.1:19627-26160 GCA_001898095.1 Solirubrobacterales bacterium 70-9 | reverse complement strand
GGCGTCGCACCACCGGGCGCCGTGGGATCACCGGGCGACTCGGCGCCGGGCGCCTGCGTCGTCGGCCCGCCCGGCGGCGGGGATCCGGACGGGCCTGCCGGCGGCGGACCCGGTCCTTTTCGGTTCGACTGCCAGCGTTTGTAGGGGCCGTAGCCGATGGCGAAGAGGATCCCGCCGACGACCAGGCCGGCGATGATCGAGCCGAGGACCGAGCCGTCGCCGGAGTCGGAGTCCGATTCCTGGATCGGTTCGCCGGTCGAGAAGGATTCGCCGTTCTGCGGTTCGAGGACCGAGCCGTCTTCCGGGATCACCACTTCGGATTCGCTTTGAATTTCTTCGGGCGCCCCGCCGGTGCCCGGGGCGACGCCTCCCGGTCCCCCCTTCCCGCTCTTCTTCCCCTTCGCCTTCTTGCCGCCTTCGGACTTGCCCGAGGAGTGGTGTTCGGGGAAGACCGGTTCGGGGTTGGTCGGCACCGGCGTCACGCCGCCCGCTTCCGGCAGCGGCACGGGCAAGGGTTCGGGGGTCGTCGTCGGGGTGGGCGTCGGCGCGGGCTTCACCTTCTTCGGCTGCGGCGCCCGCGGCACCGCTTCCAGCGGCAGGTGCTGCTTCGCCGCCGCAACGAGGACGTCGGCGGTCACCCAGATCGGCGTCTGGTCGCTCTTCGAGGAGTAGCGGTAGTGGCCGTCGCCCGCCTGGTTATCTTCGAGGTATTGGTAGGCGGACTTGCCGCCGCGCTTGAACTCGGCCGGGTTGGCGCCGGCGGCGAGCAGGCCCTCGATCGCCCGCGCCGTCGACTGGGTGTTCAGCGCGCCGTTGCCGCCGAGTCGGAAGCCGCCGCCGCTCTGCTGCACCTGGCGCAGATAGCCGACCCCGCGTTGGGCGGCCTTCGAGGACGGCGACATCGCCTGCAGCACCGCGCCGGTCCCGTCGGCGTTGCTCGGCGAGCCGAGGACGTCGCCCCAACCGCCGTCTTCGTCCTGGGCTTCGCGCAGCCAGTCGAGCGACTCCGAGACGTTGCCGATCCCGGCCGCGCGCAGCGCCAGCACCGCGTAGGCGGTCGAGTTCGGCCAGCCGTCGTAGGAGCCATCCTTGCGCCGCTTCGCCAGGAGCGCCGCGACGAGGTTGCGGCCGGCGAAGTCGCGCGGTTCGATCCCGGCACCCTCGAGCGCGAGGATCGTGCGGGCGAGATCGCCGGGGCTCTGCACTTCGGCGATGTTTTCCTGGAGGAAGTCGACCGGGGTGCTGCCGTCGCCGCTGACGACGTCCAGGGGATTGACCCCGGCGGCCTCGAGCCCGAGCATCGTCCAGCCGGTCATCTGCTGGCTCGAGTCGGAGCCCTTGCTTTCACCCCAGCCGCCGTCTTCGTTCTGCACCGATTCGAGCCAGGAGGAGGCGGCTTCGGGGCCGGCGGCACTCGCCGCCCGAGCGTGAGCGGAGGCGAAGGCGCCGAGCAGGAGGACGGCCGCGAGGAGCGCGGCGATGCCACCGGTCGGCAGCGCGGTGCGGCGACCCGGGGGCGCCGGCGGATCATCTTGCGGTGCGATCGACGCGACTTCCGCGCGCTTCCATTCGAAGCGTTCGCGGAAGCGGATCAGCATCCGGATCATCGCCGGCCCGGCGGCGAGCGCGAGGACGACGTTGCCGGTCGCGTGGGCAATTTCGAAGGGGACGGCGCGTCCCTCGTAGAACCAGAAGCGCGCCCAGGAAAGGTCGCCGCCATAGGTCGCCATCGTCTGGAAGTTCAGGATCGCCCCGTAGCCGACGGCGGCGAGGCCGCAGACCGCGGCGAGGGTCAGCCGTCCGACGTCGCGTCGTCCCACCCGACGGACGGCCACCGCGAGCCCGGCGCCGAGGATTCCGCAGAGCCCCCAGGCGAACATCTGCCACGGCGTCCACGGCCCCTGGCCGAAGAAGAAGTTGGAGACCAGGGCGGTGAACGCGCCGACCGCGAAGCCGGGCGCGGCGCCGAGCGCGTATCCCGCGAAGATGACGATGTCGGTGGTCGGCTTCACGTTGGGGAAGGCAGCGAAGGCGATCCGCCCCACCGTCGCCAGGGCGGCGAGCGCAGCGACCAGGGCGACTACCTGCGCGGGCGGGCGCGAGCGCTCGTACCAGGCGAAGCCGGCGATCAGGACAGCGCCGACGATCAGGAAGCTGAGCAGCTGCCAACTCATGCCGGGCCCCCGGCGAGGAGGGCGGCGCCGTGCTCCGGGGTGACGACGCCGGGCAGGTCGAGGACGCGGGCGACCTCGGTGGCGAAGTACCAGCCGCCGGAGAGGATCTCGGCGCTCGGGCCGTCGGCGATCACGACCCCGTCGCCGAGCAGGACGACGCGCTCGGCGAACTCGGCGGCGAACTCGACGTCGTGGGTGGTGATCAGGACCGCGGCACCCTGGTCGGCGAGGCGCTCGGCGAGGGCGACGAGGTCGTCCTTGCGTCCGCGGTCCATGCCGCGGGTCGGCTCGTCAAGGGCGACGAGGCCGGGAACACCGTCGCCGTCGAGGCGGCCGGCGAGGGCGATCGCGAGGGCGAGGCGCTGGCGCTCGCCGCCGGAGAGGTCGCGCGGGTCGGCGTCGATCGCGCGCTCCAGGCCGACCGCGCGCAGGGCGGCGAGGCCGGGCTCGCCGGGGAGCTCGTCGCCGACGCGCTCGCGGACCAGGTAGTCGCTCGGGTTCTGGGTGAGGAGCGCCATCCGCTCTGCCGCTACCCGCCCCGCGACCGGGTCGATCAGGCCGGCGGCGACGCGCAGGAGCGTGCTCTTGCCGGCCCCGTTGCGGCCCATCAGGGCGACCCGCTCGCCAGGGGCGACGGCGAGGTCGACGCCGCGGATGACGTCGCGGGGCCCGTTGCCGTCGTCGAGCTCGACCCAGAGGCCCTCGGCGCGCAGGGCAACGGGGTCGTTGCGGGATTTTCTGAGGCCGGGGAAGCGGGACGGGGGGCGAACTTCGGCGCCCGGCGCCTTCCCCAGGTGGGGGACAGGGGTGACGGAGGGCTCGGCGACGACTCCCACCTGCCCCTCCAGGGTCCGCCGCGCGTCCCGCACCCCCACCGGCAGCGGCTCGACCCCGGCCAACGAGAAGAGCCGCGCCGCGGGCGTGGTCAGCGTCGGATCGACCTTCCGCGTCCAGCCGAGGAACTCACGCGGCTCCCCGTCGAAGCCGATCCGCCCAGCGGCGACCGCGACGACCCGATCGGCCGCGGCAAGACATCGCTCCAGTCGGTGTTCGGCAAGGACCACCGCTACTCCCCACTCCTCGTTCAACCTCCGCAACAACCATATGAGCTCGTCCCCCGACACCGGGTCGAGCTGGGACGTCGGCTCGTCGAGCAGCACCAGCCGCGGGCGCGTCACCAGCGCCGCCGCCAACGCCACCCGCTGTAGCTCGCCCCCCGAGAGCGTGTCGACGGCGCGCCCGAGCAGGTGCGGGATCGCCAGCGCCAGCGCCACCTCCTCGACCGCCCGCGCCCGGTCCCCGGGACCGTCGCCGCGCATCTCCAGCGGCAGCTCGATCTCCGCCGCGACCGTGGTCGAGACGACTTGCGTCTCCGGGTCCTGGGCGACGTAGCCGACCGCCGTCGCCAACTCACCCGGCCCGGCCTCGACCGCGTCCATCCCGGCCACCGTCACCCGACCCTCGATCTCGCCGCCGTGGAAGTGCGGGACCAGGCCGCAGGCCGCCCGCAGCAGCGTCGACTTGCCCGAGGCCGAGCGTCCCGCGAGCAGCACGAACTCTCCCGGGGCGACCTCGAGCGACACGTCGGCGAGCGCCGGCGCCGCCGCCCGCGGGTAGGAGTAGGACAACCCCTCGACCGCGAGGGCGGGGGCGGCGCCACGGCGGATCGCCAGCTCAGACACGGGCGAGCCCTCCCTCCCGCCTCGCGACCGGCCGCCGCCGGGCGCCCTGCCGCCCCCTCCCCCGCCACGGCGCGAGGCCGCTCGCCAGCACGACCGCGGTCACCGCGAGCGTCCCCGGACCGAGCCCGAGCGAGATCGTCGGATAGGCGTGGAAGTCATCGGCCCCGAGCGCCTTGCCGACGATCGCCACCGCCGACACCACCGCGGCGACCGCGTAGAAGCGGGCGTCGTAGCGGCTCGGCTCGCGCCGCTGCGCCCCACGCGGGGCACCAAGGCTGTAGCCGCGCAGCTCCAGCGTCGCCGCCACGTCCACCGCCCGGTCGAGCGACCCCGCCAGCAACCGCCGCGCCAGGGGCCCCTTGCCGACCGGCGCCGCCCCCGGGCCGCGCAGCTGGGCCGCGTCGCGCAGCCGCCCGGCGTCGGCGGCCGTCACCGGCACCAGCCGCGCGACCAGCGTCGCGGTCAGCGCCGAGCGCGCCGCCAGCGGCCGCAGCGCCCGGGTCACCCGGTCGGGATCGACGCAGGCCGAGTAGACGCCGAAGGCGACGATCGTCACCAAGGCCCGCAGCCCGATCACCGCCCCGGCGACGATCGCCTCCAAGGTGACGTCGATCTCGCCGACGATCGGCAGGTCACCCGAGCGCAGCAGCACGGTCTGCCCGCCGGCGACGACCACCGCTTCGACGACGACGATCAGGAACGCCAGCGCCAGGCCCAGCCGCAGCGACGCCCGCACCGCCTTCGTCGCCCCCGCCAGCCGGCCGGCGAGACACGCGGCGATCCCGGTCGCCACCAGCACCAGCGGGTTCGAGTAGAGGAAGGCGACCACGACCAGCGCCGCGAGGTAGGCCACGGCCGCACCGGGCCGCGCCGACTGGAGCGGCCCGCGACGGGGGATGTAGGCGAGGGCGGTTCTCATCCAGGACCCGAGCGGAGCGGCAGCGGCGTCACCGCCCCCGCTTCACTCGCCACGGCGTAATGGTCGCGCAGGTCGGCGGTATCGAGCGCTTCCGCCGCCGCCCGCACGGCCGCTCGCGTGCCCCCGGTGACGAGCCAGACCGGCGGCCCTTCGAAGTGCCGCGTCGCCGCGACCAGCCCCGCATCGGCGCCGAAAGTGCGCGCCTTCTTGCCGTCTTCGTCGAGCCCGACCAGCCTCCAGTCGCCGCCCTGGCCTTCGAAATTCGCGTAGATCCCGCTTTCCGCCGGACCGTCTTCGAGCAGCTTCGCGGCCGGATCGGAGCGCAGCCGCGTCCAGGGGCCGACCACGACCCGGATCGCCCCGTTCGGGGCCTTGCCGCCGGCCGCCCCGCCCACCTTCGCGCCTTCGGCTTCGAGCGCCTTCGCCGTCGTCCCACACGCCGCGCCGCCGCCGAGGCATTCGACGAACACCGCCGGGTCGTGTCCTTCCCACCCCGTGGTGAACGGCGCGGGCCAGGACCCGACCACCGCCGGGACCCCCTGACTGGCCGACCAGTCGTGGATGTCCCACCAGATCTTCTCGCCGCCCTTCAGCGACACGTCGGCGGCGCCGACCGGCGACTCCAGCCCGTTCACGTAGAAGAACCAGTCGTAGGGATGGCCGCCGCGTTCGTCTTCCGACACACCGTCGATCGACTTCACGTAGCCGCCGCCGTAGCGCGTCTCGATTTCGTCGTTGCCTTCGAGGAAGCGCATCACCGTGTCGGATTCGTTCGCTTCCGCCGACGTTTCCGACATCTTCACCGCGCCGAATTCACGCGTCACCGTCAGGTCGACGGTACCGACCCCGTTGCCGGCGCCGAGGCCGCAGCCGGCGGTCACGAGCGCCGCTCCGAGAAGGAGCAGCGCGATCGCGACCGCCGGGCCGCGGCGTGCCACGGTCAGCTACCGGCCGGGCACTGACCCGCGAGGCACACCGGCACCGCCGCCGACGGGATGTCTTCGCGGAGGCCGGCGATCAGCGCCGTCGGCTTCGTCAGCGTGATCGAGACCTTGCCCTGCGAGTCGGTCGGGCCGATCGCCCCGGTCACCGCCGCGCCCTTCACCGGCTTGCGCTTGCCCTTTTCGTTGTAGGCGTAGACGTGGACCGTGAACGGCACGCCCGCGGTCGCTTCTTCCGGCGCCGCGACGACCAGCTCGTCCGGGTACGGGTAGCTCGGCGCGAGGTCAAACAGCACTTCGTCGCCGGCCTTGATCTTCGCCTTGTTGGCGCTGACCGTCGTGCCCTTGTGGTTGATCTTCACGTACCAGGACGATTCGCCCTTGGCCTTGCTCTGGCCGATCCCGCAGAGCCCCAGCCCGAAGCTGAAGTGGTCGGTGATCGACAGTGGCCGCAGCTTGCCGATCGACTTGGAGCCGTTGGCGAGCAGGCCCAGCGCGGTGTTCCCCATCAGCGAGGCGGACTTGCCGCTGCCGCCCGTGCCGGAGCCGAAGCAGGTGGCCTGCTTGCTGGTCTTGACGGAGATGTCGGGGGACTTGATTTCCCCTTCGGCGAGCTGCACTTTGCCCGCGCCGACCACCCGCAGGGTGGCGGTGACGCTCTTGGCGGAGGCGCTTGCGGCGAACGCCGCGGTCAAGCAGAGGGCCAGCAGGCAGACGCCGGCAGTACGAAGTTGCATCGGTCTTGGCATATGAGCCACCCTTTCCTCGAGGGTCGTATTGGCTGGCCGGGGACAGGTCTCCTGGCTTCCGGGGTGGG
>MKSH01000129.1:14912-19558 GCA_001898095.1 Solirubrobacterales bacterium 70-9 | reverse complement strand
CCGACCGTATGTGCGCCGAGTTTATTAGGCTGCCGCCACCCAGACTCTCTCTGAGCACTGGGGAACTCTCGTCCATGGAGGTGTCAGATGAAGCCCCGGCGACCCTCGCCCGCCCTCGCGATCGCCTGCCTCGCCCTCTTCGTCGCGCTCGGCGGCACGGTGCTGGCGGCGACGAAGATCGACGGCCGCACGATCCGGGTGAAGTCCCTGCCCGGCAACCGCCTCGCGGTCGGCTCGCTGCCCGGCAACCGGTTGCAGCCCGGGACGATCCCCGGCAGCCGCCTCGCGCCGGCTCGGTGAAGGCCGAGCAGGTCGACGTCGCCTCACTCGGCCCGGTCCCGAACGCCACTCACGCCGATTCCGCCGACACGGCGCGCAAGGCCCAGACCGCGATCGCCGCCGAGCACGCGGACGACGCGACCACGATCAACGGCCGCGGCGTGGGATGCGCGAGCGCGACGCGTGAATTCGCGGGGGCGTGCTGGGACATACAGCCAAGCGAAGCGGCACTGACGGCTCCAGACGCGGTGGACGCATGTGCCGCGGTAGGAGGAGAATTGCCGGCGGGGCTTGCGCTGTCGCAGTTCGGCTCCTTGCCGGGACTGGCGATTCACATCGACGGCGAGTGGACCAACCAGGTCTGGGTGAGCAGCGAAACTACCCACGACGTTTACGTCCTAACGGGCGCGCATCACTTCATTGTCCGCCTACCGACCGAACCGCATCACTTCCGCTGCGTAACCCCACTCGTCCACTGACACCCGACCCTTAATCCGACGCCACTAACGTGGCGTCGATGCGCGGCCACCCGATATCGCCGCGGCGACCCGTCGCCGCCGTGATCGCCCTCGCGCTCGCGCTCGTCGTCTTGGCGCTCCCCGCCCGACCGGCCGCGGCGGCCTGGCCGTCCTCCCCCACCCCGCGCCAGGTGGAACGGTTCTGGACGCCGCAGCGGATGGCGGCGGCGCGGCCACTGGAGATGACGGTCGATCGCGGCGGCCACACCGACGTCCACCTCGGCGCGCACCAGGCCGCCGCCCGGGCCAGCTACTCGGTGGTCGCCTCGCCGGAAGTGCCGCCCTACGCCTGGAACGGGCAGCTATTCGTCGTCCAGAACGGCGAGGAAGGCTTCTGCTCGGCGACCGCGATCGACTCGCCGACCCGCAGCCTCGTCCTCACCGCCGGCCACTGCGTCAACACCGGCCCGGAAAAGGGCCACGGCGGCATCTGGTCCGAATACCTCGAGTTCGTCCCCGGCTTCAACCTCGGCTCCGCGCCCTACGGCAGCTTCGTCCTCTCCGGCCGGCCCCGGGCGCTCCCCGGCTGGACCCGCGACGGCAACCCCGACTACGACCTCGGTGCCTTCCTGGTCGAACCGAACGCCGCAGGGGTGCGCCTCGAGGACGCGCTCGGCGGCGGCGCGACGATCGTCACCGACCTCGGCCACAAGCAGCGCTTCGAAGCCTTCGGCTATCCCGGCGGCACCGAACGGATGCGCACCTGCACCTCCGGTTACGCGGGCCAGGACCCGGTGACGATCACCCTCCCCGGCCCGCCAACCGTCGGCATCCGCTGCCACTGGGCGCCCGGGGCGAGCGGCGGCGGCTGGCTGATCGACGGCGGCCAGGAGATCGACGGGCTGACCACCTACCTGCGCACCGACGAGAAGTCGCTCAGCTTCGGCCCCTACTTCTCGGCCACCACCGTCGGCCGCCTCGTCGCCGGCCTCTAGTCGGTCCACAGGAGACGGCGCGGAGTGGGCCCTGAGGCGTCTGGACCAAGCAGGTCAAGGACGCAGGGAGCGAGCCGAGGGGAGCGCACTAGAAGTGCGTGACCCGAAGGCGAGCGACCGAGGACGCCGAGATGCGCCGGTCCAGGCGCCTCAGGCGTCGAGGAGGCGACGGTAGTAGCGATAGTCGCGGCGGTCGGGCCGCAGGTTCGAGGCGAGCGCCAGGTGGTGGCGGGCGCCGCGTTTGTCGCCGGTCATGCTCAGCGCGCGACCGAGGCAGAAGTGCGCGTAATCGTCGACAGGGTGGGTCTCGACCACCGCGTCGAACTCGACCGCGGCGAGGCGGAAGCGGCCGGCGCGAAAGTAGGCGCGACCGAGCGCCTCGCGCACCGAGGTCTTCTCCGGTTCACGGCGGGCGGCCTCGGCGAGCGGCTCGGCGGCGTGTTCGAAATCGCCGTCCTCGAGCAACTCCAGGCCACGCCGGTACAGCGTGTAGGTGGGCTCGGCGACAGGCTCGGGCATCGCCCGATTGTAGGAGCCGGGGGAAACGGCCTTTTATGACTACAGCTGGCGGGCGCGGACGGCGGTGCCGTAGGCGCAGACCTCGGTCCAGGTGGTGCCGAGCTCGGAGGTGTCGTAACGGAAGGCGACGATCGCGTTGCCGCCTTTCGCTTCGACCTCCTCGACCAGCCGTTCGGTCGCGTGCTCGCGGCCTTCTTTCAGCATCTTCGTCATACCTTTCAACTCGCCACCGGCGAGGGACTTGAGCGAAGCGCCGATCTGAGAGCCGACGTTGCGCGAGCGCACGGTGAGGCCGAAGACCTCGCCGAGGACCTCTTCGATCTCGTAACCCGGAAGGTCATTCATCGTCGAGATGATCACGGCGGTCAGCCTAGTCACCTGGTCGGCGGCGTTGTCAAGAATCCGTCAAAGGTCCAGACGGAAGACGAGGCGGCGGCCGAGGTCGTCGTCTTCGTCGCGCTCCGGCACCCGGCGGTAGCCGAGCGATTCGTAGAGCCGGTGGGCATCGGTCTGGTGGCGCCGGCTGTAGAGCGCGATCGCCTCCGCCCCGAGCGCCTTGGCCTGTGTCCGGCAGTGCTCGACCAGGCGCCGTCCCAGTCCCCGCCTCTGCGCCGTGCCGGCGACCGCCAGCCGCGCCAGCTCCGCCTCCCCCGGCCCGGCGACCGCGCGTCCCGCCGCCCCCGGCGGCAGCAGCGCGACGACGGCGACCACCTCGCCGCCCTCCTCCTCGGCCACGCTGACCGCGGCGTTCACCGCGACCGCGAAGTACTCCCGCAGGGCGTAGGGCTCCTTGCGCCCTTCCGGCCCGGCACCGGAGTAGGCCTCGGTCCAGAGCGCCGTCACCGCCTCCGCGTCCGCCTCGCCCGCCTCCCGGATCTTCACCGGCCCAGGCTAGCCCGCCGGCTCAGTCGACCGCGATGGCGGCGGCGAGGTACTCGAGTACCGCGGGGATGCCGCCGGCCGCGAAGGCGCGGCGCTGGCGTTCGGCGCCGTTGCCCTCGGCGAGGATGCGCTCGATCTCGACCAGGGTGCCGGCGCCGGCGAGGTCGACCGCGTAGGGGCGCGCTTCCTCCAGCGCCCGCGCCGCGACCTCGCGCGCCGGCATCGCCTCGCCGCCGTCGACCATCAGCCGCGAGTCCATCCCGTAGCGACCCGCCTGGTAGTAGGACTCCTCTAGCGCCTCGCGCTGCAGGTCGGTCAGCGACGGCAGCTCCACCTCGCGCGCGGCGAGCGCCTGGATCAGCGCCGCGAAGGCGGCGTTGGCGGCGGCCGATGGCTGCACGTCCATACCCCGCACCTCGACCGTGCCGAGCTTCGGGTGCGGCCGCACGTCCCACCAGATGTAGGTGTAGTCGGTGACCCCGGCGGCGGCAATCAGCTGGTCGGCGACGGCGCGGAACTCCTCGTAGTCACGGAAGGCGCGCGGCACCTCGAAGCGCGGGTAGGCACCGACCTCGGCCGCCCGGGCGCTCGCCATGCCGCTGTCGGCGCCGTCGCGGAAGGGCGAGTTGGCGGCCAGCGCAGCCAGCACCGGCAGCCGCAGGCGCATCGCGTTGGCGACCCGCACCGCGGTTTCGGGATCCGGCATGCCGACGTGGACGTGGAGGCCCGAGGGCGGGGTCGAGAGCAGGCTCGCGAGGTCGTCCTTGACGATGTCGTAGCGCGGCTTCTGGATCAGCTGCGCCTCGCCGCCGTCGTCCGGGTGGATGCCCGCGCCGAGCAGCCCGACCCCGGTCGCCCGCACCGCCGCCCGCAGGTCGCCGAGCTCGGTCGCCGCCGCCGCCGAGTCGCCGCAGATCCCGGTCTTCAGCTCGATCTGCGCCGCGAATATCTCCGTACTGACGGCCTCGCGGGCGGCCGCGTCGAGGTTCTCGATCACCCGTTCGGCGGCCGGGACCAGCCGCCGCACCTCATCGACCAGGAGCAGCTCTTCCTCGACACCGACGGTCAGCGGCGGCGAGGAACCGAACCGATGCTCGGGCTCTACGGCTTGTCTCCCCATCTGGTGGCCAGACACGAGCGTCAGCGCAGGCTACCCGGGCCTCCCGATCCCAACCCGATCATGCGCGCCGATCCGCTCCACAGCCCATATCAGCCGGCAAAAACGTGCGCAACCCTTTGTCTGCGCCATACTGCCGTAGTGCCGTCGTGCATTTCCTCACGAAACCGTGATTAGTGACGCCGTCCCGGACGGTGACTCTCACAAAAATTCCTGCAAATTGTGCAATTCATCAAGGAACTGTGACAGAAACTTTAAGGCTTGATGGAGACCCCCCGGGGACGCTCGCGTTTGCAGACAAAACATTTCAATTGCTCTATGCTGGCGCCCCGATGGCGGGGGGAGACAACAACAACGACGACAACGAACTGCTGATCGCGCTGCGGCATCCGCTGC
>MKSH01000129.1:14539-14901 GCA_001898095.1 Solirubrobacterales bacterium 70-9 | reverse complement strand
CTCCGCGCGATGGCCGAGCAGGACCCGATCAGCCCGCGCCAGATCTCCGACGAGCTGCGCCAGCCGCTCTCCAACGTCAGCTACCACGTGCGCGTGCTGGCCGACTGCGGCGCGGTCACGCTGGTCGACACGGCGCCGGTGCGCGGCTCGATGCAGCACTTCTACTCGAACGCGATCGAGGAGCCCTGGGCGCTCGCGGTCCTCGGACTGAGCGACGAAAGCGGCGACTCCGCAGGGGGAGAAGAACCGGAGCCCGCGGCTTAGGCTGGTGACGACGATGACCGGCGCGGGAGACGACAAGACCAACCAGGGCGAGGACACGCGGGTCGAATCCGCCCTGATCCAGCGCGTCCTCGATCTCC
>MKSH01000129.1:13674-14199 GCA_001898095.1 Solirubrobacterales bacterium 70-9 | reverse complement strand
TCCGCCACCACGCCGACCTTGGCCAGCGAGGCCACCGAGATCACCAGTGCCTTCTGCGCCTCCTGCTGGGCCGGCTCGAGATCGGAGGCCCAGCGGTCGAGGAAGCCGATCCGCAGCGGCGCCAGGACCATCACCTCGGCCAGGTCACGGCTGCCGTCGATGCCCGCCTCGGCGGCGATCGCAGCGGTCGTCGCCTCATCCTCCACCGGCCGGCTCACGACCACCAGCAGGCGGCGGCGCACCTGCGCCTCGGGCGCCTCACCGATGCCCCCACGCGGCCGCATCTGCACCGCCCAGTAGACGATCACCACCCCGGCCAGACCCGCCAGCGCGACGCCGACCCCGGGACCGCCGAGCAGCGTGCCGACGACGATCGGGGCGACGATCGCAAGGACCACCAGCGGCAGCTTCCAAGGCACCACCGCCCAAGCCTGTCACTAAACCGCCGCCCCGTACCCCCGCTCAGGATCCCTTCGTGATTGCTGCAGGTGCCATCCGCCCCTGCGAAGTGCCCATCCGCACTAT
>MKSH01000129.1:6267-13618 GCA_001898095.1 Solirubrobacterales bacterium 70-9 | reverse complement strand
TCAAGTTCAAACCGGTAAAACCGAACAAATAAACGAGGTTTTAGGATCAATTCTGGATTTCTTGACCCGGACTGGTTAAGGTCTCGTGATCGGCGTGCCACCCCTTGCAAACGACCGAAGGAAGCCCCCTTGCCGAAAACGAAAAAGAAGGACGGCGTCGAACAGATCGTCGCCAAAGCCTTCGCCCACCCACTGCGCGTACAAATCCTGATCATTCTGAACGAGCGCGTCGCGAGCCCCAATCTGCTCGCCCAAGAGCTCGATCAGAGCCTCAATCTGGTCGCCTACCACGTCCGCGTGCTCGAGAAATACGACTGCATCGAGCTCGTCGACACGAGGCAGCGACGGGGCGCCACGGAGCATTTCTACCGTGCCACCCGCCGCCAGTTCCTCAGTGACAGCGAATGGTCGCGGATGCCTCAGAGCCTCCGCCCCGGCCTCTCCGGCGCGATGCTGAAATCGGTGTTCGACGACATCGAGGAGGCCGTCAAAAGCGGCACCATGGACGAGAAAGAGGACCGGCACCTGAGCCGCACCCCGATGGTCGTCGACAAGCAGGGGTGGGACGAAGTGTCGAAGCTCCTCTCGGAGACGCTCGACCGCGTCCTCGAGATCCAGAGCGAGTCGTCGGAGCGCCTCACCAAGTCCGACGAGGAGGGGATGCTCTCGAAGGTCGAGATGCTCCACTTCCGCTCTCCCGACCCGAAGTAGGCCCCCGGCCCACCCAGGCCCCGACCCTCTGTCCTTTGTAACCCTGTGGGTGACAAAGGACAGAGGGTTGGGTGCCCTGCGCCCGCTACGGGGTGAGCGGTGCCGCGGCCTCGGGGGTCGCGACGACGAAGGAGAAGCTCTCCTCGAAGTAGAGGTGCACCTCGTCGGCGTCGTGGTGGTCGTACCCGATCGAGAGGTCCTGGCCCGATTCGAGCAGGAAGTCGCCGCCGCGCAGGCTCATCGCCACCGCGCCGGAGAGGCCCGGGGCCCAGACGATCGGCCCGCCGAGGATCTTCGCCAGGTGGTCGAACAGCGGGTAGCCGCCGTGCTCGGCGGTCTCGATCACCTTGATGTACTCGTCGGGGCCGAGCGCCAGGCCGTAGGGACCCTCGACCCCTGCCTCGCGCAGCGCCTCGACCGCCCGCGCGACCGAGCGCGGGTAGTTGTCGGCTTTCGGTCCGAGCGGCTCGGGATCGAACGGCGAGGCCTCGATCACGCCGGTGATCCCGGCCTTGGCCCAGCCGTTGAAGACGGCGCTGTTCTCGGCGACCGCGATCTGGTGGGCGGCGTCGTCGAGCGAGGCGAGGTCGACGTCGAGCGCACCGCGGTCGTCGTCGCGCATCTCCGCCCGCGAGACGCTGAAGTCGACCCGCACCTCGACCAGCGGCAGGACCCGCCGGCGCAGTGCGCTGACGCCCTCCTCGTTGCCGTCGATCGCCTCGGTGCGGCCGAGGTTCGTGGCCGAGTGCTCCCAGCCCTGCGGGCCGACGAAGTCGACCAGCCGCCGCGCTGCCAGCGGCCCCTCGAGGCGCTCCACCGCCTCCTCGTCGAGCAGCTTCCAGTTTGAATCGGTGAGCGGCGCGTGGCCGCGCAGCAGGTGGTTCATCGTCCCCGTCCCTTCAGGCTGCCGATCCCCAGCGAGCCTTCGCCGCCCGCCATCGGAGCGACCGCCGCGTCGCCGTCGTCGTCCTCGGATGCCGCCTCCGCCGCCTCGCCGTGCTCGACGATGTCGCCCTCCTGGAAGAGCACGCCCGCGGCGATCTCACGCCAGCGCGGCACCCGCCGCAGCAGGAACTCGAGGTCCATCGAGAAGTGCTTGAACTCCTCCCCCTGGGCGTCTTCCATGATCGCCCGGGCGTCGGCGTCCGGCTCCACCGCCAGTCGCTGTTGGTACCAGCCGATCGCCTGGCACTCCTCTTCGAGCGAGGCGCAGAGGCGCGCGAACGTGCGCGTCTCGGCGGGCAGCTCCTCCGGTGGCTCGTGGTACTGGTCGAATCCCATAGCGCGAGGTTATCCAGTCGTGGCAGGGGGCGGGGCACATGGTTCCCACGGTTGCGGGAAGAGTTCGACGTCCTTGCGGATCGCCGCGAAGTCGAGCGCCTGCGCCTGCGGGCAGAACTTCGAGGTCGGCAGTTCGTACTCGGCCTCGAAGACCGCCTTGCCCGCCGCGACGAAGGGCTTGAAGCGGTCGCATTCTTCGTACTGGAAGCACTCCTCGACCACCGCGAAGTCGAAGTTCCCGACCAGCTGCCGCACCTGCCGGGAGTCGTTCTTCAGCGCCACCGCCATCCCCCGCTGGTGGACCTGGGAGGCGATCCAGCGGTTATAGCGGAGCTGCTGCGCGGCGGTCAGCCGGAAGCCGCTCTTGTTTTCCCAGCCGTTGACGTTGTCGGGCTCGACCGCGTCGAAGCCCTTGTGCGCGCACATCGCGATCCGCTTTTCCATGATCGGAGCGAACTTCTTGTAGTGGGCGATATCGAGCCAGCGCTCTTCGGGATAGCCTTCGTAGACGGCTCCCAGCGAGGATCTCGGGAACTGCGAGGCGTCCGGCCGGTATTCCTCCCAGCTGCCGACGTCGAGGTAGCAGATCGCCTTGGCGCCGCTGCGGTGGATCGCCTTCACGTCGGAGGACGGGTATTCGAAGCCGTCGATCTCGTAGACCGAGGCGCCCGGGGTGAGCTCGAACTTGCCCTGCAGCTCCCACTGCCAGGCGGCGGTGGTCGGCCTCGGGTGCCAGTAGGCGGCGGCGCTCGCGGGGGACGCCGCGAGCAGCGTCCCGCAGGCCGCGATGAGCGCGCCGAGCGCGCCCAGGTGCAGGGGCTTCCTCATCGTCGCCAGGCTACCCGGCGGCTTGGTTGACGAACCCGAACCGGGGGTACCGAGCCCCCCGGCATGGCGACGGAAGCGACCGCAGCGGCCGAGGGCAACGAGATCGAGACGAAGGTCCCGGCGCGGCTCGACCGGCTGCCGTGGGCGAAGTGGCACTGGATGGTGATCATCGGCCTCGGCACCGTCTGGATCCTCGACGGGCTCGAGGTGACGATCATCGGCTCGATCGGCGACCGCCTCACCGAAGGCGGCTCGGGGATCTCCCTCGACGCCTCCCAGATCGGCAGCGCGGCCGCCTGCTACGTCGCCGGCGCCTGCGTCGGCGCCCTCTTCTTCGGCCAGCTGACCGACCGCTTCGGCCGCAAGAAGCTCTTCCTGGTCACCCTCGGCCTCTACATCGCCGCCACCGTCGCCACCGGGTTCGCCTGGACCGCCTGGTACTTCTTCGCCTGCCGCTTCCTCACCGGGATGGGGATCGGCGGCGAGTACGCGGCGATCAACTCGGCGATCGACGAGCTGATCCCGGCGCGCCTGCGCGGCCGCGTCGACCTGATCATCAACGGCTCCTACTGGGTCGGCGCCTCGGTCGGGGCGCTGCTCACGGTGCCGCTGCTGGACACCTCGATCTTCGCCGAGGACTTCGGCTGGCGGCTCGCCTTCCTGATCGGCGCCGTGCTCGGGGTCGGCATCCTGATCGTCCGCAAGAACGTCCCCGAGAGCCCGCGCTGGCTCTTCATCCACGGCCGCAACGACGAGGCCGAGCAGATCACCGGCGAAATCGAGGACGAGGTGCGCGCGGAGACCGGCGAAGAGCTGGAGGAGGTCCCCGACGACGCCAAGCTGACGATCCACCAGCGCGCCACGATCCCGTTCCGCGAGATCGCCTCGGTGGCGATCCACAAGTATCCGAAGCGGACGATCCTCGGACTCTCGCTGTTCGTCGGCCAGGCCTTCATCTACAACGCGGTGACCTTCGACCTGGGGACGATCCTGGGTGAATTCTTCAACGTCGGCTCGGGCCAGGTCCCCCTCTACATCGCCGTCTTCGGCGTCTCCAACTTCCTCGGCCCGCTCACCCTCGGCCGCCTCTTCGACACGGTCGGGCGCAAAGCGATGATCTCGCTCTGCTATCTCACCTCGGCGGCGCTGACCGCGGCCCTCGGGATCCTCCTGCTGTCGACGACGCCCTCGACCTGGGTCTTCATGGCCTTCGTGCTGGCGATCTTCTACTTCGCCTCCTCCGGCGCCAGCGCCGCCTACCTGACCGTCTCCGAGATCTTCCCGATGGAGAGCCGGGCGCTCTCGATCGCCTTCTTCTACGCGGTCGGCACCGGGCTCGGCGGGATCGTCGGACCGCTGCTCTTCGGCGAACTGATCAACACCGGCGAACTGGAGAAGGTCGCCCTCGGCTTCCTGCTCGGTGCGGTGGTGATGGCGGTCGGCGGGATCGCCGAGATCCTCTTCGGGGTCAACGCCGAGGGCAAGACCCTGGAGTCGATCGCGGAGCCGCTCTCGGCCGCCAAACGCCGCGTCCAGAGCGGCGCCGAAGTCGGATCGGGTCAGGAACCACCTGCCGCTATGGTGTGACCACGGCGTCCCCCGGTCGCCGGGCGCTGCACGGTCTTTGGGACCCTCTGGGCGGCGCCACCCATGCCGATGGCCAGGGGTCCCATGTCACCGAACAGCGAAGAGATACGACCAATGCCCGATGGCGCGCCCAGCGGGCCCGGCGAGGGCCTTGTCGCCGAGGAACTCCTCTGGCGCCGGCTACGCGATCAGCGCGACCCGGCCGCGCGCGAGGAGCTCGTCCGTCGCTACCTCCCCTTCGCCAAGAACCTGGCCCTGCGCTACCGCGGCGCCAGCGAGTCCTTCGATGATCTGCTGCAGGTAGCGAACCTCGGCCTGGTCAACGCGGTCGACCGCTTCGACCCCGCCCGCGGCACCCCCTTCGCCGCCTTCGCCTCCCCCACCATCCTCGGCGAACTGAAGCGCCACTTCCGCGACCGGGTCTGGACCGTGCGGGTGCCGCGCGGCCTCCACGACCGGATGGCCGAGGTGGAGAAAGCCACGGCGGCGCTGACGGTGGAGCTGCAGCGCTCGCCGTCGGTCTCGGAGATCGCGGCCAAACTGGAGATCGAACCGGCCGAAGTGCTCGAGGTGCTGGAGGCGAACCACAACCGCCGCCCGCTCTCGCTCGACCGCCCGGTCGGCGGCGAAGACGACGAATCGCCCGCCTCCGAGTGGGTCGGCGACGAGGACGAAGGCTACGAGCTGATCGACGACAAGCTGGCGCTGGAGGGGGTGCTGCCGCAGCTGGACGACCGCGAACGGCTGATCCTCCGCCTGCGCTTCGTCGAGGACATGACCCAGTCCCAGATCGCCGAGCAGATCGGCCACTCCCAGATGCACGTCTCGCGCATCCTGCGGCGCACGCTCGAGCGGATCCGCGAACAGGTCGCGGAACAGGAAGAACGCGACTAGCGAGCGGTCGCGGCGATGCCGACGACCAGGTACTCGCCGTCACCGTCGGCCTCGGTGCGAACTTCGTCGGCCAGCGTTTCCAGCGAGCCGCCGACGTCGGGCAGGGAGAGGCTCGAGCGCAGGCCGTCGGCGGCGCCGGACTCCATCGGGCCGATCTTCAGCTCGACCCCCTCGGGCCGGTCGACGATGCTCAGCTTCACGTGGCCGTCGGCGAAGCTGCGCGGGGCCGCCGCAGAGATCGCGTCGGCGAGCAGCATCGCGTCGGAGATCCGGTCGACGGTGATCTCCTGCCGGGCGGCGAGCGCGGTCAGCGCCCGGCTCAGCACCGGTCCCAGCAGCTCGGCGGGGCCGACCTGGATCTCGGTCGCGTCGGGGACCGGCGGCGCCTCGGCGGGCTGGGCGTGGCCGTCCTCGGGGATCGGCCGCGAGCGCAGCGGCAGGTGCATGCGGATTTCGGTCCCCTGCTCGTTGCCGCCGCGGATCTCGAAGCTGGAGGAGAGCGCCGCGATCAGCGCCAGGCCGATCCGCAGGCTGGGCCGGTCGACGCCGGGCCGCGGGCTGATCCCGCGGCCGAAGTCCCGGACCGCGACGGTGAGGCCGTCGAGATCGGGGACCGCCTGGATTTCCAGCAGGCCGACCTCGCCCTCCGGGTAGGCGTGCACGACCACGTTCATGCAGGCCTCGGTGACCACCGTCTTGAGGTCGGCGATCGCCGCGTCGTCCATGCCGATCCGCTCCGCCAGCCCGGCGATCGCGTGCCGAACCACCACCACGTTCTCCGCCCGCGCGGGAAGGGACATCTGGAACCCTGATGGATCGACGTTGGTGGTGCTCAAATTTTCGTCCCTGGCGATGACGCCGCTCCGTGCTGCGCCGGGTCGGTGACGCTACCGGCGAACGCTACCGGCCTGACGTTCGCCCTGATACCCAGGCTGCCCCCCCTCGCAAACTGGGGATTCCGGAAGACGGCCCGCTGCGCTAGCATCGCCGACAGTGGGTCCAGCGCCGTTCCATGCATCCGCCTCCGACCTGGAGGGCGGCGTCCGACTCCTTGAGGTTCATGGGGAGCTGGATCTTTCCACGGCCTTGCAGCTCGAAGGGCCGCTCGAGGAGGCGATCCGCGACACCGACGCCGCCGTGCTGATCGACCTCGCCGGCTGCCAGTTCATCGATTCCACCGGGATCGCCCTGATCGTCCGCGCCTGGCAGCGGATCGACGCCTCGGCGGGCAACGGCGGCAAGGGCGGCCTGGTCCTCTGCTGCCAGAACGAACAGGTTCGGCGCGTGCTCGAGGTGACCGGCCTGGAGCACTCCCTGCGCGTCTTCGAGACGCGCGAGGAAGCCGCCGCCGCCCTGCGCGGGTGAGTGTCGTCACACGCTCGCGTCCAGGCGATTAACGCCAGGGCAGCCGGGTAGCGGCCCTTGATGCCGCCTTCAAGACGACCGCGACTGCCGCGCGAGCTGTTCGAGACGCGCACCCACGCCTGGACCTCGCTCGGGCTCGGCGAGGAGATCGAGACGAGCGGCGTCTCGAAGCGCTCGCTGGCCGGCCTCGTCGTCGCCCTCGGGATCCTGGTCGCAACCCTGGTCGTCTACTCGCACCGGCGCCAGATCGCCCCCGGCTACGGCGAATGGGTCCGGGTCGGCACGGTGATCGTCCTGGTCCTGGTCGGCGCCGCCGCCGTCCACTGGTTCACCCGCTCGCTCTCCCCCCGCCTCTACCGCCGGCTCGACCCGGCGACCGCGGGGACCGTGGGCTTCGTCTTCCGCCTGCTGGCGATGCTCGGCGTCGTCGTCCTCGCCCTGCGGATCGCGGGCGTCCAGGCTTCCACCCTCGCCGTCGGCGGCGCCTTCACCGCGGTGCTCCTCGGTCTCGCCGCCCAGCAGAGCCTCGGGGCGATCTTCGCCGGCGTCGTCCTGCAGACCACCCGGCCCTTCCGGGTCGGCGAACGGGTGCGCTTCGTCGGCGGCGCCCTGGCCGGCTCACTGGAGGGGACGGTCACCTCCCTCGGCCTCTTCTACACCACCCTCAGCCAGGGGGCCGACCGCC
>MKSH01000129.1:5780-6177 GCA_001898095.1 Solirubrobacterales bacterium 70-9 | reverse complement strand
GATCACCGTCCCGACCCGCTACCGCCCCAGCGTCTCGCTCGAGGAGATCGAGCCCGACAGCGTCATCTTCCGCATCAGCGCCACCCCCCTGCGCTCCGAGGACGGTTCGCAGCTGGCCGACGAGGTGCTCGAGGCCCTCGGCCGCCACGAGACCGCCGAACACGAGGCGGCGAGCGCCTAAGACGAGCCGGAGCCGCGGCGCACTTCGGGGCGCTCGCGGCGGGGACGGCGGGGTTCGGGGCGCCGGCCGTGGGCGTTCGCACTTTCCCGTAGCCGGTACGGGGAACTGCGAACGCAATTGCGGGGGACGGCGAGCTTCGGGACGCCTACGGCCGGGGACGGTCGCGTCCCGGGCGTCTCGCGGCGGCCCGGGCAGGCTGCGGCCGCCGCGAGACGC
>MKSH01000129.1:2706-5763 GCA_001898095.1 Solirubrobacterales bacterium 70-9 | reverse complement strand
GTCGGTCTGCATGAGTTGACCACACCCTGGTGTGGTCAACTCACTCAGCGCCCCCGCGATCGGCCCCTGAGTGAGTTTTCCACCGTATGGCGTGGAAAATTCATGCAGCGCGATGGACCCCCTCAAGGGACGTGGGGTTCCGCGCAGGACCCGCGCACTCCGTCGCGGATCTCCGCCGTGACCCGCACGGGACGCGCGCCCTCGCCCCTCTCCCCGAGACCCGGCCCTCTCGTAGGCGGTCACAACCTGCCCGGACCGCCTACGAGAGGGCCGCGTCCCTTCCCCGTCCCGCCGCAGCCCCTCAGGCCAGCAGCACGATCAGCAGGTTCACGACGATCGCGACCGGGGTGGCGATCAGGGAGATGTCGCGGAAGAACTTGGCGAAGCCGCCGCGGTAGCGGACGGACTCCATCAACAGGGTGCCGACGACGTCGGCCATGTTGACCAGGGCGACGGCGATCGCGATGCCGATCGCGACGGCGCGCCAGCCGGTCGCCGCGCCCCCCGCGGCGGCGACGGCGGCGAGGACGACGACGATGATCGTGCCGACGATGCCGAAGGTCATCCCGGCAAGGTCGCCGCGGGTGAGGCCGGGCAGGTAGGCGGAGCCGACTTCGTGGCCGGCGTCGGCGTTGGAGAGGCCGCGGGTCGAGGTCTCGGTGTCGACGACGTGTTCCTTGGAGTCCGGGCCGCCGTCGACGACCACCAATTTCAGCGGCGGCTCGAGCGAGTCCTCGGCGTGCTTCCAGAGGCCGCCCTCGTACCAGTCCTTGGAGTCGTCGGCGTGGGCGAAGATGAGGATCTCGTCGGCCGGCTTCTCGAGCAGCGCGTCCTGGGCGGCCTGGACCGGATCGGGGTCGCCGACCTCCGCCTTGGCGATCTCGACGCCGCCCGCCTTCGCCGCCGCCAGCGCTTCGTCCAGCCGCTGCTGCGCTTCCACCCGTGGGTGGTCGATGTCGCCGAGGGTGTGGTGGAGCGGGTTGATCTCGACGGCCGGGGCGACGAGGCGGACCTCCGCGTCGCCCCCATCCGCAGCCTCGCGCTTCAGCGCCTCGACCGACTCCCGCGAGCCGAAGGCCGGGGTGACGATCGCGATCAGGCTGCGGCCGGCCACCTACATCACTGGTTCTCGTCCGGAGGGATCGCCTGGTCGGCCTCGCCGTACTCGTTCGGATCCTGCGGCTCCTCCGGCTGGGCGAGGCCGTCCGGGAAGCGGTGTTCGTCGCCGTGCTCGGCGATGTCCTCGAGGTCCTGCTCGGCCAGCTCGAAGCCCTCCGACTCGCCCTCGCCGCCCTCGATCAGCGGCTGCTGCGCGGGATCGTCGGTGTCGCGAGGGACGCTGCCGCCGACGCCGGCGGCTTCGCGGGCGGCTTCCGCCTCTTCCTCCTCGACGAACTCCTCGTCGCGAGGATCGTCAGGCGCTGCGCTCACGAAACGGCTCCGGTCTCCGAGGATTTCTCGGTCGAGTTGCCGTTGGTCACGACGCTGGTCGGTGCCGGGGCCTGCGCAACCTGGGCGGCGTAGTCGTCACCGCCGCCGGAGCGGCCGACCAGCCAGCCGACCACCGCGCCGACGAGGGCGCCGATCGTCAACAGGGTGACCGCGCGGACGGGCTTGTGGGCTACCTTCGACGCGGTGCCGCGGACGGTGTGCTTCGCGGTCGTCTTGACCGCCTGCCGGGCGAGTTTCGTCTTGACTGACATACGGACAACTTACCCGGACTCCCTGCCCATTAACAGCGCTCGCTCAGGCGTCGGCGGTGCCGCGGAAGAGGGCGGCCAGGTCCTCGTCGGGATAGGCGGCGGCGACGGCCGCCATCTGGGTCGCGATCGCCTCGATCATCGGGATCTCGGCGCCTGCCTCCGCACCCGCGGCGACTGCGAGCGCGGCGTCCTTGGCGCCGAGGGCAAGGCGGAAGGAGGGCGTGTAGTCGCCCTTCAGCATCATCTCGCCCTTCATCCGCATGTAGGGGGCTTCGAGCGGGCCGTCCTCGATCGCGTCGAGGACGAGGTGCGGTTCGAGGCCGAGCGCCCGGGCCAGACGGAACATCTCGGCGGTGCCCTCGGTGACCGCGCAGATCCAGCTGTTGACGACGACCTTCAGCCTGCTGCCCTGGCCCGCCTCGCCGAGCCAGATGGTGCGTCTGCCGACCGCGTCGAAGAACGGCTCGAGGCGCTCGCGGGACCCCTCGGGGCCGGAGGCGAGGACGATCAGCGTGCCCTCTTCGGCCGGCACCTTGGTCCCCAAGACTGGTGCGTCGATGTACAGCAGGCCGCGGTCGCGGGCGAGCGCCGCGCAGCGCTCGGACCCCGCGACGCCGATCGTCCCCATCTGCACCCAGATCGCGCCCTCGGAGCCCGCGGCGCCGCCGTCGGGCCCCGACATCGCGGCGAGCGTCGCCTCCGCGTCGCTCAGCATCGTCACCACCAGGTCGGCGTCGACGACCGCCTCGCGGGCGGTCGCGAAGGTCTCGATCCCGTTCTCCTCGGCGAGATCGCCGAGCTTCGCCGGGGTGCGGTTCCAGGCGTGCACGGGGAGCTCGGCGACGGCCGCGTTGCGGGCGATCCCGCGACCCATCGTGCCGCCCGCGCCGAGCACCGCGACGGCCCTGACTGTGTCGGTTTCGTGTGAGTCACTCATAGGATTGGTATATATCGACACACCTCTGCCGGCGCTCACAAAACGCGTATCACCGGTGGGAGAATCTGGCTTTAAAAGTCAGGTTGCGATGTAGACAAAACGTCGCTGGGATGGCGAATCTATGCCACCGGAGACCAACTCCCGCGAACGGGAGACCATCGACCAGAACCTCGTCCGGGCGCTCGCCCACCCGATGCGGGTGCGGATCCTCGAAGCGCTGCAGGGAAGGACGGCGAGCCCCACCGAACTGGCGCGTGAATTTCACGAGAGCCTCGGGGTCGTCTCCTACCACGCCAACGCGCTGCTCGAGGTGGACTGCATCGAGCAAGTGAGCACCCGGCCCAAGCGCGGCACGATCGAGCACTTCTACACGGCTCGACCGCGATCGTTCATCGGCCACCAGGACTGGCGCCGGGC
>MKSH01000129.1:277-2632 GCA_001898095.1 Solirubrobacterales bacterium 70-9 | reverse complement strand
CGAGCAGGGCTGGCGGGAGACCGCGGAGATCCTCGACCGGGCGCTGCGCGACCTGATGAAGATCGCCGCCGCCAGCCGCGAGCGGCTCGGCGACGAGGAGGGCATCCCCGTGGTGACCGGGCTCGCCGCCTTCGAGGCGCCGCCCGGCTCCGGCTGAGAGACCCGGCCGGCCCTGACCAAGCGTTCCGGCCACCGAATCCAGACCGCGGCGGCGGGCGCTCAACTGGCCCCCGCCACCGCCTTCTGGAGTTGGTCCTTGCTCATCTTCGAGCGGCCTTCGATGCCGAGCTTCTTGGCGTCGTTGTAGAGCTGTTCACGGGTGCGGCCGGCGGGCCCTTTGCCCGACTGCCTGCCGCCGCGGCTGCTCGCCGAGGCGCCCCGTTTCGAGCTGCGCGAGGCGGTTTTCGACTCGCCCGAGCGAGCTTTTTCCTTGTTCACCGTGCGCGCCGCGATCTCCTCGGCGCGTTTGGTCGACCGTCCCTCTTTTTCCTCGCTTTTCTTGATCTCTTTGTACTGCCGGTCCCGTTTGCTGCCTTTTTTAACTCCTCTGGGCGGCATGTTTTCCCTCCTCGAACTCCTCGACGATCTTCGCGTTGAAGGCTTCGAGATCGTCCGGTTTGCGACTGGTCACCAGGCCTTGGTCGACGACCACTTCCTCGTCGACCCACTCGGCCCCGGCGTTGCGCAGGTCGGTCTGCAGGCTCGGCCAGGAGGTCAGCTTGCGTCCCTTCACCACGTCGGCCTCGACCAGCGTCCAAGGCCCGTGGCAGATCACCCCGACCGGCTTGCCCGCCGCGAAGAAGTCGCGGACGAACTGCACTGCCTCCGGGTGGGTGCGCAGGTTGTCCGGGTTGGCGACCCCGCCCGGCAGGACGAGGCCGTCGAATTCCTCCGCCGTGGCGTCGCCGACGGCGCGCTGGGCCGCGTAGGTCTCGGCCTTGTCGAGATGGTTGAAAGCCTGGACGTCGCCGGCTTCCGGGGCGAGCAGCTCGGTCTCCGCGCCGGCCGCCTCGACCGCCTTGCGCGGCTCGGTCAACTCGACTTCCTCGACCCCCTCGTTGGCGGTGAGAAAGGCGATCTTCTTGCCGTTCAACTGGTCTGCCATCTCGTCTGGCACCCCTTCCTTTCGAAGCTCTTGCTTGCTCCTCAGGTACCCGATCCGGGGCCGCCCAACATCGAGCGGGGCCAGAGCTTGCGGGCGCGGACGACGTTCGTCTCGGCACCGAGGACGACGAACATCGCGCCGAGGTGGATCCAGGCGAGCAGGCCGATCACCAGGGCGAAGGTGCCGTAGACGGCGGAGGCGTTCTTCACCTCGTGGGAGATGTACCAGCCGCCGGCGACCTGGAGGATCTCCCAGCCGATCGTGGCGACGATGACGCCGGGGATCAGCGCCCGCGTCTCCACCGTGTCCGTCGTCAGGAGGCGGAAGACGGCGCCGAAGACGAAGAGGTTCAACACCGTGGCGATCCCCAGGCCGGCGACCTCGCCGCCTGCTCCGAGGAAGCTGGCGCCGCCCGCGGCGAGCCCGGAGACGACGGTGGAGACGACCGCGAGCCCGCCGAGCACGACCAGCAGGCCGATCGCCCGCACCCGCGAGCCGACGAAGCCGCGTTGACCCGACTTGGGCACGCCCCAGCAGCGGTTGAAGGTCTGCTCGGTCTCCAGCACCACGCCGAGCCCGGCGAGCAGCGAGCCGACGATGCCGACGGCCAGCGCGATGCCGCTGCCCTGCAGGGTGCCGCCGCGCAGCTGGTTGCCGATGATCGGGAACTGGGAGAGGGTCGAGTTGACCACTTCCACGCGCAGTTCGTCATTTCCCGACAGCACGTAACCGAGGATCGTCGTCAACAACAGCAGCAGTGGGAAGAGCGAGAAGAAGGCCCGGTAGGCGATCAGCGAGACCATGCTGCCGCCTTCGTCGTCGCTGAACTTCTTCACCACGCCGAGCGGCAGCGCCAGCGCCGGCTTGCGCTGCTGGAACTCGTCGAAGCGCCGCAGTGGGGCTTTCACGTCCATTTCCGAATCCTTACCCCGTCGGCGGGCGGACTCACTCGATCAGGTCGAGCACCTGACGCTCGATCCGCTGCCGCGTCCGTTCCGACATCGTCCCCTGGGCGGCGGCGCGGCGGCCGAGATCGATCGTCTCGCCGTCGCGATAGCGGTCGAAGACCCGCGGGTCGATGTAGGAGAGGCGGCAGACGGCGGGCGTGTTGCCGAGCGCCGCGGCCACCGTCTTCACGGCCCGGTTGATGGTGCGTTTGGCGGCCGCGTCGGAGGTCGGCTTCTCCTCCCCCGCCAGCGCCGCGGCGGCGAGCACGGTGCCGCTCCAGGTGCGGAAGTCCTTGGCCGAGA
>MKSH01000129.1:0-208 GCA_001898095.1 Solirubrobacterales bacterium 70-9 | reverse complement strand
CTTCTTTCCAGGCGAGCAGATCGGCGGGACCGCCGCGGCGGCGGCGCATCGTTTCCAGCGCTTTGATCGCGCTCTCGTCGCCGATCGCCTGGATCCGCCGCTGGTTCGACTTCGCCGGGAAGTCGAAGACGATCTCGTCGCCATCGCGGTGGACGTGCTCGCGACGGATCGTCGCCAGACCGTAGCTCTCGTTGCTCTGCGCGTATTC
>MKSH01000128.1:13004-14451 GCA_001898095.1 Solirubrobacterales bacterium 70-9 | reverse complement strand
ACCAGGCGAGCGCAACCGCCATGTGGCGCGGATCGCGCGGGATGCCGTGGTCGTCCACGCGCCCGTCCGCCCGGAGGCCGAAGAGCACCAGCTGCATCTCGAGGAACCCGCGCTGCCCGCCGCGCAGGGCGACGCGGAAGCGCACCGGGGCGTCGCTCGAGTTCACGAACCGGTGGGCGACGCCGGCCGCGGCGGTGAACGTCTCGCCGCTCGCCAGCGTCACCGTGCGGTCGGCGAGCTCGATGTCGAGGGTGCCCTCGAAGACCTCGAACCACTCGGCGTAGCCGCGGTGCACGTGCATCGGGGTGTTCCCGCCCGGACCGAGGTCGACTTCGACCAGGGTCTGGGCGGGGGTGTGCTCGAGGATGACGAGCCGCTCGGGGAAGCCGTCCTGCTCGAACCGGATGGTGTGATCGGGTGTGGCGGTGGCCATGTCAGCGCTTCAGCGTCGTCGTGGTGGACCCGCCCGCACCGGTGATCCGCAACTGCACCGAGCCGAGCCGGGCGAGCTTGCTCACCGCCTTCGGGGCGAAGCGCAGGCGCACCGAGGCGCTGCCGCCGGTCGCTTTCGCCGCTCCGGCGGCGACCTTGGTCACGCCGCGGCCGAGCCCCGTCTTGCGGGCGATCGAGGCCGCCACGGTCGCCTTCAGCGCGACGTTGCCGGAGGCGCCGGCGATCGTCACCACGAGCCCGCGCTTCAGCGCCGTGCCGAGCTTCGCCGCGCCGCCGATCCGCAGGCTGACGCCGTTCGGGGCGTCCTTCGTCCCGCCGCCTTTACCGTTCGGCTTGGTGGTGCCCCCACCGCCGCCGGGGGTCGGGTTCGTCGTCCCGCCGCCGGGCGCGGGCCGCGGGCCGGGGACGTCGGCGGCGCCCCAGTCCGGGTAGCGACCGCCGGGGATCGTCAGCCGCTCGCCGACCTGCTCGGGGTGGCAGCCGGAGTCGATCCCGCTCGGGCTGACGTGGATGCCGTCGCCCTCGTTCCAGGCGAGGCGGGCGCGGTCGGGGGAGAACGAGGGGCTCTCGAATTTGCCCGCCGGGCCCTCGTAGGCGTAACAGATTTCGATGCTTTTGCTGCCGGGGGCGCCGTCGTAGCGGTAGACCGGCAGGCGCTCGTCGTTCTGGCCGGAGACGAAGGCCATCGCGTTGGCGCGGATGTCGCCGTCGTGGAGGACCGGCATTTCGTCGTGGCTGAACCACTGCTGCCCGGTGTTGTTGAGCGAGCCGAAGGGGCGCAGGATCACGTCCTGGGAGAGCCCGTTGGGCGGGTCCGAGTGCATCAGCAGCGAGTCGTCGTACCAGGCCGGGTAGGCCCAGCCGGTGTGGAGGTCGTAGTCGCCGTAGCTGCCGTCGGTGTTGGCGTAGGCGACGCCGGTCCGGGTTTCGCCGCCGCCGGTGTAGAAGTACTGGTAGGCGACGTGGGTGCCGTCGGGGGATCCCTGCGGTTCGT
>MKSH01000128.1:5569-12959 GCA_001898095.1 Solirubrobacterales bacterium 70-9 | reverse complement strand
TCACCGCGCCGGATTCCGACTGCGAGGCGTAGTTGTAGGCGCCGCCGCTGGTCACCTGGAACTGGTTGGAGCCGTCGGGTGAGGCGAGCCAGATGTCGCCGCCCTTCATGTAGAGGATCGAGTCGGCGCTCGCCGCGGCGGGCAGGCTGAGCGCCGCGAGCACCAGCCCGATCGCCGCCGCCACCAGCCAGGGTGCGCGGCGACGCGGGCGTCTCGGGGTTCGCGTGGTCGTCGGTCGTGGGGTGTGTTGTGAGGCGTTTTTCGTCATGCCTCCAGGTTGCGGGCCGCGGCGCCCTACGTCGTCAGCCGAACGTCCCCCGCGGGGGCGACGTTCGGCTTCACTGCTCAGCCGTTCGGCGTAGGCAGGGACAGCGCGTAGACATGCTGTGCGACTTCGCGATCGACCCGGGTCAGCGTCAGCCGCCCCTTGATCACGTAGGAGCAGGAGATCGTCGATTCAGGTTCGTAGTTCGGGCACTTCTCGTCGACGAAGGAGATGCGGAAGGGCTTCGACCACCTGGGGACGTCGATGCTCGCCGTGGTGACGGGGAAGGTCGCCGCGCCCGTCGCCTTATCGGAGCCGGCGCCGCCCGCTCCCGGCCAGGGCACGGTGAGATCGAAGGGCGGCCGGGCGCCTTCGGAGGAGATGCACGTCCCCGAGGGCGCCGCGGAGTGGGCGGGCAGGAGCCAAAGGCCCTTCGCGATGCGGGCGATGCCGACGATCCCGCGCACATCGATGTCGGTGCCGCCGCAGCTCAGCCACTCGCCGTCGTCCTGCTCGGCTTCGACCGTCGCCTTCCCCTTCACCGCGGTGTTGATGACGGCGCTCTTGTCGACCTCGAGGCGGCCGTCGGTGAACGTCACCTCCGGCAGCCGGCCGTGGAGTTTGTAGGTGACGGCCTGGGTTTCCCTGTATTCGGGGAGGGCCAGATGGTGCCGGTAGGTGACCTTGGCGTCGTAGGTGACGGCGAAGACATCGGTGATGATCCTCGCGGGGGGTTTTGCGCCGGCGGCGGTGGCGAGGCTGAGCGCGGTGACGAGCGCCGCGAAGATCGCCGCCGCACCGAACGAGGTGCGGGTCGAGGGACGTTGCAGTAGGTGTCTGAGTGATTGCATGCGGCGGACCGTAGGAACGGCCCGCGCGCGGCGGATCGGTCGAATGGCTTTCGCCGGTCCGACCTTCGGCGCGGCACGTCGGCCGGAGGCTCGCGGCTCAGCGCGCGGCGCGACCGGGCCGGACCAGCCCGCTCTCGTAGGCGAAGACGACCGCCTGCACGCGGCTCTTCAGGCCCAGCTTCGAGAGCACCCGGGTGAGGTGCGTTTTCACCGTCGCCTCGGAGAGGAAGAGCGCCTCGCCGATCTCGGCGTTCGACTTGCCCGCCGCGAGCTGCTCCAGGACCTCGAGCTCGCGCTCGGTCAGCTCGTGGAGGCGACCGTGAAGCTGCTGCTGGGGTGCGGTCCCGACGTACTCCTCGATCAACCGGCTGGTCAGTGTCGGAGCGAGCAACGCGTCGCCTGCGGCGACCGTCCGCACCGCCACCGCCAGCTGATCCGGCGGCCCGTCCTTCAGCAGGAAGCCGGCGGCGCCGTTGCGGAAGGCGTCGACGACGTACTCGTCGGCGTCGAAGGTGGTCAGCATCAGCACCCGCGCCCGGGAGCCCGCGGCGAGCAGCCGGCGCGTCGCCGTGATCCCGTCCAGGTTCGGCATCCGGATGTCCATCAGCACGACGTCGGGGTGCGTCGCCAGCGCCACGTCGACCGCCTCGGCGCCGTCGCCGGCCTCGCCGACCACGCTGAGGTCTTCCTCGGCTTCGATCAGCGCCCGCAGCCCGGCGCGCAGGAGGGCCTGGTCATCGGCGACGACGACCTTGATCGGGGGCGGCATCCCCGGATCGTAGAGCGGCGCCGGCCGGCTGCCCTACGACCTTCGGCTTGTCCTGGCGACCACCGGCCGGTCCCCACTATCCTGGCCGCGGTGTCCAGTGTTTCGTCCGCAGTACCCGCGCTGCAGCTGAGGGTGGCGCTGATCGTGATCGCCTGGGCGATCTCGGAGCCGCTCCTCCTCGAGGGCGAGGCCTCCCCGTGGGCCGCGCTCGGCTTCGGCCTGCTCGTCACCCTGCCGCTCCTGCTGTCCCGGCGGGCGCCGCTGCTGGTCGCCGCGACGATCGCGGTCGCCTACCTGGTCCAGTACGCGCTCGACCAACGCATGGACGACGCGATGTCGCCGGAGCTGGCGCTCGCCTTCGGCCTCTTCGGCGTCGCCGCCTACGTGCAGGCGACCCGGCTGCGGCCGGCGGTCGCCCTGGCCCTGGCGGCCTCGGTGCCGCTGGCGCTGTGGGCGATCTCGGAGCTCGACCTGGGACGGATCGAGGCCGTCGCGCCGACCCAGTACCTCTATCTGACCGCGGTGGCCTTCGCCGGCGTCCTGCCGGGCCTGGCGCTGCGCAGCCGCGAGCGCGAGGTCGATCGCCTCGACGACGAGATCCGCACCCTCTACGCGCGGGCGGCGAACGAAGTCGGCGCCAGCGTCGACGACGAGCGCCGCATCCTCGGCCGCGAGCTGGTCCGCGTGGTCGAGTCGCTGGTCGACGAGATCCGTCCTTTGGTCGGCGAGGCCCGCCGGGAGCTATCGGGCGTCGGCCCGACCACGGCGGGCCTGGGACGGCGGATGGCCGAGGCGGCCCGGGGGGCGGCCGACGAGCTGCGCGGACTCCTCCGCACGCTGACCGGCGACGTCGACGCCGCGGCCCCGGACCCTGATCCCCGGCGCGGCCTGATCACGCGCCTCGCTCCCCGAGCCACGGTCGGCCGGGACGGCGACGGGCGCGGCCCAGCGACGGGCCTCGACCCGCGGGCTCCGGCCGGCCGGGACTCGTCCGCGCCGCGCGTCGACTGGCGGAACCTCGCCGGTCTCGTCTTCCCGGTGGCCGGCCTGGCGGCGCTCTGCGTCGTCGACCGGATCGAGCTGCCGGCGCTGCCCTTGACCGCGGTCACCGCCACCGGCCAGGAACTGACGATCCCGGCGTCGTCGGTGTCGCCGGCGATCGGGTATGCGCTCGCGGCCCTGACGCCCTGCGGCCTGCTGCTGCGGCGCCGCGCCCCGGTGCTCGCGGTCGCGATCGTCGCCGCCTTCCTGATCCTGCGGGCGGAGCTCGACGAGATCTCCTCGCTCACCATCTCCCAGGTCTTCGTCTGCGGCGCCCTCGCCTACAACGCCGGCGCCTGGCCCCGCCGCCTCCCGGCGGCGCTCCTCGCCCTGGCGATCACGCTCGGGACCACCGCCTTCTGCTGGTACTCGGAGCAGTACCACTTCGCCCCGCTCGTCTACGCCTACATGGTCGCCGTGCTGCTCGGGACCTGGTTGGTGGGACGGGCGATCCGCGACGACCTCCGCGTCGCGCTTGGATTGCGCTCCCGGGTGGCGGCGATGCGGGCCCAGCGCGACCGCCTCTGCCGGGCGGCCGTCCACGGTCAGCGCCGCGACGTCGCCCGTGAGCTCCACGACGTCGTCGGCCACGGCCTCTCCCTGATCGCGATTCAGGCCGGGGTGGTGGACGCCTTCGCTTCACGCGACCCGGAGCGCGCCCGCGAGGCCCTCGGCGTGGTCGACGCGGCCACCGACAGCACCCAGGCTGAGCTCGCGGCGCTGCGGGCGGCGCTCGACGACGGTCCCGACGCGCCCGGCCCGTCCCGGTCCTGCTCCCTCACCCTGGAGCGGGTGGTCGAGGAGGCCCGCCAGGCCGGACAACCGGTCCTCGCCTACGTCGACCCGCGCGTCGACGACCTCGAGCCCGAGGGTCGCACCGCCGTCGTCCGCATCGCCCAGGAGGCCCTCACCAACGCCCGCAAGCACGCGGCCGGCGCCGCCACCACCCTGGAGGTCGACGTGCGCGGCGACCGCGTCCACCTCGCCGTCCACAACGACCACGGTGCCCCCCTTCGCGAAGCCCCCCGAGGCTCCCGACTGGGCCTCCGCGGCATGCGCGAGCGAGCCGAGTCCCAAGGCGGCGCCTTCACCGCCGGCCCCGAGCGCAACGGTTGGACCGTCCGCGCCGAACTCCCCCGGATCGGCGCCCCCGCCCTGCGTTCGAGCTGACCGCCCCCCCGGTGCGCCCTCACCCCGTCCGGGGACGGGTCCCTGAGTGAGTTGAACACACCAGGGTGTGTTCAACTCACTCAGCGCCGCTGGACCTCCTTGGCCCGCGGGCGTCGACGACGGCGACCGCGACTGCTCGCGCCGAGCGCGGCGCCCGCGCGGCCCTCAGGATTCGGTGACCGGAGTGTCCTTCGGGGTCAGCCGCGGGGTCGGCTCCGGCGCGTGCTCGCTGCTTCCCTCGACGTTCAGGTGGGGGATGATGCGGTCGAGCCAGGCGGGGAGCCACCAGTTCGATCTGCCCGCGAGGAGCATCAGGGCCGGGACGAGGACGCTGCGGACGACCACCGCG
The DNA here is from genome assembly GCA_001898095.1 of Solirubrobacterales bacterium 70-9. Taxonomy (GTDB): domain Bacteria; phylum Actinomycetota; class Thermoleophilia; order Solirubrobacterales; family 70-9; genus VAYN01. The sequence goes on along the minus strand of MKSH01000128.1, from coordinate 8,514 downwards.
TCGAGCAGGACCGCGGTGGCGAGGCCGACGCCGAAGAGCATGATCACGCGTTCGCCGCCGAGGATGAAGGCGCCGAAGACGAGGACCATGATCGCCGCGGCGGCGGTGATCGTGCGGGCGGTGGCGGAGAGGCCGTGGACGACGGCTTCGCGGTTGTCGCCGCGTTTGCGCCACTCCTCGTAGATGCGGCTGACGAGGAAGACCTCGTAGTCCATCGAGAGGCCGAAGAGGATGGCGAAGACCATCACCGGCAGGAAGGCCTCGATCGGGCCGGTGCGGTCGATGCCGAGCAGCGAGGCGCCCCAGCCCCACTGGAAGATCGCGGTGATCACGCCGAAGGCGGCGCCCGCCGAGAGCAGGTTCATCGCCGAGGCCATCAGCGGCACGACGAGGCTGCGGAAGACCGCCATCAGGAGGAGGAAGGAGAGCAGGACGACGACGCCGATGAACAGCGGCAGCTTGCCCGCGAGGACGTTGGAGAAGTCCTCGAAAACGGCGGTCTGGCCGCCGACCAGGACCCTCGCGCCGGAGCCGGCGGTGGCGTCGGGGATCGTCTGGTCGCGCAGCTGGTGGAGCAGGTCGGTGGTCGAGGCGTCCTGCGGCGAGCCTTCCGGGATCACGTTCGCGGTCGCCACGGCGGGTCGCCCGTCGCGTCCCGGGATCACCGTCGCCGGGGTTACGGCGGCCACGTCCGCGGTCTTTTCGGCGGCCGTGAGGGCACTTTCGAAGCCCGCTTCGGCGGCCTTGTCAGGCACCTGGGCGACCAGCAGCAGCGGACCGTTGAAGCCCGGGCCGAAGCCTTCGGCGAGCAGGTCGTAGGCCTGGCGGGTGGTTGTGCCCGAGGGGTCGTTGCCTTCGTCGGAGGAGCCGAGCCGGATCGAGAGGAAGGGGATCGCGACGACGATCAGGAAGACGGCGGCGCCGGCGGCGAAGAGGGCCGGGCGGCGCTGCAGCAACCCCGCCCAGCGGCTCCAGGCGGGCGACTCGTCGCTCTCCGACAGCACGCCTTTCGCTGCCAGCTCGCGCCGCGTCCGCCGGCCGAGGATGCGCGGCCCGATGAAGCCGAGCAGCGCGGGCAGCAGGGTGAGCGCGGCGACGACGGTCAGCGAGACGACCACCGAGGCGGCGATCGCGACCCCGTAGAGGAAGCTGACGCCGAGCGCGAACATGCCGAGCAGGGCGATGCAGACCGTGATCCCGGCGAACATCACCGCCCGCCCGGAGGTGTCGAGGGCGTCGACCACCGCGTCCTCCGGGCTCAGCCCGCGCAGCAGCCCCTGGCGGAAGCGGGTGACGATGAAGAGCGCGTAGTCGACGCCGACCCCGAGCCCGATCAGCAGCGAGAGCTCGGAGCTGAACGAGGCCATCGTGATCGCGTGCGAGAGCAGCCCGATCACGGCGATCCCGGCGCCGAGCCCGAAGCCCGCCGTCAGCAGCGGCATCAGCATCGCGAAGAAGGAGCCGAAGACGAGGAAGAGGACGATCGCCGCGGCGAGGAAGCCGATCGCGGTGCCGCCGGTGCTCGGTTTGTGGGTCTGGCCGATCGCCTGCCCGCCGAGCTGCACGTCGAGGCCGTTCCCGGCGCTCGCCTGGGCGGTGTCGATCACCTTTTCGATCGCCCCCGTGGGGAGGTCGTTCGCCTGTTCGTCGAAGGTGACGGTGGCGTAGGCGATCCGGCCGTCTTCGGAGATCTGGTCGGCGCCGCCGGCCGCGTAGGGGGAGGCGACCGAGCCGACGTGGGGGAGGCCTTCGACCTCCTTCAGCATCGCCGTGACCTCCGCCTTCACCGCCGGTTCGCGGATCGACTTGCCGGCTTCGGCGGCGACGACGATGTGGTCGACGTCGCCCGAGGTCCCCGGGGAGCTCGCCTGCAGCAGCGCCTGGGCGTCGGAACTGTCGGTGCCGCTCAATTTGAACGAGTCGCGGTAGTCGCTGCCCGCGGCGGAGTGGATGACGGTCAGGCCGACGACGGCGATGAGCCAGGCGGCGACGACGATGCGGCGGTGGGAGAAGGACCAGCGGGCCAGTTTTCGCATGCGCGGCAAAGTAGTCGTAACCGAGACAGTCGTGTAAGACTTGTCAGAGAACTGTCAGAGATTCGTGATGCTTGTGACAGGGGAGGGGTGACCGAGATGGCCGATGCCGAGCAGAGCTGTGGGGAGGGGCCGCTGTCGGGCGGGTCGGCCGACCTGCGCGCCGACGCGCGGCGGAACATCCGCTCGATCCTCGAAGCGGCGGCGCGGGTCCTGGCCGAGGACCCGAACGCCAGCATGCAGGAGATCGCCGCCGCCGCCGAGGTGTCCCGGCCGACCGTCTACCGCCATTTCGCCGACCGCGAGGAGCTGATCGAAGCGATCCGGATGGAGGTGATGGAGCAGGCCTTCGAGCGGATGAACGCCGCGGCGGCCTCCGACGGCCCCGCCGACGAGGCGCTGGAGCGGTTGATCGGCGACCTCGCCGAGATCGCCATCCAGTATCCGGTCCTCGGGTCGCTGATCGGTGGCCGGCCGCCCGGCAGACATAAGCCCCCGAACGTCGTCGTCGACTGCTTCGAGACCCTGATCGACCGCGGTCGGAAGGACGGCACCCTGCGCCCCGACCTGCGCCCCGAGATCCTCGGCCCGGCGACGATGGGCGCCCTCTTCCTCGCGTTGCGAGCGGGCGGCCACCGCCGCGCCGACCCCCGCGAGGTCGGCGCCGAGGTGGCGGCGCTCGTCCTCGGCGGGGCGCGGGCGCGGTCGGGCGGCGAGAGGTAGGCGAGGGACGAGGCGAGGGACGCGGCCCTCTCGTAGGCGGTCCGGGCAGGCTGTGACCGCCTACGAGAGGGCCGGGTCACGGGGAGAGCGGCGAGGGCGCGGGTCCCGTGCGGGTCACGCCGGAGGTCCGTGACGATGTGCGCGGGTCCGGTGCGGAACTCCGCGTCCCTTGAGGAGTCCCGGACGCGC
>MKSH01000128.1:4686-5281 GCA_001898095.1 Solirubrobacterales bacterium 70-9 | reverse complement strand
GTCAGAGTTCTTTCAAAGAGCACTCCTACGCTGGGAATTACTTGAGATTCACCAGGAGGCCGCTTTGAACTTTCTTCGCTCTATCTCGACCCGCCGTCTGCTCTCGATCTGCGCGCTGGCGCTGGTCATCGTGATCGGGGGCACCGCTGTGGCGCTCGCCACGAGCAGCAGCGATCCCAAGCCGCCCGCGAAGCCGTTGGCGAACGCGGTGCACGACGCGCTGACCGCGCCGACCGTGCCGGGGATCAGCGCCGACATCCACTTCACCAACAACCTGATCGACGCTGCCAGCCTGGAAGGGAAAGACCCGATGCTGGCCGGGGCGACCGGTCGGCTGTGGGCCTCGCCCGCCGACGGCGGCAAGCTGCGGCTCGAGCTGCAGGCCGAAGAAGGCGGCAACGACAGCCAGGTGCTGATCGAAGGGCGGCACTTCCAAGTCTACGATGGCACCTCGGAAACGGTCTACGAAGGGACGCTGCCGGAAGAGGAAGGCGGCGAAGGCGAAGCCGAAGGGCAGGTCCCCTCGGTCGCCCGGATCCAGGAAGAGATCGACAAGGTGGGCAAGCGCGCCGACCTGAGCGGGGCGATCCCCTCC
>MKSH01000128.1:2234-4616 GCA_001898095.1 Solirubrobacterales bacterium 70-9 | reverse complement strand
GCCGGTGCTCGAACTGGAGGCGACCGGGGTGCAGTTCGAAGCCGTCCCGGCCTCGACCTTCGACATCTCGCCGCCGGCAGGCGCCGAAGTCGTGAACCTGACGCCCGCGGACCTGATGGGCCCCGACGGCAAGACGAAGGCGGTCGGCGCCGAAGCGGTGTCCGCCGCGGTCGACTTCCCGCTCGCCGCGCCGCAGAGCCTCGCCGGGCTGCCGCTCTCGGAGGTCCAGGCGATCGAAGTCGACAACCACACCGCGGCGCTCGTCACCTACGGCAAGGGCCTCGGCGGGATCGCGGTGATCGAGTCGAAGGGCGAACCGGAAGGCGAAGCGTCCGACCACGGCGGCGAAGAGCTCGGCCTGCCGAAGGTCGTGATCGGCAACGTGAAGGGCGAGGAGCTCGACACCGCGCTCGGCTCGGCGCTCCACTTCAGCCGCGGCGGCGTCGACTACATCCTGGTCGGCTCGGTGCCCCCGGCGGCGGTGGAGGCGGCGGCCCGGGGGCTGTAGCCCGCCCCGGGGTCCACGGACGGTGAGGTCGTAGATGGAGAGCCGGTGCCGAGGGTGACGCCGCAGGCGGTCCCGATCGAGGTCAGGGATCTGGTCAAGCGTTACGGCGACCTGGTCGCCGTCGACCACGTCGACCTGACCGTCGAGGCCGGGGACGTCTTCGGCTACCTCGGCCCCAACGGCGCCGGCAAGACGACCTCGCTGCGGATGATGCTCGGGCTGATCCGCCCGAGCGAGGGCGAGGTCCGCCTCTTCGGTCGCGACCCGCAGCTGAGCGTGAAGGCGCTGGAGGGGGTCGCGGGGTTCGTCGAAGCGCCGTCCTTCTACCCCTACCTGAGCGGGCGCGAGAACTTGCGCCTGTTCGCGGCGCTCGACGGCGGCGAGGCGGCGGAGCGGATCGAGGAGTCGCTCGGCATCGTCGGCCTCGCCGACCGCGCCAAGGACCGGGTCGGCGGCTACTCCCACGGGATGCGCCAGCGGCTCGGGATCGCGGCGGCGCTCCTGCGCAAACCGCGCCTGCTGATGCTGGACGAGCCCGCCACCGGCCTCGACCCGGGCGGGATGCGCGACATGCGCGACCTGATCCGGGAACTATCGGCGGGCGGGATGACCGTCCTCCTCTCCAGCCACCTGCTGGCCGAGGTCGAAGAACTCTGCAACCGGGTGGCGATCGTCCGCTCGGGGCGGATCGCCTACCAGGGCTCGCTCGCCGACCTCCGCGCCCAGGCGGGCGAGGGCTACCTGCTGCGGACCGGGGACGAAGACCGCGCCCGCGCGGTCACCGCCGCGCAGCCGGGGCTGGACGAGGTCGAGGCCACTGCCGAGGGCATCCGCTTCGGCGCCCGCGACGAGAGCTCGGTCGGGGCGCTCTCCCAGGCGCTGGTCGAGGCGGGCGCGCCGATCCTCGAGCTGAGCCGCCGCCACGCCACCCTCGAGGACCTCTTCTTCAGCCTCACCGAGGGCGACAAGGTGGTCGAGGCCCGGCGCGAGCCCCGCGCCGACGCCGCCGCCGAGCGCGCCACCGCGGAGGCCCGATGAACCCCGGCGTCCTCACCATCTACCGCTGGGAGCTGCGCAAGCTGCGCGCCCAGAAGCGCACCTACCTCGGCCTCGGCGCGGCGGCGATCGTGCCGATCATCTTCGTCGTCGCGCTCGTCACCCAGAACGGGCAGCCCGAAGACGTCGCCTTCGGCCGTTATCTCCACGACACCGGGCTGGCGGTGCCGCTGGTGCTGCTGCTCTTCGGCTCGGTCTGGATGTTCCCGCTGATCACGGCGCTGGTCGCCGGGGACATCGTCGCCGCCGAGGACCGCCACGACACCCTGAAGGGCATCCTCACCCGCTCGGTCGAGCGCCAGCAGATCTTCGCCGGCAAGACGCTTGCCACCTTCACCTACGCGATCCTGGCGATCGCGATCACCGGCGCGGTGGCCCTGGCCGCGGGCATCCTCGCCTCGGGCTTCAACTCGATAGTGAGCCTCTCGGGGACGCGCGTCTCGGCCGGCGAAGGGCTGGGCCTGGTGGGGCTCAGCCTGTTCTTCTACCTGGTGCCGATCCTGGCGATCGCCTCGATCGGGCTCCTCTTCTCGACCGTCTTCCGCAACAGCGCGGCGGCGATCGTCGGCACCCTGATGTTCTCGCTGCTGGTCCAGCTGGTCGGCATCCTGCCGGGGCTGGGCGCCGTCCATCCCTACCTGCTGAGCACCCAGTTCAACGCCTGGCAGGGATTCCTCCGCTCGCCGATCGACTGGGGGCCGGTGATCCGCGCCCTCTGGGTCTGCGCCCTCTACGCGTTCCCGGCGCTGATCGCCGCCACCCTGGTCTTCCTCCGTCGCGATGTCGCCGGCGACTGAGCGCCGGATGAGCGAGCGGGT
>MKSH01000128.1:0-2064 GCA_001898095.1 Solirubrobacterales bacterium 70-9 | reverse complement strand
CTGACCGCGCGGGACTCGGTCGAGGACCGGGTGCGCGGGCTCGAGTCGGGGGCCGACGACTACGTGGTGAAGCCGTTCGCGATCGCCGAGGTGGTGGCGCGGCTGCGGGCGCTGACCCGGCGCGGCTCGGACCGCAGCGAGCGGCTCGCGCACGGTGAGATCGTCCTCGACACGGCGACCGGGACGGTGACCAGCGGCGGCGGCGCGCCGGTCCAGCTGACCGCCCGCGAGGCCCAGCTGCTGGAGCTGCTGCTGCGCGACCCGCGCTCGGTCGTCTCCCGGGCCGCCGCGATCGAGACGATCTGGGGCGGCGCCGCGACCGAGAACATCGTCGACCGCTACGTCGCCCGGGTGCGGCGCAAGCTCGGGCGTCAGGAGGCGATCCGGACCGTGCGCGGGGTCGGCTTCATACTCGCTCCGTGAGGAGCCGCAGCCTCAGCTTCCGTCTGGCGATCGCCTCGGTCGCCGCGGTGGCCTTCGCGGTGCTCGTCTTCGGGATGGCGGCGCGCTTCATCGTCAACGACCGCCTCCACGCCTCGCTCGACGACAGCCTGCGCCGCCGCGCCACCGACGTCGCCCGCCTGGCGATCTCGGCGCCGGCCGTCCTGCGCGCCCCGGGGACGCTGGAATCGCCGCTCTCGGGGCACCAGCTGAGCGTCGAGGTGCTCGACCGCGAAGGGGCGATCGTCGCCCGCTCCCTCTCGCTCGGGGCGAAACTGCTGCCGCGCACCGCGGCGACGGCGGCGGCCGAACGGGGCGGCACCGACTTCGCCGACGCCGAGCTCGACGGCGAATCGATCCGCGTCTTCGCCGCCCCGATCGCCGAGGCGGGCGGCCCGGCGGCGGGCGGCGTGGTGATCGTCGCGGGCAGCAACGAAGACATCGAGGGCACCTCGCACAAGCTCGGGCTGCTGCTGGTGATCTGCGGGGCGGGGGCGGCGCTGCTCGGCGGTGCGCTGGCGGCCTTCCTCGCCCGCCGCGGGACCCGGCCGCTGCGCGACCTCTCCTCCTCGGCGGCGACGATCGCCCGCACCGAGGACCCGACCCGGCGGCTGGCGGAGCCGGACGGCCCGGCCGAGGTGGCGGAGCTGGCGGCGACGCTGAACGGGATGCTCGACGCGCTCGCCGCCTCGCGCGAGCGCGAACGCCGCTTCCTCGCCGACGCCAGCCACGAGCTGCGGACGCCGCTGACCAGCCTGCGCGGCAACGTCGAGTTCGTCGGCCGCCACGGTGCCGACCCGGAGGTGATCGCCGACCTCGAAGGCGACGCGGCGCGGCTCGGTCGGCTGGTCGAGGACCTGCTGGCGCTGGAGCGCGAGTCGGGGGCCGAGCGACCGCTGCGGCCGGTGCGCCTCGACCAACTGGTGCGCGACGCAGCGACCGGCCGGGACGGGGTGGTCGCCGCGGTCGACGGTCCGGTGACGGTGAACGGCGAGCCCGACGCGCTCACCCGGGCGCTCGACAACCTGCTGGAGAACGCGGCCCGCCACGGCCCGGCCGGCGGCGAGGTGCGGATCGCCCTGCGACGGAGCGGCGAGGAGGCGCAGGTGTCGGTCACGGACGACGGCCCGGGGTTCGCGCCCGGCACCGAGGAGGCGGCCTTCGACCGCTTCTGGCGCGGCGACGGCACCGCCACCCCGGGCTCCGGCCTCGGCCTGGCGATCGTCCGGGCGACGGCGGAACGCCACGGCGGCCGCGCCTGGGCGGCGGGCTCGACCGTGACCTTCGCCTTGCCGCTCGGCCCGTCCACTTAAGGGATTCGATCCTTTTGACGATGTGGTGGCCATGCCCAAGCGCTCGCTGCTGCTCTCCCTCTCCCTCGCCTTCCTCGTCTCCCTCTTCGCCTGCGCCGCGACCGCGAGCGCCGCACCGCGCACCTCGGTGGTCGTCCGCGCGCTGGCGTCGGGCGGTTGGCAGACGCTCCCGGTTCGCGACGCCGCGGTCCGCGTCTACGACGGCGGGGGCAGGCTGGTCGGCCGCGGCCACGTCGGCTCGCAGGGCATGGCGATCGTCCGGGTGCGGGCCCGCCGCGGGGCCGACCTGCGGGTCGTCGTCGCCGGCGGC
>MKSH01000127.1 GCA_001898095.1 Solirubrobacterales bacterium 70-9 | reverse complement strand
GGATGGTGCGATGGTGCGAACACGCCGACACGGCCAGGTAGAGCACCGCCGCAGTGAAAGGCTCGGGCTTCGTCCAGGCGATCGCGGCACCGGCGGCCTGGAACGGCAGAACGGCCTGCAACGGCATGCATGGAGCGGCGAGCGCCACCCCCGCTTCGACGGCCTCCGCTGCGGCCCTCCCGTCGGGAACGACAACGGACTGCCCGGCGAGGCGACGGAGATAGCTCTCCCCGAAGGCCGCCGCGAGCGTCTCCCTGAGCTCCGAGGATGCCTGCCCTGTCGCGCGTGGGTCCTTCACGGCGACCTTCCCGGCGAACACCGGGGTGATGAGGTCCGCCCAGGTCGGTGGAGCATCGAGGGTCGCCGTCGAGTAGCAGATCCCCAGCACGCTCAGCCCGACCGCAGCGAACCCTGCGGCGTCATTCCCCATCGGTGTCAGGCCAAGTCCGGCACGTCCCCACGGAAGAAGCAACCCTCGACGGGCGGCATCGACGAGGAATGCGGGATCAGGGTCGACGTAGACGTCGAACCCGTCAGGGTCGTCGGCCAGGGCGGCCCGTGCACGCACAGGCGGCAGGGACACGCATTCCACGGGTAGGCCCGTCACCAGGGTGAATATCGCGCAGGCACGGCGCGCAGGCGCCACGGGTGTCGTGGTGAGTAACCGCAGGATCATCGCACTCGGTCCCGACCCGTGCCGTCGACAACAATGGATTCACCCGTGCGTAGGGCCGCGAGCCGGTCGGGGTCGATGCAGAAGCCGAACCCCGGGCCATCCGGAACGGTCAGTTCGCCGTCCGAGACCTGCGGCGGATCGACGACGATGGCCTCGGCCATGTCGTCGAACATCAACAGCTCGGCCGGGTGGCGGACCGTCCACGCACCCGACGCGGCAACCGCCGCCGTCGCGAACGTTCCGGCCGCGCCCTCCCCGGACGAGCCGACGAGAACCTCGGCGCCGAACGCTTCCGCCACGTCGCGGATTCGTGACGAGCCGCGCGCGGCGGTTCGGGCCGGTTTGATGCTGATCATGGTCGACGCACCCGCGAGCAGCGCACCGAACGCAGACTCGGGGTCGGCGCACGTCTCGTCGCCCAGGACCGGGATCGGGCAGTTCGCCACGAACCGGGTGCGGCTCGGCCGGCCGCCCGCATCGCAGGGCTCCTCGACCCACGCGAGCTCGGCGTCGCGAGTCCGCTCGATGAAGCTGCGTGCCTGTGCTGGCGAGTAAGCGCGATTCGCGTCCGCGTACAGCAGGGCCGTGTCGCCCACGGCGGACCGGACGTGGTTGGTGATCGCGGCATCGCGTGCCAGGTCGACTCCCACTTTGAGCTTGAACGCATTCACCCCGAAGCGTTCGCGGGCCTGTACGGCCTCGGCAGCGACTGCGGCGGGTTCGCCCCAGCTGAGCAACGCCGCACAGGGAACCCGCTGCGCGAACCCACCGAGCAGCCGATAGCACGGCTCCCCGAGAGCGCGGCCGTACG
>MKSH01000126.1 GCA_001898095.1 Solirubrobacterales bacterium 70-9 | reverse complement strand
CGCATCCGCACCGATCATGGCGAGTATGTGCTGAAGATCGCGCATCCGTCGTGGTCGCGGATGGACGTGGACCTGGAGAATCGGGCCATGATGACGCTGGCTGAGCGCGAGCCGGCGTTGCAGTGGCCGCGGGTACAGCTCGCCGTCGACGGCGGGCACCTGTTGACCTTGCCGATGGCGGGGCAGCCGTGCCAGGTGCGCATGCTGAGCTTCGTACCCGGCACGACCTATGCGGATGCCATCGGGGCACTGCCGCCGATCCGGCGCGCGGCCTTGCACGAGAGTCTCGGCAGTGCGGTCGGCCGGCTGACGCGTGGGCTGCAGGACTTTCATCATCCTGCCGCCGATCGCCAGCACGACTGGAACCTGCTGCGCTTGCCGACGCTGCGTGGCGAAATCGCCCATGTCGAGGATGCCGGGCTGCGCGCCATCGTGCAGGCGCACGTCGAGGCGTTCTGCGCCCGCCTGCCGCAATGGCGCACGCAGTTGCCGATCACCGTGCTGCACAACGATGCCAACGACCTGAACGTGATCGTGGCCGATGACGGCGGTGGTGGAAAGCGGGTCAGCGCGGTGATCGATTTCGGCGACATGTGCACCAGCTTCCGCCTGGCCGACCTGGCGATCGCCTGCACCTACGCCATGCAGCACGAGGCCGACCCGGTGGCGTGCGCGCGTACCATCGTTCAAGGCTATCTGGCGCAGTGTCCATTGCTGCGCGTGGAACTCGAGCAACTGCGCCGATTCATCCTCGCGCGTCTTTGCCACAGCGTGCTGATGGCGACGCGCGCGCATCGGGAAGACCCTGCCAATCCATTTGTCCTCGTGTCGCAACAAGGTGTGCAGGCATTGTTGCGCGAACTCGCCGACGCCGATGACGACGCCCTCGCCGGCCCATTTCCGGAATCCAGCCATGATTGATCCCACCGCTCCCGGCCACGTGCCCCAACGCAGCAATGCCGACATCCTGCGCTTGCGCCGGCAGGTGCTCAACCCGACGTTGAGCGTGTCGTACAACGAGCCGCTCAAGATCGTTCGCGGCGAAGGCATCCACTTGTACGATCAATACGGCCAGCCCTACCTGGACATGGTCAACAACGTCTGCCACGTCGGCCATTGCCATCCGCACGTGGTCGCGGCGGGGCAGGCGCAGATGGCGCAACTCAACACCAACACCCGTTATCTGCACGACAACATCGTCGAGTACGCGCTGCGCCTGACGGCGACCTTGCCGGCGGCGCTGTCGGTGGTGTTCCTCACCAACTCGGGCACCGAGGC
>MKSH01000125.1:26139-26626 GCA_001898095.1 Solirubrobacterales bacterium 70-9 | reverse complement strand
GCCAGACCCCGTGTCGCCCCCACCGATGCGCGCGATCACGGCCCCCACCGCGGCGCTCTCGTTCTCGCCGACGACGATCTCGCTCAGCTCGCCCGCGATGTCGGCCTCGTAGCCCATGTTGGCCTTGTCGGTCTCGATCTCGGCGATCTCCTGGCCGACCGCGATGGTGTCGCCGACGGCGACCTTCCAGCTGAGGATCGTCCCCTCCTCCATCGAGTCGGAGAGGCGCGGCATCACGATCTCGGGCATCAGGGGGCCAGGTCCAAGACGCGCAGGGCGGCTCGTTCGATGCGGTCCTCGGTCGGCATCGCGGCCAACTCGAGCTCCTTCGCGTAGGGCAGCGGCACCTCGGCCATGCCCACCCGCTCGACCGGCGCGTCGAGGTCGTCGAAGCAGGCGTGCTGGATGCGGGCGGCGAGCTCGGCGCTGACGCCGTAGCTGGGCCAGCCCTCCTCGACGCAGAGCGCCCGGTTCGTCTTCGCCACCG
>MKSH01000125.1:25585-26071 GCA_001898095.1 Solirubrobacterales bacterium 70-9 | reverse complement strand
AGGAGTGGGAGACGACGGTCAGGTCGCCGCCCTCGCGCGCCACCGCGGCGCGCCCGATCGGCGTCAGCAGCTCCGGGTCGAGCTCGACCTCGCCCTTCTCTTTGTAGATCGGCAGGTTCTCGATCACCAGGACCGGGTCGTCGTCTCGGATCGCCGACTTGAGCAGGCCCTTGGCGTCGGCCGGGGTCGCGGGCGCGACCACCTTCAGGCCCGGCGTCCCGGCGAACCAGCCGTCGAAGCTCTGCGAGTGCTGGGCGGTCAGCTGGTTGCCCGCCCCGTTGGGGGTGCGGATGACGAGCGGGCAGCGCACCTCGCCGCCGAACATCGCCCCCACCTTGGCCGCGTGGTTCACCACCTGGTCCATCGCCACGAGGAGGAAGTTCAGCGTCATCACCTCGACGATCGGGCGCTCGCCCAGCATCGCCGCGCCGACGCCCGCGCCGAGGAAGCCCTCCTCGGAGATCGGCGTGTCGCGGACCCGGTCGG
>MKSH01000125.1:17890-25497 GCA_001898095.1 Solirubrobacterales bacterium 70-9 | reverse complement strand
CGCAGTGGCGACACCGGAGCCGCTCACGCCCCCAGGCCTCCGGCGAAGACGAGCTCGGCCTCGCCGAACGGGCCGCCCGGGCGCATGCGCTCGAACTGCTCCTCGGAGCCGGGGGTGTAGACGCCGGCGGCGAGCCGGTCGACGGCAGGCGCCTCGTCGTGCTCGGCGAAGGCGACGGCGGCCTCGACCTCGGCTTCGACCTCGATCTCGAGCGCGTCGATCCCCTCGCCGGGGACGCCGCGCGCTTCCAGCAGCTCGCGGGTCCGCACCAGCGGGTCCTCGCGGCGGCGCTCCTCGATCTCCTCCTTGGTCCGGTAGGCGAGCCCGGCGTCGGCGACCGAGTGGCCGCGGTAGCGGTAGGTCATCGCCTCGAGCACGGCCGGGCGGCGCTCCTCGCGGGCCCGCTTCAGCAGGCGCGAGGTCGCCGCCTCCATCTGCTCGAGATCATCGCCGTCGACCCGCTCGCCCTCCATCCGGTAGGCGGCAGCGCGCTTGAAGATGTCGGGCTCGGCGGAGGCGCGCTCGACGCTCGTCCCCATTCCGTACTTGTTGTTGATCACGAGGAACACGACCGGCAGCTTCCAGACCGCGGCCAGGTTCAGCGACTCGTGCCAGGCGCCCATGTTCACGGCGCCGTCGCCGAGCTCGCAGAGGACCGCCTGCTCGGCGCCGCGGCGGACCAGCGAGAGCGCCATCCCGGTCGCGATCGGCAGCTGACCGCCGACGATCCCCCAGCCGCCGTAGTAGCCGCGGGAGACGTCGAGCAGGTGCATCGAGCCGCCGCGTCCGTGGGCGCAGCCGTGGGCACGGCCGAAGAGCTCCGCCATCACCGCCTCCGCCGGGACCCCGCGGGCGAGCGCGAAGCCGTGGCAGCGGTAACCGGTGACGAGCAGGTCGTCCTCCTCCAGCGCCGCCACCGCGCCGACCGTCGTCGCCTCCTGCCCCGAGGACAGGTGGCAGTAGCCGCCGATCCGCGCCGCCTTGTACTGGCGCTCCGCCGCTTCCTCGAAGCGACGGATCAGGAACATCATCCGGTAGTGCTCGTAGAGGTCCTCGCTGTCGAGGTCGAACGGGGCGTCGGTGCGGTCGATCGTCGCCATCTAGGGCTCCTCGAAGTAGTCAGGGTGTTGTTCGCGGATGCGCGGGACCTCGCGCAGGACAGCTCGAAGGTGCTCGCGCAGCGCCGCCTCGGCGCTGTCCGGGTCGTGGTTGCCGACCGCGTCGGCGACGGCGCGGTGGGCTTCGACCATCGTCGGCAGGTAGTCGGGCATCGAGAGGCTGAGCCGGCGCAGGCGGATGAGGTGGGACTTCGCCCGCTCGTTCACCGGCCAGACCGCCGGGTGCCCGGAGAGATCGCAGATCTGGCGGTGGAAGGTGTCGTCGAGCAGCTGCCAGGCGTCGATGTCGATGCGCTCGGTCGCCCGTTCCTGGGCGCGCAGGTTTTCCTCCATCTGGGCCATCGACTCGTCATCGGCGAGTTCGGCCGAGACGCGGACCGCGGTGCACTCGAGCGCCTCGCGGATGAACTGCGCGTCGCTGACCGCGGCGGGGCTGATGCGGGAGACGAAGGTGCCGATCTGGGGACGGACTTCGACCAGGCGGTCGTCGCGGAGGCGCCCCAGCGCCTCGCGGATCGGCGTGCGGCTGACGCCGAGGCGTTCGCCCAGCTCCGCCTCCGAGAGGCGTTCGCCGGGGGCGAGCTCGGCGCGCACGATCTGGTCGCGGAGCGCCGCGTAGAGGTACGGGCCGGCCGACGCACGGCCGGGGCGACGGCCCGCGTCGGGGGCGTCTCCACCACGGATGGGAATTGGCTCAGCCATCAGCCGGATACTAGTATACAAGCGCCCGGACGGGCAACTTTGCGGCTGATCGGAGGCGGGAAGGACGGGGAAGGGACGAGCGAGGGACGGCCACAGGACCCGGCCCTCTCGTAGGCGGTCCGGGCAGGCTGTGACCGCCTACGAGAGGGCCGTCCCTCGGGGAGAGGGCGAGGGTGCGGGTCCCGTGCGGGTCACGGGGGAGGTCCGTGACGAGGTGCGCGGGTCCGGTGCGGAACTCCGCGTTCCCTAAGGAGGTTCCGGAGCGCTGCATGAGTTGAACACACCAGGGTGTGTTCAACTCATGCAGGGCCGATCTTCCGACGCGCCGAACGGGTCGACCGCGCCCTCGCGCGGTCGACCCGTGCGACCGGCTTTTTCCGCCCCCGGCCCGGAAAGAGTCGACCGCGTCCCCCGCGCCTGTGCCCGACCCCGCGCACTTCCCCCCGAAAGCCTCGCGTCCTGGGCGTCTCGCGGCGGCCACAGCCTGCCCGGGCCGCCGCGAGACGCCCAGGACGCGACCGTCCCCGGCCGCAGGGGCCCCGAACCGCCGCGCCGTCCCCTTGGATGCGTTCGCAGTTCCCCCTACGGGCTACGGGAAAGCGCGAACGCCGGCCGCGGGCGCCCGAACCTCTACTTCGGCAGGCGCAGGGTCCAGGCGAAGCGCCGCCTCGGCGGCAGCCCGGTGCCCGAGGCCGCCTCGGGCAGCGGCTCGCCGCGGCGTTCGGCGGCGAGGAAGCGCAGCAGGACGGTGGGGATGAACTCGCGCTCCTCGTCGGGCAGCAGCGAGATCTCGAGGCCCACCCGGTCCTCCTTTTCCTGGTTCGGGTGCCACCGCACTTCGGCGATCATCCGCGCCACCTCGGCTTCCAGCCGTCGCTCGTCCTCGGCACTCAGCGCCATCGGGCGAGCCTAGCGGCGCGGTGAGGTGGGGCGCTCAGTCCTCGGGACGCTCGACGAAGATGTCGCTGATCCGGCCGAGGACGCGTCCCGCCACCCGCAGTTCCTCCTCCTCGACGCCCTCCAGCGCCTCCTCCCAACGCCGCCGCCAGAGCGCCTTGCGCGCTTCCACCTTGCGCTTTCCGCGCCGCGTCACCTTGACCACGACGAGGCGGCGGTCCGATTCCGAGCGGCTGCGTTCGACCAGCTCCGCGGCGCAGAGGTTGTCGAGCATGCCGGAGACGGTGGCGGCGCTCGCCCCGACCGCCTCGGCCAGCTCGCCGGCGTGCAGCGGGCCGCGGGTGCAGAGCTCGATCAGGAGCTCGAACTGGGCGTGGCCGATTTCGTCGCCGCGGTGGGTGTCGCGGCCACGCATGCTGCGCAGGCTGCGAAAGGCGCCGCGGAAGGCAAGGCCGAGTTCGGTGATCGCCTCCTGGCGGCCGGCCCCCTCGGTCGTCTTCTCCCCCGCCCCGCGGCGGGAGGCGACCTCAGGCACCGAGCGGCTCCACGTACTCCTCGGCGATCTCGATCTCTTTCGCCTCGGCGGGCGTCGGCGGCGCCTTGCGCGGCCCCTCGGCGCGGAGCAGCACGATCACCGGGATGATCGACGCGGCGCAGATCCCGACCGCCCACCAGTAGGCGGTGCCGAAGGCGTCGGCCAGCTCCGCCGGGCTGCTCGCGCCAGCCCGCGCCCGCTGCAGGACGACAGCGAGGACCGCGACCCCGATCGCCCCGCCGATCCGCTGCAGGACGTTCATCTGCGGGGTCGCGTCGGAGAGCTGGTCGGTGCGCAGCGAGGCGAAGGCGACGGTGGTGACCGGGATGAAGGAGAGGCCGATGCCGATCCCGCGGATGAAGAGCAGCAGCGAGATCCCGAGGATCGAGGTGTCGGCGCCGATGAAGGCCAGCGGCAGCGAGCTGAGGGTGAGGATCGAGACGCCGACGATCGCCACCCGGCCGCCGCCGAAGCGGTCGGTCATGCGGGCGATCCAGGGGGCGACCAGCAGCATCCCGAGCCCCTGCGGCCCGGTCAGCAGGCCGGTGACGATGACGCTCTCGCCGCGGACTTCCTGGTAGTAGAGCGGCACCAGGATCATCGCGCCGAAGAGCGCCGCGCCGAGGCCGAAGGTGGTCAGCGAGGCGGCGGTGAAGATCCGGTTCGCGTAGAGGCGCACGTCGAGCAGCGGGCGCTCGGTCCGCAGCGCGTGCCGGCCGAAGACGACCGCCAGCAGCAGACCGCCGACGATCGGCCAGACCACGCTCGGCGCGGTGAAGCTTTCCTTGGTCGCGATCTCGGAGAGCCCGTAGATCACCAGCGGCATGCTGGTGACCAGCAGCAACAGGCCGACCCAGTCGAGCTTCCCCGGCTCGCCGAGGTCCGATTCGGGGAGCATCCGCTGAGCGAGCGCGACGGCGACGATCCCGATCGGCACGTTGACGAGGAAGATCCATGACCAATGCAGGTGCTGCAGGATCAGGCCGCCGACGACCGGGCCGAGGATCGGCGCCAGCATCGCCGGCATCACCACGATCCCCATCACCTTGCCCATCCGTTTCGGCCCGGCGACCTCAGCCATGATCATCTGGGCGATCGGCATGATCATCCCGCCGCCGATGCCCTGGAGGACGCGGAAGAGGATCAGCGTGGTGCTCGACTCGGCGATCCCGCAGAGCGCCGAGCCGACGGTGAAGAGGGCGACCGAGCCGAGGTAGACGCGCTTGGCGCCGAAGCGCCGCGCCGCCCAGCCGGTCAACGGGATCACCGCGGCGAGCGCCAGCATGTAGCCGGTCACCACCCACTGGATCTGCGCCAGCGTGCTGTCGAGCTCCTTGCCCAGGGTGTCGAGCGCGACGTTGACGATCGTCGTGTCGAGGATCGACATCGTCATCCCGAGGATCACGACGCCGGCGATCTTCCAGACGTAGGGCTCGATGCGGTCGGTGACGCTCGCGCTCGTGGAGGTGCTGTCGTCGGCTGACATTTGGGACCGAAAGATTAGGGACCGAATGGATTTCGCGCGTTTCGGCGCCCCGCCGGGCCGCGCGACTCGCCGCTTTAGAAATCTCTTGACAACTCTTTAGAAAGAGATTCGCGCCCGTTTATGGAGCGCCGAGCGAAGGGCGCCAACCTGGCTCCCATGCTCCAGCGAAAGAGAAGTCACGCGTTCGGCTCCGCCCTTCTGGGTGGAGCGATCGTCGCGGTCGCCGGCCTGCTCGCACTTGCGACCGGGCTTGTCTCGACCGGCGGCGGTTCCACCACTACCTCGAGCGGCGTCGTCGCCGCGTCCGGCACTACCTCACCCGCCGCCGCCGTCACCTCCGACGAAGGCGGCGGCAACACGATCAACCAGATCTACAAGGCCGACGCGAACGGCGTCGCCTTCATCGAATCGAAAGTGGCCGAAGGCGTCGCCTCCGGCTCCGGCGTCGTCCTCGACGACGAAGGCCACGTCCTCACCAACAACCACGTCGTCGAAGGCGGCGAAGAAATCTCCGTCTCGCTCGAAGAAGGCGGCGAAATGTACCGGGCCGAAGTCGTCGGCACCGAACCGAACAAGGACCTCGCCCTGCTGAAGGTCGAAGCCCCCGCCTCGAAGCTCCACCCGCTGAAGCTGGGCGACTCCGACGAAATGGAAGTCGGCGACCCGGTGGTCGCGATCGGCAACCCGTTCGACCTCAAGCGGACCGTCACCAGCGGCATCGTCTCCGCCCTGCAGCGTGAAATCCAGGCCCCCGACGGGGTGACCATCGACCACGTGATCCAGACCGACGCGGCGATCAACCCGGGCAACTCCGGCGGCCCGCTGATCAACGCGGCAGGCGAAGTGATCGGCATCAACTCGCAGATCGCCACCGGCGGCGAAGGCTCCGACGGCAGCGTCGGCATCGGCTTCGCGATCCCGATCAACACGGCGAAGGAAGAGATCGCCCAGCTCGAGTCCGGGACCGCCAGTGAACATGGCTACCTCGGGATCAGCGGCGCGACGATCACCCCCGAACTGGCGCAGGCGTTCAGCCTGCCGGTCGAATCGGGCGTGCTCGTGCAGCAGGTCGAGGAAGGCGGGCCCGCGGCGGCCGCCGGCATCCGGGGAGCGACCACCGCGGCGACCGTCGAAGGGACCGAATTCGGGCTCGGCGGCGACATCCTCACCGCCGTCGACGGTGAACCGATCGCCTCGACCGAAGACCTGGTCGAAAAGATCTCCGACGCGCACGCCGGGGAAACGGTCGAACTGACCGTGGTGCGCGAAGGCCAGACTGCGTCGGTGAGCGTGCAGCTCGCCGAACGCCCCGCCACCTCGGCGGGTTAGACGGTGGGCGCGGCCAGGGACCCGCGCCCTCCTCCGAAGCCACCCATCCAAGCCCGGCGCCCCTCAAGTCCGGTGAGGGGCGCCGGGCGCTTCGGCGTTTAGGCTTCCGGCCTCGATGGAGGCCGCCACCGTCACCGGATTGAGCGAGACCGAGGCGGCACGTCGCCTGCAGGAGGCCGGGACGCCGCACGCACCGGCGACCAGCCGCTCCTACCTCTCGATCGCGATCGCCAACACCTTCACGGTGTTCAACGCGATCCTCGCCGGGTTCGGGCTGGCGACGATCGTCTTCGGCAACCCCAAGGACGCGCTCTTCCTCGGCATCCTCGTCGCCAACGTCGCGATCGGGACCTTCCAGGAGGTGCGGGCGAAGCGCACGCTCGACAAGCTCGCCGCCCTGGTGGTGGCGAAAGCCACAGTGGTGCGCGACGGCAAGCCGCGCCAGGTGGCGGTCGAGGAAGTCGTGGTCGGTGACCTGGTGCGGATCGCGAGCGGCGACCAGATCCCCGCCGACGGCAAGCTGGTCCGCGCCGACGGCCTCGCCCTGGACGAGTCCGACCTCACCGGCGAGTCCGAGCCGGTGGTGCGGAAAGTGGGCGACGAAGTCTTCTCCGGCTCCTTCGCGGTCGAGGGCGAGGGCGATTTCGAGGCGACCGCGGTCGGCGCCGAGAGCCACGCCGCCCAGCTGACCGAGACCGCCCGCGCCTTCCGCCACCCGCGCTCGCCGCTCGAGAAAGCGATGGACCGGCTGCTGATCGTGATGGTCGGGATGATGGTGCCGCTCGGGATCGGGCTGGCGATCTCCCTGGCGGTGCGCAACGTGAGCCAGGCCGACGCGGTCGAGACGCTCACCGCGGGGATCGTGAACATCGTCCCCGAGGGGCTGATCCTGCTGGTCTCGCTGACCGCCGCGGTGACGGCGGCGAAGATGGCCCGACACGGGATCCTCGCCCAGCAGCTGAACGCGATCGAGTCGCTGGCCTCGGTCTCGGTGATGTGCACCGACAAGACCGGGACGCTGACCGAGGCCTCGCTGCGGGTGGTCGAACTGATCCCGGCCGAGGGCGGCACGGAGGAGGACCTCGCCAAGACCTTCGGCGCCTACGCGGCGGCGGCGCCGACCCGGAACACGACGCTGGAGGCGATCCACGCGGCGAACCTCGGAGGGAACGGCGCCGACCCGAAGGGCTCACCGGGAGCCGACGGCGCGGCGCGCCCTCCCGCGCAGGAGCCAACCGCCGTCATCCCCTTCTCCTCGCGGCGGCGCTGGAGCGCGCTCGAGCTCGGCGACCGGCGGCTCGTGCTGGGCGCGCCGGAGGCGCTGCTCGAGGGCGCCGACGGGTCGGTACCGGACGCGGGGCTGCGCGACCGCGCCGCCGAGGAGGCCGCCGCGGGCCGCCGCGTACTCGCGCTCGCCTCCTATCCCGCGCCGCTGCCCGAGCCCGGCCCCGAGGTCGAGCTGACCGCGCCGCTGCAGCCGCTCGGCGTGATCGTCCTGGCCGAGGAGCTGCGCGCCGAGGCCTCCGACACGATCGCCTTC
>MKSH01000125.1:15017-17870 GCA_001898095.1 Solirubrobacterales bacterium 70-9 | reverse complement strand
CGAGCGGCCCGGCGCTCGACGGCCGCCACCTGCCCGCCGATGACGCCGAGCTGCTCACCGCGGTGCGCGCCGCTCCCGCGATCGGCCGCATCTCCCCCGAGGACAAGGCGCGGGTCGTCCGCGTCCTCACCGAGGGCGGCGAATACGTCGGCATGCTCGGCGACGGCGTGAACGACGTCCCGGCGCTGAAGCAGGCGCGGCTGGCGATCGCCCAAGGCAGCGGCACCCAGATGGCCCGCTCGGTGTCGGACCTGGTCCTCGTCTCCGGCGAATTCGGCGAGGTGCCGCCGATGGTCGGCGAAGGGCGCCAGATCCTGCGCAATATCCAGCGGGTCGCGCGCCTCTTCGTCTCGAAGGCGATCTTCACCGCCTTCCTGGTGTTGGTGATCGCGATCCCGAGCGGCGTCTTCCCGATGCTGCCGCGCCAGTTCACCCTCACCTCGACCTTCACGATCGGGATCCCGGCCTTCCTGCTGGCGCTCGCCCCGTCGAGCGGGCCGTGGCGGCCGGAGGGCTTCCTGCGGGCGATCGCCCGCTTCTCGATCCCGGCCGGGCTCGCCACCGGGCTCGGCATCCTCACCACCTACCTGCTCGCCCGCCACGTCTTCGACTGCGACCTCACCCAGGCGCGGTCGGCCACCGCGGCGACGGTGGTGGTCTCCGGCCTGGCGATCGTCTTCGCGCTCGAGGACCAGCCGGGGACGCGGCGCCTGATCGTCGGGGCGCTCTGCGCGACGATGGCGCTGCTCTTCTTCGGCGCCTGCGCGATCCCGGTCGCCCGCGAATTCTTCGAAATCGCCACCCCGACCACGGAAATGATCTGGGCCTGGCTGATCGGCTCGGCGGCGGCGATCGTCCTGCTGACCCTGGCCCTGCGGGTGGTCGCGGTGCTCGATCGGCGCGCCGGCGCCGGATCCGCCATTGCCTGACAGCAGCCCGGACGGGTACCTACACTGTCCCGATGGGGGTTCTACCGGTCGTCCTGCTCATCATCGCGATGAAGATCCCGATCGTCGGCCTGTGGGCGTTCGTCTACTGGCTGATGAAGGAATCGAAGAACACCGAGGGTCCCTCGGCGGAGATCGCGCGGAAGATGCCGCCGCGGCTGCCGTCGCCCGGGGACCGTCCGCGGCGGCGCGGCCCGCACGGGGGCGTCGCCCGGCCGCTGCCGAGCCCGCGCCGCGACCCGCATCCCGCCGCTACTCCACGCGAAACCGTTCCGGTACCTGTTTCTCGGAAGCCTTAGGCGGCCGCTCGTAGTGGCGCCGCTGGCGCGGCGGCAAGGTCACCCGCTCCTGGTCGACCCGCTTGTAGGGGATCTGGTCGAGCAGGTGGCTGATCAGATTCAGGCGGGTCGAGCGCTTGTCGTCGGACTCGACCACGAACCAGGGTGACTCGTCGGTGTCGGTCTTCGCGAACATGTCGTCCTTCGCCTCGGCGTAGTCGACCCAGCGGGCGCGCGCCTCGAGATCGGTCGGGCTGAGCTTCCACCGCTTCAGCGGGTTGTCGAGGCGGGCCTGGAAGCGGCGCTCCTGCTCGTCGTCGGAGACCGAGAGCCAGTACTTGATCAGGATGATCCCGGAGCGCTGGATGATCCGCTCGAAACGCGGGCAGGAGTGCATGAACTCCTCGTACTCCTCGTTCGTGCAGAAGCCCATCACCCGCTCGACCCCGGCGCGGTTGTACCAGGAGCGGTCGAAGAGGACCATCTCGCCGGCGGCGGGCAGCTGGGCGACGTAGCGCTGGAAGTACCACTGGGTTTTCTCGCGGTCGTTCGGCGTGCCGAGGGCGACGTTGTGTATCACCCGCGGGTTGGTCCGTTCGGTGATCCGGCGGATCGTGCCGCCCTTGCCGGCGGTGTCGCGGCCCTCGAAGATGACCACGACTTTGAGGCCTTCGTGGACGATCCATTCCTGCAGGCGGACCAGCTCCACCTGCAGGCGCCGCAGCTCCTTTTTGTAGCCCTTCTTGTTGAGGACCTCGGGGCCGGACATGGCGGACGCGACGTCAGGAGACGCCAAGCGCTCCTTCGATCTCGGTGATCGCCTGCGCCTCGTGCTCGCTGACCCCGTCGGTCGAGCCCTTCTCCTTCTTCGCCGCCGCCACCTTCTTCGCCAGGGTGACGACGAAGAGGCGGTAGTCGCCGAGCTCGGCCGGGGTCGCCTTGGCCTCGACCAGGGCGACCGCGTCGCGGATGTTCTGCAGGCCGTGCTCGCGCATCTCCTCCGGCGAGTGGGCGCGGGTGCGGTCGGTCTCCGGCTTGTGCGAGACGATCTCGTCGAGCAGCTCGGAGGCGCCGTGCTCCTGGCGCGCCTCGCTATAGACCTTCGCCATCGCGAAGGTCTCGCGGAACGTGCCGCCGCGCTCGGCCGTGATGACGACCATCCCGGCGCTGGTCGGCCCCTCGAGGACGGTGTCCCACTCCTCGTCGGTGAAGTCTGCGTGCGTCGTCATCGGTCTCCTCGGGTCGGCTGCGGTCGTCCTGACCCGAACCTACTTGAAGTCGATGCGAACATATGTTCGTGGCCCAGCTCCTGACCCTCCTCGCCCGAGCCGAAGACCGAGGGCGACGAAGGACGAGAGGCCGGCTGGGCGCGGGAGTCCCGGAGGGACGGACAAGGGACCCGGCCCTCTCGTAGGCGGTCCGGGCAGGCTGTGACCGCCTACGAGAGGGCCGGGTCACGGGGGACTGGCGAGGGTGCGGGTCCCTTGCGGGTCCCGGGTGTGGAGCGAAACCGTCCCGATGAGGCGGAAAGGCTCCACAGGCCGCCGGAGACGCCGGGAACTCCACGTTCCCCAAAGGAAGGCGTCACGAAGTGACCCTTCCGTGAGGGCCGAGATGTCGATGGGCCG
>MKSH01000125.1:14446-14852 GCA_001898095.1 Solirubrobacterales bacterium 70-9 | reverse complement strand
CCCCGGCCAGCTACACGCTCGGCGACGGGACCGGGGTCGGCGGCTCCTCGCCGGTGGCGACGGCGATCGCGTTACGCGCCGCCAGCTCGGCCATCGCGGTGCGGGTCTCGATCGTCGCCGAGCCGATGTGGGGGACGAGGACGGCGTTCTCGAGGTCGAGCAGGGCCGGGAGGACGTGGGGCTCGTCTTCGAAGACGTCGAGGCCGGCGGCGGCGATGGCGCCCTCGCGGAGGGCGTCGGCGAGGGCCGCTTCGTCGACCACCGCGCCGCGGGCGGTGTTGACGAGGGTGGCGGTCGGCTTCATCAAGGCCAGCTCGCGGGCGCCGATCAGGTGGCGGGTCTCCGGCGTCAGCGGCGCGTGGAGGCTGACCACGTCGGAGGTGGCGAGGAGCTCGTCGAGGTCGAG
>MKSH01000125.1:9528-14377 GCA_001898095.1 Solirubrobacterales bacterium 70-9 | reverse complement strand
GGCGCGGCCGCGGTGGGCGACGCGGGAGCCGATGCCGCCGAGACCGACGATGCCGAGGCGGGCGCCGCGCAGGTCGTGGCCGACCATGAAGGTCATCTTCCACTGCCAGGGCTTCCCCGAGCGGACCAGCCTCTCCCCCTCGCCGAGGCGACGGGTGGCGGCGAGGATCAGGGCGAAGGCGAGATCGGCGGTGGCGTCGTCGAGGACCCCGGGCGTGTTGGTGACGACGACGTCGCGGCGGGCGCAGGCGGCGAGGTCGACGTTGTCGAAGCCGACGGCGACATTGGCGACGCCGCGCAGCGAGGGACCGGCGGCATCGAGGAACTCGTCGTCGACCCGGTCGTGGAGCATGGTGACGGCGACGTCGACGCCCTCGACCAGGGCGAGGAGTTCCTCGCGGCTCAGCCTGTCGACCTCGGGGCGAACGCGGACCTCACCGGCCGCAGCGAGCATCTCGGGAGCCCGTCCGGGCAGGGCGGCGGTGACGGCGAAGGTCGGCATCGGCCCTTCTTACCAGCGTTCGAGCAGCCGCGCATGGCGCACCCGGTCAAACCATGCGGCTACCTGGTTTTGATGATCTGGCTCATGGGTAGGAACTGGATCTCCCCCTGCAGTTCCCTGAAGGCGTCCCTCCTGCCCCGGAGGGGCGCCTTTTCCCTTTCTGGCCCCGTACCGAGCGTTCGCACTTTCCCGTAACCGGTACGGGGAACTGCGAATGCGACTCAGTCGGCTTCGGCGGCCGGGTCTTTGCCGGGCCAGCGGCCGGTCGCGCCGGCGAAGCCCTGACGGGCTTTGTGGTCGACGAAGCCTTTGGTGAGGCGGAAGATCGCGCCCTCGATCGCCAAGGCGGCGAGCAGTTTGACCGTCGGCGCGTCGCGCTGGTCCGGCTCCGGCGGATCCTCGTCGTCGATCACGGCCCAGGCTTTTTCGAAGACCTTCTTGGCGGCGAAACCGGCTACGAGGCCCGCGGCGATGCCCACGGGTGCGAAGAGGAACTTCATGCCCCGAATCTACCCCACCAGGCGCGAACGACACCGCCAGGTGCGTTCGCACTTAGCTCCGGATAGCGGCCATTACTGCGAACGCACTCCTGGGTTGACATATCGTTACGATCGGTTACGATATATCGCGTTAGATAAAGATATGAAAGGTCATAGTTATGTATTCCAAGCACTCACACCGCCATTCACGCCATCCAGGACACCACGGCCGCGAGGAGTTCGCCCGCGGACGGGGCTTCGACTTCGGTCCCGGCTTCGGACCCGGACCCCGGCGTGGCCGCGGTGGGCCCCGGGCACGTCGCGGTGACGTTCGCGCCGCCGTCCTCGCCCTGCTCGCCGACCGCCCCATGCACGGCTACGAGATGATCAAAGAGATCGAGGAGCGCAGCGAGGGCGCCTGGACCCCGAGCGCCGGCTCGATCTACCCGACGCTGCAGATGCTCGAGGACGAGGGCCTGATCCGCGGCGAGGATTCGGACGGCAAGCGCCGCTTCACCCTCACCGACGCGGGTCGCGCCGAGCAGGAGGAGAAGTCCTCCGATGTCGCCCCCTGGGACGCCGTCCGCGCCGGGTTCCCGACCGGCCAACTCCAACTCCGGGGCGCGATCGGCCAGCTGGTCCCCGCGGTCAAAACGCTTGCCCAGAGCGGCACCGAGGCCCAGCAGCAGCAGGCCCGGGAGATCCTCGACGAGACGCGGCGCAAGCTGTACGCGATCCTCGCCGAGGACACCAGGCAGCAAGACTAAGCGCCATCCGAGCCCTGGAGAGACGCCCCCACGCCCCCTCAGGATGCGCCTCGCCACCCGGGGCGAAAAAGAGGCTCCCGGGTGGCGAGAAGTCCGTTTCCCCAAACGGACCCACACATATTGAGATACGCATCTCTCCTCCCTATGGCGATCCCCCAGAAGCGTGCCCTTTGCAGGTCGCTTCTTCCTTTCACCGGAGAGACAGACGGCAAGCTATTGGATTGCGCCAAACCGCGCAATCCCTAATTTTGATTACCGCGCTATCGGTTGCGCCGAGGGGGTGGCGGCAAGCACCCGCTCGGCCACCGACTGGCCGGTGAGGCCCACCTCGGCGCGCAGCAGATCCGGCTTGCCGTGGGTGACGTAGCGGTCCGGCAGGCCGACCCGCAGGACCCGTGCCCGCTCCCCCGGCCCGGCCGCGAAAGCGTCCTCGAGGTGCTCCAGCACCCCGGCGCCGAAACCGCCCGGAAGGACGTTCTCCTCGATCGTCACCAGCAGGTCGTGGTCGCGCGCCAGGCGCGTCGCCAACTCGCCGTCGAGCGGCTTCGCGAAACGCGCGTCGGCGACGGTGACCTGGAGGCCGTGGTCGGCGAGGATCGCCGCCGCCTCGAGCGCCACGTGCACCCCATAGCCGTAGCCGAGCAGCGCCACGCCGCGGCCCTCGGCCAGCACCTCCCCCACCCCGATCGGCAGCAACTCCGGCTGCGCCGGGATCTCGACCCCCTCGGCCGCCCCGCGCGGGTAGCGCAGCGCCGCCGGGCCGTCGTGGGCGATCGCGGTGTGGAGCATGTGGACCAGCATCGCCTCGTCGCGCGGCGCCATCACCACCACGTTCGGGATCGGCCGGAAGTAGGAGATGTCGAAGGCGCCGTGGTGGGTCGGCCCGTCGTCGCCGACCAGCCCGGCGCGATCCATCGCAAAGGTCACGTCGAGCTCCTGCAGGCAGACGTCGTGGACGATCTGGTCGAAGGCCCGCTGGAGGAAGGTCGAGTAGATCGCGCAGACCGGCTTCGCCCCCTGCAGCGCCAGCCCCGAGGCCAGCAGCACCCCGTTCTGCTCGGCGATCCCGACGTCGTAGTACTGCTCCGGGCGCTCGTCGGCGAGCTTCTGCAGCCCGGTCCCGCCCGCCATCGCGGCGGTGATCCCGATCACCCTGCCGTCGCGCTCGGCCTCGGCGACCATCGCCTCGGCGAAGACCTTCGTGTACTGCGGCGGCGAGCCCGGCGCGGGCGGCTTCTCCAGCCGCTCGATCCCCTCCGGCGAGTCGGTTTCCTGCACCGGCACCGGCTTTTCGGCGGCTGTCGGGCGGCCGTTGACGATCGAGTTCGGCTTCGCCGCGTGCCACTCCTCCATCGAGGCGAGGCCGTTCTCTTCGGCGGGCGCGAAGCCCTTGCCCTTCACCGTGTGGATGTGGACGACGACCGGGCGTTCGGCCTCGAAGGCCTCGGTGAGGGCGCGGCGCAGCGCTTTCACGTCGTGGCCGTCGATCACGCCCATGTAGGCGAGGTCGAGCTCCTCGAAGAAGAGCCCGGGCGCCCAGTAGGCCTTGATCGCCGCCTTCATCTCGGGGCCGAGGCGCTCGATCCGCCGTCCCACCCCGAGCGGCAGCTTGGTCAGCCGGTCCTCGAAGTCCTCGCGGGCGTGGTAGAGCCGCGGGTTCAGGCGGATCCGGTTGAAGTAGCGGGAGAGCGCGCCGACGTTCGGCGAGATCGACATCCCGTTGTCGTTGAGGACGACCACCATCGGCGTCTGCAGGCCGCCGGCGGCGAGCAGCGCCTCATAGGCGACCCCGCCGGTGAGGGCGCCGTCGCCGATCACCGCGGCGACCCGGCCGTCCTCGCCGATCCCCTTGCCCATCGCCTCCTTCAGGCCGACCGCGTAGCCGATCGAAGTCGACGCATGGCCGGCGCCCATGATGTCGTGCTCGGACTCTGCGGTCGAGCAGAACGGGGCGAGGCCCCCGTACTGGCGGATCGTCGGCAGTTCGTCGCGGCGGCCGGTGAGGATCTTGTGCGGGTAGGACTGGTGGCCGACGTCCCAGAGGACCTTGTCGCGGGGGCTGTCGAGCAGGCTGTGGAGGGCCACGGCGAGCTCGCAGGTGCCGAGGTTGGCGCCGAAATGGCCGCCGATCTGGCCGATCGTGTCGATGATGTAGGTGCGCATCTCCTGCGCGACCTGCTGCAGTTCGGCGTCGTCCAGGTCGTGGAGGTCCGCGGGGCAGTCGACGTTGTCCAGAAGTTTTTTCTCTTCGCTCATTCGTGTCGGGTGAAGATGTAGTCGGCGACCCGCCTCAGGTCGTCGGTCTCGCCGCCGGTTTCGGCCAGCGCCGCGGTCGCCTTGGCGTGGGACTCGGAGGCGAGCTCTCGCGCCCGGTCGAGGCCGAAAAGGCTGACGTAGGTGGTTTTGCCATGTCTCTCGTCGCTTCCATGTGGCTTGCCGAGCCGCTCGTCGCTCTCGGTCACGTCGAGGATGTCGTCGACGATCTGGAACAGCACGCCCAACTCGTCGGCGAAACGGCGGTACCGCATTGTCTCACTTTCATCAGTTCCCTCAAGGATCGGGATCACACATACGCTCGCCGAGATCAGCCGGCCGGTCTTCAGCGCGTGCAGCTCGCGCAGCCCACCGGCATCGAGATCGACCCCGATCACGTCCACGTACTGGCCGCCGACCATCCCGTCGACACCGGTGGCTGCCGCCAGCTCGCGCAGCGCCGCCAGCACCTGGGCGGGATCGCCGGGCTGCTCGCAGAAGAGGCGCACCGCCTCGGCGAAGAGCCCGTCCCCGGCGAGGATCGCGACGTCCTCGCCGAAGCGCTTGTGCGAGGTCGGCTTGCCGCGGCGCAGGTCGTCGTCGTCCATCGCCGGCAGGTCGTCGTGGATCAGCGAGTAGGTGTGGATCAGCTCGATCGCGCAGGCGACCGGCAGGAAGCGCTCCGGCGGCGCCCCGAGGGCGCGGGCGGTGGCCAGGGCAAGGACCGGACGGACGCGCTTGCCGCCCGCCAGCAGCGAGTAACGCATCGCCTCCTCGAGGCCCGCGGTGCGCTCGGCGGGCGAGAAGCGGAGGTCGGCGAGCGCTGCTTCGACCAGACTCCGGAGATCC
>MKSH01000125.1:1793-9481 GCA_001898095.1 Solirubrobacterales bacterium 70-9 | reverse complement strand
CCTCGGCGGCGAGAGCCGCGGCACGGCCCTCCTCGAGCTCGCCCTCGCCCTCCAGCTCGGCGGCGATCTCGCGCAGCCGCTCGGCGATCTCGCGCAGGCGGCTCATCCGGCCGGCTCGCGCTCGCGGACGATCGCCCCGAGCACCCCGTTGACGAAGCTCGGCGCGTCGGCGCCGCAGTACTCCTTGGCGATCTCCACCGCCTCGTCGATCGCCACCTCGTACGGGGTCTCCCCCTCCTCGATCTCGAACAGCGCCACCCGCATCACGTTCAGGTCGAGCGGCGCCACCCGGTCGACGGTCCAGCCGCCGCGCAGGTGTTCGGAGATCGTCTCGTCGAGTTCTTCGCGGTGGGCGTCGACGCCCTCGGCCAGCTCCCGGGTCAGCGGTTTGGCGTCGGCGAGGAGCTCGGCGAGCGGGCGGCCGGTCACATCGCGCTGGTAGCTGGCGAAGACGGCGTCACGGCGTTGGTCGGAGCGGCGCATCAGGACATTCTCTCAGGCGCGGAGGCGCACCGAACCGCGCCCTGAGGCGTCTGGACCAAGCAGGTCAAGGACGCAGGGAAGCGAGGCGAGGGGAGCGCACTCAAGTGCGTGACCCGAGCCGAGCG
This sequence comes from Solirubrobacterales bacterium 70-9, assembly GCA_001898095.1. Lineage (GTDB taxonomy): Bacteria > Actinomycetota > Thermoleophilia > Solirubrobacterales > 70-9 > VAYN01. Next base: position 8,873 of record MKSH01000125.1, on the reverse strand, counting down.
ACCGAGGACGCAGAGATGCGCCGGTCCAGGCGTCTCAGTAGACCAGGGCGACGGCCAGGTAGTAGCCGACGACGACAGTGAAGAAGACCGCGTCGAGGCGGTCGAGGATGCCGCCGTGGGGGCCGAAGATGGTGCCGGTGTCCTTCTTGCCGAGATCGCGCTTCAGCATCGACTCGAAGAGGTCACCGACCGGGGCGATCGCGGCCACCGCGGCGCCGATGATCAGGGCGTCGGCCCCGCTCAACCAGTTCTGGTAGAGCCCGGCGAACCAGAAGCCCATCGTGCCGATCACGAAGCCGCCGATCAGCCCCTCGACGCTCTTGTTCGGCGAGATGCTGGGAGCCAGTTTGTGGCTGCCGAACATGCGGCCGGTGGCGTAGGCGGCGGTGTCGGTGACGAAGGTGCCGACCAGGACGTCGATCAGCAGCGCCGCCCCGTGGCTCGGCAGGTCGCGGAGGAAGACCGCGTGGGCGAGCGGGATGCCGATCCAGACGATCCCGAGCAGCGTCACCGCGATCGAGATCGTCACCCCGTCGCGGTGTCTGGCGTCGGCGCCGAAGGCGAAGAGCAGCGGGAAGGAGGCGACGAAGACCAGCAGCACGCTGTAGGAGGTGCCGACGTGGGCGGCGACGACCATCGCCGCGACCGCCGCGTAGGCCGGGATCGCCAGTGGCCGCGCGGTCGCGGTCAGCTCGAGGTACTCGCGCAGGCAGAGGATCCCGATCGCGATCATCGCCGCGGCGAAGACCCAGTTGCCGGCGACCGTGATCGCGATCGCGAAGATGATCGCCGGGATCGCGATCAGGATCCGTTTGACCGTCTCGCCGCCGCCCCGCCGGCGTTTCGGCTTCGGCGGCTTCGCGCCGCCACGCGCTTTCTTGCGGCCACGGCGTTTGACCCGCCGTCTCGGCTCGTCGCCGCCGCGCCGCCGCCGTCGCGGCGCCTCCTCGACCGGCTCCGGCTCGGCCTGCCGCTCTTCGAACATCTCTTCTTCGAAGAAATCGCTCATCAGCGTCCCCCGAAGCGCCGTTGCCGTTCGGTGAACTGGCCCAGCGCCCGCTCGAAGGCCGCGCGGTCGAAGTCCGGCCACAGCTCCTCCGCGAACACCAGCTCCGAGTAGGCGCACTGCCAGAGCAGGTAGTTGGAGATCCGCTGCTCGCCGCTGGTTCTGATCAGGAGGTCAGGGTCGTGCATGTCGGGCGCGTAGAGGTGGCGACGGAACTCCTCCTCGGAGCTCCCCTGGAAGCTTCGCGCCGCGTCGACGATCTCCATCCTACCGCCGTAGTTGAAGGCGATGAAGAGCGTGATCCGCGAGTTCTCGGCGGTCTTCGCTTCCGCCCACTCCATCCGCTCGACCAGGTCGGGCGCGACGCCCTCGCGGCGGCCGATGAAGCGCATCCGCACGCCCTCTTCGTCGAGCTCCGGCGTCTCGCCGAGGATCCGCTCGCCAAACATCGTCATCAGCCCGCTGACCTCCTCCTCGGAGCGGGACCAGTTCTCGGTCGAGAAGGAGAAGACCGTCAGCTCCGCGATCCCGAGGTCGACCGCGTCGCGCAGCCGCGCCTTCACCACATCGGCGCCCGCCCGATGCCCCTCGATCACCGGCAGCTCGCGCCGCTGCGCCCAACGGCCGTTGCCGTCGGTGATGATCGCCACGTATCTGGGAGCGCCGCTCAAACCGCAGCCGCCCTCAGACCTCGAGGATTTCGGCTTCCTTGCCCTTGAGCAGCGCGTCGATCTCGGCGATCGCCTCGTCGGTCTGTTTCTGCAGCGCGGCCTCGGCGCGGCGCTCGTCGTCCTCGCCGACTTCGCCCTCGTTCTTCAGCTCGCGCAGGTCGCTCATCACGTCGCGTCGGACGTTGCGGATCGCCACCCGGCCGTCCTCGGCGACGCCGTTCACGACCTTCACCATCTCGCGCCGCCGCTCCTCGGTCATTTCCGGGATCGCCAGACGGATCACGTTGCCGTCGTTGGACGGGGTGAGGCCGACGTCGGACTCGAGGATCGATTTCTCGATCGCCCCGATCGCGCTTTTGTCGAACGGCGTCACGGTGAGCAGGCGGGCATCCGAGGCGGCGACGTTGGCAAGCTGCTTCAGCGACGTCTGGGCGCCGTAATAATCGACGTTGATGCGGTCCAGAAGGTGCGGGGAGGCGCGGCCGGTGCGCACCGTGGCGAGCTCGCCGCGGCTCGATTCCACCGATTTCGCCATCCGGTCCTTGGCGTCTGCGAGCAGTTCGTCGGTAATTGCCACGGGTCCGTCCTCTCTTAGGCGTCGGTCCCGTTGGACACCAACGTGCCGACCGTCTCGCCGCTGACGATCCTATCTATGTTCAGCTCGTCCGCCATGTTGAAGACGTAGATGGGCAGGTCGTTGTCCATGCAGAGGCTGAGCGCGGTCGAATCCATCACCTTGAGGCCGCGCTCGATCGCTTCCCGGTGCGTGATCGTGGGGATGAACTTGGCGTCCGGGTTGGTCGCCGGGTCGGAGTCGTAGACGCCCTCCACCCCGTTCTTCGCCATCAGGATCGCCTCCGCGTGGATCTCCAGCGCGCGCAGCGCGGCCGCCGTGTCGGTGGTGAAGAACGGGTTGCCGGTGCCGGCGGCGAAGATCACGATCCGGCCCTTCTCCAGGTGGCGCATCGCGCGCCGGCGGATGTAGGGCTCGGCGACCTCCTTCACGTCGATCGCCGACATCACCCGCGTGTGCTGGCCCATCCGCTCCAGCGCGTCCTGCAGGGTCAGCGCGTTCAGCACCGTCGCCAGCATCCCCATGTAGTCGCCGGTCGCCCGGTCCATGCCCGAGGCGGCCCCGGCGAGGCCGCGATAGATGTTCCCGGCCCCGACCACGATCGCCACCTCCACCCCGCGCTCGCGCACGGCGGCTACCTGGGTGGCGATCCGGTCGACCTCGGCACCGTCGGTGCCGTAGGACTGAGAGCCCATCAGGGCCTCCCCCGAGAGCTTCAGGAGGATGCGACCGAACCGCTCCCCGGCCATCGTCTGCGTTTAGTCCTCGCCGCCGACGCGGAAGTACGAGAAGCGGGCGATCCGGATGTTCTCGCCGGTTTTCGCCGCCAGCTCCTGGCGCAGCTCCTCGATCGTCTTCGAGCCGTGTTTCTCGGCGTTGACGTGCTGCTGGTCGAGCAGCGCGACCTCCGAGGCCCACTTGCTCAGCTGGCCCTCGACGATTTTCTCGACGATGTTGTCCGGTTTGCCTTCTTCGCGCGCCTTCTCCTCGAAGACCCGCTTTTCGGCCTCGCGGGCCTCCGGGTCGATTTCGTCGGTGGAGACGTACTGCGGCGCGGTCGCGGCGACGTGCAGGGCAACCTGGTAGGCGAAGACCTGGAAGTCCTCGTTGCGGGAGACGAAGTCGGTCTCGCACTGCACCTCGACCATCGCGCCGACGCTGTTGTTGGCGTGGATGTAGGAGGCGACGACGCCCTCGTTGGTGCCGCGGCCTTCGCGCTTGGCGGCGGAGGCCTGGCCCTTCACCCGCAGCAGCTCGATCGCGCGGTCGATGTCGCCATCGGCCTCGACCAGGGCGGCTTTGCTGTCCATCATCGCGGCCCCGGTGCGGTCCCGGAGCGCCTTCACGTCGGCGGCGGAGATCGACGCCATCACGAATCCCCTTTCTGGGTGTCGGTGGTCTCGGTGCTCTCTGCCGCGGGAGCGTCCTCTGCGGCCGGAGCGGCCTCAGCTGCGGAAGCCTCGGCCGCGGGAGCGGCGGGCTCGGCTTTCGGCGCCTCGGGCGCGGGAGCGGCCGGAGCAGCGGCCTTCGGCGCCTCGGGAGCGGGTGCAGGAGCGGCTTTCGGCGCCTCGCCCTGCGGCGCGGCGGGCTGGGCCGGGGCGGCCTGCTGGGCAGGAGCGCCCTGGGCCGGAGTGGCCTGGGTGGGAGCCTCTTTGGCCGCCTGGGCGGCCACGGCAGCCTGTTTCTCGGCCTCGGCTTTCGCCGCCGCCTGTTTGGCGGCTTCTTCCTCGGCTTCTTTGGCCTGCTGTGCCTGGATCCGGGCTTTCTCTTCCTCCTCCCGTTTGCGGCGCTCTTCCTCCTCCCGTTTGCGCCGTTCCATCTCCTCGGCGATCCGTTTTTCCTCCTGCACGCGCCAGGCCGAGGAACCCTCCTCGACCGCGCCGCCGATCGTGCCGATGATCAGCTGGCAGGAGCGGATCGCGTCGTCGTTGCCGGGGATCACGTAGTCCACCGGGGTCGGGTCGCAGTTGGTGTCGACCAGGCCGATGATCGGGATCCGCAGGCGGGCCGCCTCATGGACCGCGATCTCCTCGGTTTTCAGGTCGGTGACGAAGACGGCGTCGGGCAGCCGATCCATGTCGCGGACGCCGCCGAGGTTGAACTCGAGCTTCGCGAGTTCGGCCTCCATGTTCATCCGCTCCTTGGTCGGCAGGAGGTCGAGTTTGCCCTCCTCTTTCCACCCGTTGAGCTCGTGCAGGCGGGCGATCCGGCCCGACATCGTCTGGAAGTTGGTCAGCAGGCCGCCCAGCCAACGTTTGTTGACGTAGGGCATCTTCGTTTTTTCGGCCCATTCCTGGACCACGTCGCGGGCCTGCTTCTTGGTGCCGACGAAGAGGACGGTGCCGCCCCCGGACGCCAGCTCACCGGCGAAGCGACGGGCGTTCTCCAGCAGCGCCTCGGTCTGCAGGAGGTCGATGATGTGGATCCCGTCGAGCTCGCCGTGGATGAAACGGCGCATGTTCGGGTTCCAGCGGCGCGTCTGGTGGCCGAAGTGGACTCCGGCCTCGAGCAGTTCTTTCAGGCCTGCCTCAGGCATGCATTTCTCCTTGGATTCGGTTGCGGTGCGACCCGCCCCGCTCGCCGGGACCTGGGTGCTTTGGCTCCCAGGCAGGATCCGGTCCGCTTCTGGACGGGGGTAGAGGTGACTTTGCGAACTTTGATTGTAGGGCCCGGAGGCCGGTGAAGGATGCAGCCGTGTGCGGCTTGCGCCCGGGGAAAGGGACGCTGCCCTCTCGGCGGCGGCCCTGGCGGGCTGTGGCCGCCGCCGAGAGGGCGGGTCTGCGGGGAGAGGTCGCAGGGACGGGAGGGGGTCGTCGCAGGGACGGCGCGTTCTCCGAGGAGACGTGCGGAACTCCACGTTCCTTCAGGAGGTCCTGACGCGCTGAGTGAGTTGACCACACCCTGGTGTGGTCAACTCACTCAGCGCGACTTTTTCCACCCTGGAGGCCGGAAAGGGTAGAGAGCGCGAGTCCGACCGGCCTCGCAGATCGCGACCCGTCACGGTGCCAAGACCGCCATGAGACGCCCGGGACGCATCTCGGACGGCCGCAACCGCCCCGGGTCGCGCGGACTTCGATGCGAGTACTACTCCGCGTGGGCGGCCTCGAGCGCGGCGGCGAGGTCGGCCGGCAGCGGCGAGGTGAAGCCGAGCGGCGCGCCGGTGCGCGGGTGGCGGAAGGCGAGCCGGTGGGCGTGCAGGAACTGGCGCTCCAAGCCGTAGCGGGCCGCCCCGCCGTAGGTCGGGTCGCCGGTGATCGGGTGCCCGATGGCGGCGAAATGGGCGCGGATCTGGTGCGTGCGGCCGGTCTCCAGGCGGGCCTCCAGGTAGGTGTCGCGCGGCAGCAGCTCCAGCACCTCGAAATGGGTGCGGGCCTCGCGCGAGGCGGCGCCGGAGACCGCCATCCGGGTGCGGCGCTTGGCAGCGCGGCCGATCGGCGCGTCGATCGTGCCGGTGCGAGAGGCGAGGCGGCCGCCGGCGAGGGCGAGGTAGTGGCGCTCGACCTCGCGCTCGCGCACCGCCGCCTGCAGCGCCGCCAGCGCCTCCGGGTTGCGGGCCACCACCATCAGCCCGCTGGTGTCCTTGTCGAGCCGGTGGACGATCCCCGGCCGCTCCGGGTCGCCGCCGCCGAGCAGGTCGCCGAGCTCGGAGACCAGGGTCGGGCCGCTGTGCGAGGGCGCCGGGTGGACGACCAGCCCGGCGGGCTTCTCGACCACCGCGAGGTCGTCGTCGAGGTGGACGACGCGCAGCCCGGACACGCCGGGGGCGGCATCGCCGGGCCCCGCGTCCCCCTCAGGAGTCACGCTCGGCCCGCTCCGCTTCGCGCACGTAGATCACCAGCAGAATGACCACGCCGCAGGTGATCCCGCAGTCGGCGAGATTGAACGGCGGCCAGTGCGGCAGTTCGATGAAGTCGGTGACGTGGCCGTGGCGCAGGCGGTCGACCAGGTTGCCGACCGCGCCGCCCGCGAGCAGTCCGGTCGCCACCCACATCCACGGCCGCGCCGGATCGCGGGCGAAGAGCCAGAGGACGACGCCGAGCGCGATCAGGGTGATCGCCACCAGCAGCGCCCCGCCGCCGTCGGCGAGCCCGAAGGCGACCCCTTCGTTGTGGGACAGCGTCAGCTTCAGCGGCCCGAGGACGTCGACCTGTTCGCGCAGCACGATGTGGTGTTCGACGATGTTCTTCACCACCTGGTCGATGATGAAGACCACCAACGCCAGCGCTGCCGCGAGCCCCCAGGCTCGCTTGACGCGATCGCTCACCGCAGGGCGCCGACCACGATGCCCTCGGCGAGGCCGAGGACGATCAGCGCCAGGATCGGGCTGAGGTCGAAGGCGAACCCGCCCCCTCCGATCGGCCGCATGAAGCTGCGGAAGACGTTCAGGTAGGGGTCGGTCGATTCGGTGATGAAGTCGAGGACCGCCCGCAGGGTCGGCGAGTACGGCATCCGCGGTACGAACGAGATCAGGATGTTCAGCAGGATCATGATCGTGTAGACGACGAAGAGCGCGCTGATGTAGGTGGCGATGTCGTTCTTCGACAGCGCCAGCGGGAGCGAGGCGAGGGCGGCGGTCATCCCCGCATCCTCTCCAACGAGGCGTCGACGGCGGCGGCGAAGGCCTCGCGGGCACCTTCGCGGTCGAGAGCCTGGAGGCCCGCCTCGGTGCTGCCGCCGGGCGAGGCGACGGCGCGGCGGAGGTCGGCCGGGTGGCGGCGGCGCAGCAACTCGGCGGTGCCGGCGGTGGTCTCGACGATCAGCTCGCGGGCGAGGTCAGGGTCGAGCCCATCGGCGGCCCCGGCATCGGCGATCGCCTCCACCGCCAGCGC
>MKSH01000125.1:0-1534 GCA_001898095.1 Solirubrobacterales bacterium 70-9 | reverse complement strand
ATCGCGTCGGCGCGCCGCGCCACCTCCTCGTTGGAGAGGGCCTGCCCACCGAGCTCGGCCGCCAGTTCCGCCGCCCGGCCCGAGCCGGAGTCGGAGAAGAGCAGGCCGTCGACCTCGCCCGCCAGCCCGCGGGCGATCGCCGCCGCCATGCTGCCGGAGCCGATGAAACCGAGAATCACCTGACCCAGATTACCGGCGACGAGTTCGCAGAAATGACCGCATAGCGGCTAGAAGTGCGAACGCACCGTGGCGGCGGGCTCAGCGGACGGGCGGCGGGGTGCTTTCGGCGCTGGCGGCCAGCGCCGCGTCCCAGCCACAGGTCGTGCAGGCATGCTGGAAGGCGGAGCGGGCGAAGGAGACAGCGAGGGCGAGCGGGTCCGCGGCGGCGACCACGTCCGCCCACTCGAGCACGTACTCGCCGAGATCGGTGTCCCAGCGGGCACCGGGGACGCCCAGATCGGCCTCCGAGAAGCCCTCCTGGGCCGGGTGCGCGTAGGCGTAGAAGGCGGCGCCGCCGTGTTTGGGATCGCCCGGCCACCAGCCCACCGCGACCTCCTGCGAGTCCATCGCGTTGCGCATGATGAAGTCGTCGGAGGGCGGTTTCGCCGGGTCGCCGGAGAAGAGGCTGACGGCGAGGTCGAAGGAGCCCCACCAGGCGTTGACCGGGGTCGAGCGGCCACGGAACGGCGCCCGGAAGGCGGCCAGCACCTGCGCCGCGCGCGTCGCCATGCCGAAGTACTCGGCGACCGCGTGACGGTCGTAGGTGGCGTGCTCGGTGTCCTCGTCGAGGGCGACGGTCCAGGCGACCTCCTGCGGCTCGGGGTCGATCTCCACGTCGCCGACCAGGTTCGTCACCGCGGCGAGCACGTCGCGGGTCACCTCGCCGACCGGGCGATCGGGGACCAAGGGGACGGCGTCGATCTCGCCCGCGGACGTCTCCACGAGCGCCTCGTGGCGGTGCAGGTCGAGGGCGACGACGAAGGCGCCGGTGCGGTCAGGCGAGGGCAGCGGCAGCGTCTCCCACCCGCGCGCGGTGAGGCGCAGGGCGGCGTGCTGCAGCTGCGGCTCGGGCGGTGCCAGTTCGGCCGCCAGCTTGCCCAGCACCTGCGTGTGGGCGTGCAGCGTGTCGCAGGTGGCGCTCCACTCCTCATACCGCTGCGATGGCCAGGCGCTCATAGGTTCAGGTTAGTCCTCTAGCGGTCGTCCGACCAAGCAGCGCCAGGACGCAGGGAGCGCAGTGTGCTCTGCACATAAGCGACCGAGGACGCCGCGATGCGCCGGTCGGATGGCCGCTAGGACTGGTTGAAGAAGCCCTTGTCGATCAACCGCGCCTTTTCCTCCGCCGAGACCTCGACGTTGCGCGGCGTCAGCAGGAACATCTTCTCGGCGATCCGCTGCATGCCGCCGTCGAGCGCGTAGGTGAGCCCGGAGCAGAAGTCGATCATCCGCTTCGAGAGCTCGTGGTCGGCGGTCTGCAGGTTGAGGATCACCGGCACCGACCGTTTGAACTGGTCGGCGACCTGCTGGGCGTCGT
>MKSH01000124.1:639-1486 GCA_001898095.1 Solirubrobacterales bacterium 70-9 | reverse complement strand
CGCGCCGCTCGATCGTATGACCGGCGGCGGCGAGACGATGGCGACGGCGCGAAAGCGGCTCGGCGTCATCGTGCCCTCGTCGAACACAATCGCGGAGGAGGGCACGCTGGCGGCGCTTGCCCACGATAGCGGCATCGCAGTGCATTTCACGCGGCTGCGCGTGGTGGCGATCGGCGATGGGGCCGACTCCCTGGCGCAGTTCGACGAGGCGCACTTCGCGGCGGCCGCGAACCTGCTCGCCGATGCCGGCGTCGGCATGATCCTGTGGAGCGGTACGGCGGCTTCGTGGCTCGGCTGGCAGGCCGACCGGCGGGTCACCGGCATCATCGAGCGGCAGTACGGCGTGCCGGCCGCGACGGCGACGACCGCGATCAATGACCGGCTTGCCCGGATGGGCGCGAAGAGGATCGGGCTCGTCACTCCCTATGTCGCGGCGATCGAAGCCCGCATCGAGAACAACTACCGCGCGATCGGCATCGATGTCGCCTCCGCCGAGCGCCTCGACCTCACCCGCAATACCGACTACGCGGAGGTGCCGCCGGCGCGGATCGCTGCGATGGCGGAGCGCGTGGCGAAGGCGAAGCCGGACGCCATCGTCATCCTCTGCACCAACCTCGCCGGTACTCCCATCGCCGATGCCGTCGCGGGCGCGACCGGCATCCCGGTACTCGATTCGGTCCGCGTCGCGGCGGAGGAGGCGGCATCCGCTCTCCACGCCGCGGCGGCCCCGAAGAAGGCGACACATGAAGCGCCAAGCCCAATCAAGAAAGAGACGTCGGTGTTCTCGGACGCAAGTCGCATCCCGTAACAAGGCCGCCAGCAGAGTGTATGCGGGCGTCGATAAGGA
>MKSH01000124.1:0-539 GCA_001898095.1 Solirubrobacterales bacterium 70-9 | reverse complement strand
GATCTCACCGACATCTTTCGTCACTACATGGGGCGCGATAACGCGCTCAGCCGCGGCCGCGAGGGCAACGTCCACTTCGGCGACCGCCACGTCGGCGTGGTCGGGATGGTCTCGATGCTGCCCGACATGATGGTGGTCGCGACCGGCATCGCGATGGCCTTCAAGATGCGCGAGGAAGAGCGCTGCGCGATCAGCTTCTTCGGCGACGGGGCAACCTCACGGGGCGACTGGCACGAGGCGATGAACTGGGCCGCCCTCTACGAGCTGCCGGCGATCTTCGTCCTCGAAAACAACCAGTTCGCCTACTCGACCCCGACCGAGCAGCAATATGTCGGGGAGCCGGTGATGAGGGCCGCCTCCTACGGCATGGACGGGGTCAGCGTGGACGGCAACGACGTCACCGCGGTCTTCGAGGCTACCTGGGCCGCGCGCGAGAAGGCCATGGCCGGGGGCGGCCCGACCCTGATCGAGGCGAAGACGTTGCGCATGCACGGTCACGGCGCCCACGACGACGCCAGGTACATCCCCACCGAGCTGCT
>MKSH01000123.1 GCA_001898095.1 Solirubrobacterales bacterium 70-9 | reverse complement strand
GGCGATCAGCTCCCGCAGGGCGGCGAGCTCGTCGGCGGTCGGGTCCTCGGTCGTGGTCGGGTCCGCGGCGACGGCGAGGTCCCAGCCGGTCGCCGCACGCGCCGCCTGGACGGTGGCGCCGGGATGCAGTCGGGTCAGGGTCAGCTCCTTGGTCTCGGGGTCGGGCTCGAGCACGCCGAGGTCGGTGATCACCGCGCTCGGCGCCGCCACGGTGGTCAGGAAGTCGAGCTTCTCGACGAAGGTGCGGCTGTCGTGCGGCGCCACCACGATCACCTCCGGGCAGCCGAGGGCGATCTCGGGCGCGCCGCCGGCGCCGGGGAGGCGCGTCCTCGGGTGCTCGTAGTCGCCGATCACGGTCGAGTTCAGGTTGCCGAGACGGTCCACCTGGGCGGCGCCGAGGAAGGCCACGTCGATCCGCCCCGGTCCGATCCAGTAGTTGAACATCTCCGGCACCGAGACGACCGCATCGGCGGTCTCGGCAAGTTCGGGGTCGCCGATCGAGAGCGGGATGCGGCGCGGCTTGGCGCCGATCGTCCCTGACTCGTAGACCAGCACCAGGCCCGGGTTGTAGAGCTCGCGGGCGAGGATCGCGGCGGTCGACGGGCGGCCGACGCCGATGAAGACCGAGCCCGCCTCGCGCAGCAGGCGCGCCGCGATGATCGTCTGGATCTCGGCCGCCGTGGCGCCCGCGCCCGCGTCGCCCGCCATCAGACCGCCGCCCCGCTCATCACGTTCTCCTCCATCCAGGCGCGGAACTCGTCGCGATCGCGGCTGAGCTTGTCCCAGAACTTGTAGAAGTCGTTGTCGCGCTCGGTGATCCCGAGGGCGTAGCTCGGCAGCGAGCCGCCCGGTGCCTCGGCGACTGCATCGACCGCCCAGCCGGGGATGACGACGCCGCCCGGTCGCGGCTCCAGCGCCTCGACGATCCGCTCGACCGTGACCAGCGAGCGATCCGCCCCGAGCACCGCCTCCTTCTGCACCCCGGGGATGCCCCAGAGCTGCACGTTGCCGTCGCGATCGGCCTCCTGGGCGTGGACGATCGCCACGTCGAGGTCGAGCGCCGGCACCGCGACCAGCTTCTCGCCGCTGAAGGGGCACTCGATCTCCTCCACCCGGGTGCGCTCCATCAGGTCGGTGCCGGCGTAGCCGCGCATGATCGCCATCGGCAGCCCGGCCGCGGCGGCGGCGTAGCGGTTCGCCATCCCGGCGTGGGAGTGCTCTTCGATCTCCAGCGGGCGCGGCCAGCCGTTCTCGATCGCGTCGCGGAAGCGGTGCAGGGAGCCGACGCCGGGGTTGCCGCCGTAGGAGAACACAAGCTTCCGGGCGCAGCCCATGCCGACCATCTGGTCGTAGAGCAGGTCGGGCGTCATCCGCACCAGGGTGAGGTCGACACGCCCCTGGCGGATCACCTCGTGGCCGGCGGCGAAGGGGATCAGGTGGGTGAAGCCCTCCAGCGCCACCGTGTCGCCGTCGCGGACCAGCTCCGCGACGGCCCCGGCAAGGGTCGAGATCTGCGCCATGCCGCTCCTCGGGTTCAAGCGCCGAACAGCGCCCGGCGCGGATTGTCCATATTCATTATCCGCAGAATCTCAGGTTCGATCCCGGCGGCGACGGCCGCCTCGGCGAACTCCTCGAAGATGAAGGTCAGCCCCGGCCCACCGTGCGCCGCCTGGTGGGAGCGCTGGCTGACGTCCTGGGACAGCAGGATCTTCTCGGCGTACCCCATCTCGACCAGGTCGCGGACGTACTCCACCCGCCGGTTCAGCTCGTTCGCGGCGATCACCCCGCCGGACTTGACCGCCATCATGCAGTCGTACTCGATGTAGACGCCGCGCTTCAGCAGGTCGACGCTGTAGTCGAGGCTCTTCACCGTGTCGGTGTGGCCGATCACGATCCGCTCCGGCGCGACCCCCTCGGCGGTGAGGATGTCGACCTGCGTGCCGCCGGTGGGGAAGCTCGGCGCGTGGGTCGAGACCATCGCCCCGGTGCGCGCGGCGGCGCGCCCGGAGGCCCGGAACGAGCGCTCCTCGCGGGCGGTGATGTAGGGCAGGTCGGAGGCGACCTCGCCGATGAACCCGGCCCGCACCCCGGTCCCCGGGATTTCGTCTTCCAGGTCGGCGACCAGGTACTCGGCGATCTGGTCGGTCGAGTTGCGTTCGAACCAGTCGACGTCGAAGTAGTGATCGAAGTAATGGCCGACGCCGAGGATCACGTTCACCCCGGTCGCCTCGGCGACCGCCTTGGTCGCTAGCACGTTCGCCACCGAGCGCGAGCCGGTGATCGGGTTTTTCACCGCGTGCGCCGGGTCCTGGTCGAAGTAGACGGGGAAGGCGCGGTCGCTGAGCTCGGCGTTGGTGACGTCCCAGAGCGTCTGCCCGCCGGCCGCCTTGAACTTCTCGATGTCGGCGATCCGCTCCTCCCGGATCGTCATGAACCCGTCGCGCGGCTCGGTCGGGGTCATGTTGATGAAAACGTGCTCGTGGGGCAGCGTCAGCCCCATCTCGTCGGGGCCGATCGGACCGGTCACCGATTGGACGGTCTGCGTCATCGGGCCGCCGCCTCCACCTGCTCCAGCGCCGCGATCAGCTCGTCGGTGGTCGCCAGGGCGTCCGACTGCAGGTACTCGATCGCCTCCAGGGCGGCGTCGTGGGCGCGCTGCGAGGAGCCGCCGACCGCGTCGGTCGCGACCCGCACGCGATAGTCGTGCTGGTGGGCGTCGACCGCTGTGTAGTGGACGCAGACGTCGGTCAGCCCACCGAAGAGGATCACCGTGTCGGCCTTGTAGGCCTTGAGGACGATCTCCAGCTCGGTGCCGAAGAAGGCCGAGTAGCGGCGCTTTCTGATGTGGAACTCCTCGGGGCGCGGATCGAGCCCGTCGATGAAGTCGTTCTTGGGATCGTCTTCGATGCAGTGCGGACCCTCGGCGCCTTCCAGCTCGCGGCCGATGTCGACCATGTCGCGCTTGTGGACCTCCTGGATGAAGACGACCGGCACGCCCAGCTCGCGGGCGCGGTCGACCAGCCGGATCATCCGCGCGCTGCGCTCGGCGCGGCCGGGCATGTCGGCCGGGATGCCGCCACCCTCCTGCGAACCGCCATGCTGGGGATCGACCGCGATCACCACGGGCCGGCCGACGATCAGATCTGACATCTAGCGCTCCTCTCCCCCGCCCTGGCGGCGGCGGTTGGTCGATGGATCGGCATGCATGAAGTTTCCTCGCCGGGCGCTCACGCGTCCTCCTTGCGCGGCGCGGCGACGGCGGCGGCGCCGTCGGCCCGCGGGTCGGCGGCAGCCTCGAGGCGGGCGCCGTCGAGGGCGCGGGCGATCTGGACGTGGCCGCAGCGATCCTCGCGGGCCTCGCCGGCGACCAGCGGCGGCGCCTCGGGGGCGGCGAGCTCGGCGGCGAGGACGGTCTCGGCGCCAGGCTCGGCGAGCACCGTTTCGGCCTCGAAGCCGAGCGGTCGGGAGCCGACGACCCAGCGCGGCTCGGCCAGCGCCGCCTCCAGGGAGGCCTCCGGATCGAGCGCCGCGGCGGCGACCTGGGAGAGGATCAGCGGTTGCGCCGGGCCGCCCTGGCAACCGATCGCGGCGCGGACGCCGGCGCGTTCGCCGAGCAGCGGGCAGAGCGAGTGCGGCGGCCGCCGGCCGCCGGCGATCTCGGCCGGATGGCCGGGCTCGAGCGAGAAGGCGCTGCCGCGGTTGTGGAGGACGATCCCGGTCCGCGGCTCGAGCAGCGCAGCGCCGAAGGTCCGGTAGACGCTCTGGATCAGGACCACCGAGCGGCCGGCGTCGTCGACCGCGGAGATCGCCACCGTGTCGCCGCTGCCGTAGGCGCCGGACGCGGCGCCGGACGCCGCCTGCGGCGCGAGCATCGCGGCGACGTCGATCGCGCCGCCGCGGGGGTCGCCGAGGAAGCTGTCGCGGGCGGCCTGGGCGGCCAGCGCCCGCGCCAGCGGGGTGTCGCTCGGGCCGAGCAGGGCGAGCGCGGTGGCGCCCTGGGAGGGCGGCGGCGCGGCCCACCAGCGCCGGTCGCCTTCGGTCGCGGTCAGCGGCTGCGGCCGCTCGACCGCGTGAGCGGCGAAGTCCTCGCTGCTGATCGCGCTGCCCGCGGCGCGCAGGAAGTCGACCAGCGCGGCGGCGGTCTCGCCTCCGTAGATCTGTGAGGGATCGGCGGCGAGCGTCTCCAACGTCGCCGCGAGGGCCGGCTGGCGCAGCTCCTCGCCGGCCGCGAGCGGGACGCCGTCGCGGGTGAAGATCGAGCGCAGGCCGGGGTCGGCCTCGACCGCCTCGAGTTCGAGCACGATCGCCCGCGCCAGGCCGTCGGCGACCGGGACGCCGTCGGCGGCAGCGGCGGCGGCGCGCAACAGCGGGGCGCGCAGGCCGAGCGTCGCGCCGAGCCCGACCAGCTCGAGCCAGCCGGCGACCATGCCGGGCACGGTCACCGCGAGCGCGCCCTGGCTCGGCATCCGGGCGCCCGCCGCCCGCAGGGCCGCGACGTCGACCGCAGCGGGGGCGGCGCCGAGCGAGAGCACCGCGGTCACCTCGCCGCCGGAGTCGCGGACCAGCGCGGTCAGGTCGCCGCCGAGGGCGCACTGATGCGGGTAGGCGACGACCAGCATCGCCGCCGCCGCCAGCGCCGCGTCGAGCGCGTTGCCGCCTTCGGCGATCGCCTCCGCGGCGGCGTCGACGGCGTGGCCGTGGGGCGCGGCGATCGCCACCGTGCCGCTGTCGACGGCGACGCTCATGCGTCGGCCAGGGGGCGGAGGAAGCCGCCGCCGGGTGCCGCCTCGGAGCCACGCCACTTCACCGGCAGCATGGCCATCTCGTAGACCCCGGCCTCGACGTCGGTGAGGTCGACGCACTCGGCGATCGCCACCGGCACCGGGCAGAGCACCAGGTGGGTGTCCCAGGTGGTGTCGCGGCTCGGGCTGTCGATCGTCAAGAAGTCGATGCTGACGAGCTTGACGCCGCGCTCGACCAGGAGTTCGGCGGCGTCGGGGGCGACGCCGATCCACTCGTCGGGCTTCTCGGTCTCGCGCAGAGCGGTGGTCGAGTTGCGGGTCTTCAGCAGGACGCGGGGCTCGTCGCCGAGGCCGGCCGCTTCGAGGTCGGCGGCGGTGATCTCGGTCTCGACCGCGGTCAGGTCGAGGACGCGGGCGGGGCCGAGCAGGACGTCGAGGGGCATCTCGGCGATGTCCTCACCACTGTCGTCGAAGTGGAGGCCGGCGTCGACGTGGAGGCCGGTGTGCGAGCCGATGTCCCAGCGGGTGACGTTGCACTTGTCGCCGGCCGAGAGCTGCTCGACCTCCTCGCGGACCGGCCGTTTGCCCCAGTGGAGCATGCCGCCGTGGACGGCGACCGAGAGGTCGGTCAGCGGCCGGCCGACAGCCGCCTCGTCGAGCGGCACGAGGACGGCGCGGGCGGGTGCCGCCTCGGCGCCGGTGATCGGGATCGGCAGGCAGATCAGCTCGTAGAGGCCGGCGTCGGCGGCGCTCAGGTCGATCAGCTCGATCGTCGCCACCCCGGCGCCGGAAAGGACGTAATGGGAGTCGAAGCTCTTGTCCCGACCGGGGGTCTCGATCGTGTAGAAGTCGATGCCGACGAGCTTGGCGCCGCGCGCGACCAGGAGTTCGGCGGCCTCGGGGGCGAGCCCGACCCAGGTGTCGGGAGCCTCGGTGCCCTGCAGGATGCGCTCCGAGTTGGTCGTCTTCAACAGCACGCGCGTCTCCTCGCCGAGGCCCGCGGCCTCGAGGTCGGCGGCGGTGATCTCGGTCTCGACGCCGGTCAGGTCGAGCACCCGGGCGGGGCCGACGAGGAGGTCGAGCGGCAGCGCGTCGATCGCCACGCCGTCGTCGTTCGTGTGCAGGGGAGCCTCGACGTGGGTACCGGTGTGGGCGCCGATGTACCAGCGGCTTACGTTGCCGGGGTCGCCTCGGTCGATCCGCTCGACGAAGCGCTGTTCGGGCTGCCTGCCCGGATGCAGCATGCCTTGAAAGACCGGTACCGAGATGTCGATTGCGGACACGGAAGCTCCTTGTGGGATCCTAGAAGACTTGCTCTGTATCCAATCTACCCGATCCGGAACTACTGATACCGTCGCAATGGATATTTGACGTTCGAATACCGTTTATCCATTACATCTGGTGACGGCCGTGGAAAGCGACTCGTGATGCCAAAGGCGAAAGACAGTGCAGCGACCGATTCGAACGGGGGCCACAGCGCCCTGGTCGACGAGATCGCCGCGGCGATTCGTAAACGCATCATGTCGGGACAGATCCCGATCGGCGCCCAGATGCGACAGGCCGAGCTGGCCGCCGAACTCGGGGTGAGCCGCACGCCGGTGCGCGAGGCGCTGCGCCAGCTGCACACGAGCGGCCTGATCGAGGTGGTCCCCAACCGCGGCGCCGTCGTCCGCGTCCCTTCCCCCTGGGAAGTCCGCGACGCCTACGAGGTGCGGGCCGAGCTCGAGGGCCTTGCCTGCGAACGCGCGGTCAGCCGCATCAACGACGCCGAGCTCGATGAACTCCGCGCCGCCAACCAGTCGATGCGCGACGAGGTCGCCAAGGCGAAGACGCGCGGCCCGGTCGACGCCGAACCGCCGACGGTCGAGTTCAACGACGCCTTCCACACCCTGATCCACCGGGTCGCCGACAACGAGTGGCTGACCCGCGAGATCAACGAGATCAACCACGCCTTCCCGCGCAACGTCTCCTGGCTGGTCCTCACCGGCAACAAGCGCCAGCGCGAAGAGAACGTCGCCGAGCACGACCGCATCGTCGACGCCCTCGCGGCGGGCGACGCCGAGACCGCCCGCACCGAGATGCAGGCCCACGTGAAGAACGCCGGCGAGCAGCTCGCCCGCTGGTACGAGGACCGCTCGGCGACCGTCTTCGTCGGCTAGGTGTAGCTACTCACGAGGTTGTTCCAGCTCGGCGAGCCGAGCCGCGGGCGGCCTGTGACCGAGGGAGCCGTGTCCTCTGCGGAAGTTGTAATGGTCGAGCCATCCAGGTAGCGCTGCGGTGCGCTCGGCCGAGGATCCGTAGACGGCGCCGTAGGCCCAACGGTTGGTCAGCGTCTGGATGAAGCGCTCGGCCTTGCCGTTGGTCCGCGGCCGGTAGGGGCGGGTCCGAAGGTGGCGGATCCCGAGCTCCGAGCAGGCGGCGGCGTGGACACGGGAGATGTAACAGGAGCCGTTGTCGGAGAGGACGCGCTCGACGGTGACGCCCATCGTGGCGAGCCAGGCGACGGCGCGTCGCAGGAAGTCGGCAGCGGTGGCGCCCTTCTCGTCGGGCAGCACCTCGACGTAGGCCAGGCGGGTGGCGTCGTCGACGCAGACGTGGACGAACTCCCAGCCGGTGGCGCGTCGCTGCAGCCCTTCGCGACTGACCTTCAGCTGACCGCGGCGACTGCCGGTGACCCGATGCCCGGCACCCCTGACGCCGATCCTGCCGAGCTTCTTCACGTCCACGTGGATCAGCTCTCCCGGCCTCTTTCGCTCGTATCGGTTGGGCGGCTCGGGCGGGGCGAGGGCGCCGCGTCTCCCGAGCCCGATCCGACGCAGCCACCGCGAGACCGTCGAGAGGGCCATGCCGAGCACCTCGGCGATCTCCGCCGCGGTCATCCGCAGTCGCCGCAGGGCCTCGATCGCCTCGAGCCGGTCGGCGGGCAGGCGGGTCGGCCTCCTCCTCGGCGCCGAGCTGCGGTCGAGCAGGCCGG
>MKSH01000122.1:47357-51840 GCA_001898095.1 Solirubrobacterales bacterium 70-9 | reverse complement strand
CGGGATCGGCTACGACGAATGGGCCTCGAAACTGCTGGCCGCGAACGAGGAAGGCTCGCGGGTGGAAGTCGACGTCGGCGATGTCCTCGGGCTGAAGAGCGGCGACAACCCGCACCAGTGGTACTCGCCCGAATCGGTCGAAGCGGTCACTGCGGCGATCGTGAAGGCCTACGAGGAAGCCGATCCCGGTCACGACTCCTACTACGAAGCCCAGGCGAAGAAGTTCGAGACCCAGGGGCTGGCCAAGTACCATCAGATGATCGCCAAGATCGGGAGCGAATTCGGCGGCACCAAGGTGGGCGCCTCGGAGAGCATCTTCGAACCGCTGGCGCCGGCGCTGAAACTGGACCTGATCACCCCGGCCGGGTTCATGGACGGGATCGCCGAGGGGACCGAACCGAGTCCTTCCGAGAAGGCGACCGCCGACCACCAGATCGTCGACCGGGAACTCGGCCTCTGGGTCTACAACTCGCAGAACGCGACCCCCGACGTGAAGCGCCTGAACGAAGCGGCGGAAGCGAGCGGCATCCCGATCGCCACCGTGACCGAGACCCTCACCCCGGAAGGTGCAAGCTTTCAGGCCTGGATGGTGCGCGAGCTGGAAGGGATCCAGAAAGCGCTTCAATCAGGTTGATGACGGAGGCGATCACCCTTTCCGGCGCCGCCGCATCCCGCGGCGGCGCTCCCGTCTGGTCGGGAGTCGACCTCTCGATCGCCCGCGGCGAGTTCGTCGCCGTGCTCGGCCCCAACGGGGCGGGCAAGTCGACTTTCCTCGACGTCGTCCTCGGCCTGCTGCCGCTGAGCACGGGCGGGGTGAGCGTGTTGGGAGAGGCGCCGCGCGCCGCCCGCGTCCGGATCGGCTACCTGCCGCAGCGGCGCAGCTTCGACGCCTCGACCCGGGTGCGCGGGATCGACGTGGTGCGGCTGGGGCTGGACGGGGCGCGCTGGGGGTTGCCGCTGCCGACGGCGCTCTCGCCGACGGCGCGTGCGGCCAACGCGAAGGTCGACGAGGTGGTCGAGCTGGTCGGTGCCGGCGGCTATGCCGAGCGCCCGATCGGCACGCTCTCCGGCGGTGAGCAGCAGCGGCTGCTGATCCCCCAGGCGCTCGTCCGCGATCCCCAGATGCTGCTGCTCGACGAGCCGCTCGACAGCCTCGACCTGCCGAACCAGTCGGCGGTCGCGGCCCTGGTCCAGCGGATCTGCCGCACCCAGGGGGTCACCGTCGTCCTCGTTGCCCACGACGTGAACCCGATCCTCGGCTACCTCGACCGGGTCGTCTACTTCGCCGGCGGGCGCGGGGTGGAGGGGCCGCCGCGCGACGTGATCCAGGCCGACGTGCTGAGCGAGCTCTACGGCTCGCCGATCGAGGTGGTGGAAACGCAGAGCGGCCGGCTGATCGTGGTGGGCACGCCCGATGCGCACGGTCATGACGGCGGTTGTGGGGGTCACGACCACGCTTCGGATGCGGAGCCGGTCCATGCTGACCCCGCCGTCGCCGAGCGGGGGCCCGCTGGATGAGTCTCTCTGGCCCGCACCTCTCCTGGGACCTCGTCGCCGACTGGGAACAGTTGACCGCCTACCCGTTCATGGTCCAGGCGCTCGAGGCGGGGGCGATCGTCGCCGTGATGGCCGGGGCGATCGGCTGGTTCATGGTGCTGCGCCGGCAGACCTTCGCCGGCCACACGCTGGCGGTGATCTCCTTTCCCGGCGCGGCGGCGGCGACGCTGGCAGCGATCCCGATCGCCTTCGGCTATTTCGGCGCCTGCGCCTTGGGGGCGTTGGCGTTGGCCGCGGTCGGGCGCGAAGGGCGCGGCGGCCGGTCCGGCGAGTCGGCGGCGATCGGCACCGTGCAGGCGTTCGCGCTCGGCCTCGGCTTCCTCTTCGTCGGCCTCTACGGCGGCCAGCTGGCGGGGCTCGAGTCGCTCCTCTTCGGCACCTTCCTCGGCATCACCCAGGGCCAGGTGGTGACGCTGCTCTGCATCGCCGTCGCCGTTCTGTCGGTGCTGGCGGTCATCGGACGGCCGCTGTTCTTCACCTCGGTCGACGGCTCGGTGGCGCGGGCCGGGGGGGTGCCGACCCGTGCCCTCGCCGTCGCCTTCCTGCTGCTGCTGGGGATGGCGGTGGCGGCGACCGCCGAGATCACCGGCGCGCTCCTCGTCTTCGCCCTGCTGGTGACGCCCGCGGCGACCGCCCAACTGATCACCGCCCGCCCGGCCCTCGGCCTCGCCCTGTCGGTGGTCCTCGCCTTCCTCGTCACCTGGATCGGCCTCGGGATCGCCTACTTCTCCCCGTATCCGGTCGGCTTCTGGGTGACGAGCCTCAGCTTCGGCCTCTACGTCCTCGTCCGGTTGGCCGCCGCGCCCCCTCGTCTGCGGGCGGCGATCTGATGCTCGGTCACGAATTCATGCGGAACGCTTATCTGGCCGGGACGTTTGTCGCGCTTGCCTGTGGGGCGATCGGCTACTTCGTCGTGCTGCGGGCGCAGGTGTTCGCCGGCGACGCGCTCAGCCACGTCGCCTTCGCCGGGGCATTGGGGGCGGCGGCGATCGGGATCGACATCCGGCTCGGCCTCTTCGCCGCCACGCTCGTCGTCGGCGCCGGCCTCGGCGGCCTCGGCGAGCGGGCGCGCGCCGACGACGTCGTGATCGGCACCGTCTTCGCCTGGATCCTCGGCCTCGGGGCGCTCTTCCTCTCGATCTTCGTCAGCGGCTCGAGCGGGGCGGACGGGACCGCCGCGGTGCGCGTCCTCTTCGGCTCGATCCTCGGCCTGTCGGGCGGCGAGGCCCGGCTCGCCGCAGCGATCGCGATCGCCGCCTGCCTCGCTCTCGCCGCGATCGCCCGCCCGCTCCTGCTCGCCTCGCTCGACCCCGAGGTGGCCCGCGGCCTCGGCGTCCCGGTCCGCGCCCTCGGGGTGGTCTTCTTCGTCATCCTCGGCGCCGTCGCCGCCGAGGCGACCCAGGCGGTCGGCGCGCTGCTGCTGCTGGGACTGCTGGCGGCGCCCGGGGGGGCGGCGCGCCTGCTCACCGACCGTCCCTGGCTCGGCGTCGCCCTCGCCGCCGCGATCGCGGTCGGCTCGACCTGGCTGGGTTTGTTTCTCAGCTACGAGATCGACTCGCTCCCGGCCGGCACCGCGATCATCGGCGTCGCCACCGCCGCCTTCCTCCTCGCCGCCCTCCGCGACCGCGCCCGCGGGGGCGTTCGCAGAAATAACCGGATACCGGCCATAACTGCGAACGCACCGGATGGGGCGGGGGCTAGGCTAGAAGCATGAGCGCACAGGCCAAGACCTCGCCGCAGAGTGCTTGGGCGGAGCACGCGCTGACCACGCTCGCCGACGCCGGCTACCGGCGCGGCGGCGCCCGCACGGCGGTGGTCGAGGCGCTCGCCGGGCACGACTGCGCGGTCACCGCGCTCGACCTCGACGACGAGCTGCGCCGCCGCCGGCCGCCGGTCGGCCGCGCCTCGGTCTACCGGGCGCTGGAGCAGCTGGAGCAGCTCGGCCTCGTGCAGCGGATCGAGGTCTGCCGCGGCACCGCGGGCTTCGAGCGGGTCGATCCGACCGGCCACCACCACCATCACGCGATCTGCCGCGACTGCGGTCGCATGGTCCCGTTCGAGGATTCAAGCCTCGAGCGCGCGCTCGAGCAGGTGGCCGGGGAGATGAGTTTCGACGTCACCGAGCACGACGTCGTCTTGCGCGGTCGTTGCGAGCGCTGCGCCGACTGAGCGATCTGGCTATCATCCACCGGCCGCGTGGGCGAAGCCCGCGCTTTTTTATGACTGATACCGCTGTCAAGACTTTCGTCGCCACACCCGCGAACCGCCAGCGTGACTGGTTGATCGTCGACGCCGAGGGGCAGACCCTGGGCCGTCTGGCGACCCAGATCGCCGACGCGCTGCGGGGTAAGCGCAAGCCGACCTACACGCCCCACGTCGACACCGGGGACTTCGTCGTCGTCATCAACGCGGAGAAGATCCGCGTCACCGGCGACAAGCTCGCGCAGAAGACCTACTGGCGCCACAGCGGTTACCCGGGCGGGATCAAGTCGCGCAGCCTCGCCGAGATGCTGGAGCGGCGCCCGGAGGAGGTCATCCGCAAGGCGGTGAAGGGGATGCTGCCGCGCAACCGGCTCGCCCGCCAGCAGCTGACCAAGCTGAAGGTGTACGCCGGCCCCGAGCATCCGCACGCCGCCCAGCAGCCGAAACCGATGGAGATCAACCGATAGATGTCTGACGAGACGAACGAGCAGCCTGTAGACGAGACGACCGAGGGACAGGAGGCCGCAACCGCGGGTCCTGTCGCCGATGGAGCGCCCTCGTCCTCGCAAGCTGCGGGCGAGGACACCCGATCCGCGCCACCCGCGGGTGAGGCGCCGGAGACCGACGCCCCTGTCGAGGAGTCCGCCTCGGAGCCGCAGGAGCAGCCCGAGCCGGAGCCCGCTCCCGCCGCCAAAGAGGAGAAAAAAGACGTCATTCCGGGTGC
>MKSH01000122.1:46785-47332 GCA_001898095.1 Solirubrobacterales bacterium 70-9 | reverse complement strand
CCGGAGGGCCCGGAGCTGTCGGCCGAGGAGCGCGCCCGCCTCGAAGCCGAGGAAGAGGAGAAACGGAACCGCGAGGCCGCCCTGGCCGCCGCCGAAGCGGACTCCGCACCGGCAGACCGCGCCCCGGCGAAAATGGAGAGCGGCGCCCGCTTCCTCGCCACCGGCAAGCGCAAGTCTTCGATCGCCCGCGTCACCCTGCTGCCGGGCGACGGCAAGTTCAGCATCAACGGCCGCGAGCTGGCCGAGTTCTTTCCCCGCCCCCTGCACCAGACGATCGTGAAGCAGCCGCTCACCGTCTCCGGCTACGAGGGCAACGTCGACGTCCGCGTCCGCGTCCACGGTGGCGGTGTCTCCGGCCAGGCCGGGGCGGTCCGCCACGGCATCGCCCGGGCGCTGACCGAGATCGACGCCGAGCTGCGCGGCGACCTCAAGCGCCGCGGCTTCCTCACCCGCGACGCGCGGGTCAAGGAGCGTCGCAAGGCCGGCTTCAAGAAGGCCCGTAAGAAGCCGCAGTTCAGCAAGCGCTGAGCCCGCTTCTTCGGCACTA
>MKSH01000122.1:34129-46760 GCA_001898095.1 Solirubrobacterales bacterium 70-9 | reverse complement strand
GCTGGCGACGGCCCTCGGCCGCGCCGCGACCGCCTCCCTGGAGAAGGAGCGCCCGCGGGTCCTGATCGTCCGCGACACGCGCGAGTCGGGGCCGATGCTGGAGTCGGCGTTGGCCGCCGGGATCGCCGCGGCGGGCGGCGACGCGCTGCTCGGCGGGGTGCTGCCGACCCCGGCGGCGGCGATCCTCGTGCGCCGGCTCGGGCTCGACCTGGCGGCGGTCGTCTCCGCCTCCCACAACCCCTTCCAGGACAACGGGATCAAGTTCTTCTCCGGTGCCGGGACGAAGCTCCCCGATGATGTCGAGGCGCGGATCGAGGCGCTGATGGAGGGGGACGGCCCGCCGCCCGCCGCCGAGCCGGGCCGGATCGAGGAGCTGCACGGCGGCGAGGACGACTACCTGCGCGAGCTCGCCGCCGCCTTCCAGATCGACCTCGGCGGGCGCAAGGTGATGCTCGACTGCGCCAACGGGGCCACCTACCGGGTCGCGCCGCGGATCTTCGAGCAGCTCGGCGCCACGGTTGAGACGATCGGCGTCGATCCCGACGGTCGCAACATCAACGCGGGCGTCGGCTCCACCCACGTCGAGGCGCTGGCCGAGCGGGTGGCCGCCTCCGACGCCGAGATCGGCTTCGCCTTCGACGGCGATGGCGACCGGGTGCTGGCCGTCGACGCCTCCGGACGCGTCCACGATGGCGACGAGCTGATCGCGCTGGCCGCCCGCGGGCTCGCCTCGCGGGGCGAACTCGGCGGCGGCGTGGTCGTCACTGTGATGACGAACTTCGGCTTCCACCAGGCGATGGAGGCGGCCGGGATCGAAGTCGCGGTCACCCAGGTCGGCGACCGCTACGTGATCGACGAGATGCTGCGCCGCGAGTGGAAGCTCGGCGGCGAGCAATCGGGCCACATCATCGCCTCCGACATCGTCGCCACCGGCGACGGGATCGCCGCGGCGCTGCTGACCATGCGCGAGCTGGGCGAGGCGGCGCTCGCCGACGCCCCGGCGATGGACAAGCTGCCGCAGCTCCTCGTCAACGTCGAGGTCGCCGATCGCGAGAGCCTCGCCGGCGCCGGCGCCGTCTGGGACGCGGTGGCGAAGGAGAACCAGGCCCTCGAGGGCCGTGGCCGCGTGCTTCTGCGCCCCTCCGGCACCGAGCCGCTGGTGCGGGTGATGGTCGAGGCCCCGGAGGCCGCGGAGGCCGACGCCGTCTGCGGCCGCCTGGTCGACCTCGTGCGCGCCGAGCTCGGCTGACGCCCAACCGTGTCGATGGGCCGAAAAGCGCTGATATAGAGCGCTTTTCGGCCCATCGACATTCAAGCCGTGTTCCTGCCGAGCCGAGACAGCCTCTAACCTCTCTCCCCCTCTTATGTGCGGCATCGTCGGATACGTGGGCAAGCGGCCCTGCGAGGAGCTTCTCCTTCGCGGCCTCGAAAAGCTCGAATACCGTGGCTATGACTCCGCGGGCATCAGCCTGCTCCAGGACGACGGCGAGGTCGATTCGGTCCACGCGGTCGGCAACCTCGCCAACCTGCGCGCCGCGGTCGAGCGCGCCGCCGACGGCAGCGGGACGCCGGCCCCGGCCGAGACCGGCATCGCCCACACCCGCTGGGCCACCCACGGCCGGGTCACCGAGGAGAACGCCCACCCGCACGACGACAGCACCGGCAAGGTCCACATCGTCCTCAACGGGATCGTCGAGAACCACGCCGAGCTGCGCAAGCGCCTGATCGCCGAAGGCGAGGACTTCACCTCGGAGACCGACGCCGAGGTGGTCGCCCACCTGATCGCCCACCACTACGACGGCGACCTCGCCGCCGCCACCCGCGCCGCCTACGCCGACCTGCGCGGCCACTACGCCTTCGTCGCCATGCATGCCGACGAGCCGCACCGCCTGCTCGGGGCCCGCAAGGAGTGTCCGCTGGTCGCCGGCGTCGGCGAGGGGGAGACCTTCCTCGCCTCGGCGATCCCCGCCTTCCTCGCCGACACCCGCGTCGCGGTGCCGATCGAAAACGGCGAGATCGTCGAAATCGAAGCCGACGAGGTGCGGATCACCGACACCGACGGCAACCCGATCGAGCGTGCCTCCGAAGAGGTGACCTGGGACGCCGAAGCCGCCGAGAAGGGCGGCTACGAGACCTACATGCTGAAGGAGATCCACGAACAGGCCGACGCGGTCGCCGAGACGATCACCGACCGCCTGCCCGAGGACGACGGCGTCGACCTCTCCGACGTCGACCTCGAGGACGACTTCCTCCGCGACGTCGGCCGGATCGTGATCGTCGCCTGCGGGACCAGCTACCACGCGGGCCTGGTCGGGCGCTACGCGATCGAGGAGTGGGCGCGGGTCCCGGTGGAAATGGACATCGCCTCCGAGTACCGCTACCGCAACCCGGTGGTCGGGCCGGGGGACCTGGTCGTCGGCATCACCCAGTCGGGCGAGACCGCGGACACGCTGGCCGCGATGCGGCTCGCCCGCGAGGCGGGGGCGAAGGTGCTCGCCGTCACCAACATCATGGGCAGCCAGGCGACGCGCGACGCCGACGCCGTCCTCTACACCCGCGCCGGGCTCGAGATCGGCGTCGCCGCGACCAAGACCTTCCTCGCCCAGGTGGCGGTGATGTACCTGCTGGGACTGCGTCTTGCCCAGCTGCGCGGGACCCTGCCGCAGGCGCGGATCGAAGGGCTGGTCGCCGAGATGAAGGCGCTGCCGCTGAAGATCGACGAGACCCTGGAGGCGACCGAAGGCGCGGTCCGCGGCGTCGCCGAACGCCACTTCGAGCAGGAGTTCTTCCTCTATCTCGGCCGCCACATCGGCCTGCCGGTCTGTCTCGAGGGGGCGCTGAAGCTGAAGGAGGTCTCCTACATCCCCACGGACGCCTACGCGGCGGGGGAGATGAAGCACGGGCCGATCGCGCTGCTCGACGAGTCGACCCCGGTCATCTGCATCGCCACCGCCAGCCCGGTGTTGGAGAAGGTCCTCTCCAACGTCGAGGAGGTCCGCGCTCGCGGTGCCCAGACGATCGCGATCGCCACTGCCGGCGACGAGCGGGTGCGCGAAGTGGCCGACGAGACGATCGAGGTCGCCGCGAGCGACTGGATCCTGCAGCCGATCCTCGCCGTGCTGCCGTTGCAGCTGCTCGCCTACGACATCGCCCGGGCGCGCAGCCTGAACGTCGACCAGCCGCGTAACCTGGCGAAGACGGTGACGGTCGAGTGAAGAAGCGCTTCGCGGTACTGCTCGCGGCGCTGGCGGCGGCGGCGCTGATCGTCGCCGGTTGCGGCGGCAGCTCTGACAGCTCCGGCGGCGGCGAACCGGCGAGCCTGGCGCCTGCCGACGTGCCGTTCTACTTCGAAGCGAACCTGGCGCCCGGCGCGAAGGTGAGCGAAGAACTCGACCAGCTAGCCGACACGACGCTGGGGATCGAAGACGTGAGCGGCTTCATCGCCGAAAAACTTGAAGAAGCGGTGTCCTTCGACGGCGGCGGAAAGTTCGATTACGAAGAAGAAGTCCAGCCCTGGGTGGGCGAAAAGGCAGGCCTCTTCCTCAAGGAATACGACGGTGACGAATTCCACGGCGGCGGCATCGCCGTCGAAACGAGCAACGTCGGCGAAGCCGAAGAATTCTTCGAAAAGAAGAACGAGGAATCGGACGAACCTGCGGAAACCGAAGAATTCGAAGGCGACAAGTTCTGGGTCAGCGACGACGACGAATCGGTGGTCGGCTTCATCGGCGAGTTCATCGTCTACGGCGAAACCAAGGCCGACTTCGAAGAAATGGTGAAAGTCTCCGAAGGCGACGAAGGGCTGAACGCAGCGGAAAAGTTCAAGTCGGCGATGGAAGCGGCGCCGGACGAAGGAGTCGGCACCCTCTACATCGACATCGGCGGCGCGATCGAACAGGCGAAAGCGCAGATCTCGGCCGAAGACCAGGCCGGCTTCGCGATCCTCGGGATCGAACCGCGCAAGGCGACCGCGGTCGCCACCGTGGTCCCGCACTCCGAACAGGTGGAGGTCGACATCTCGACCAACCTCGGCAAAGCCTCGAGCCTCAGCGGCGACGCCTCGAAGCTGCTCGAATCGTTGCCCGCGACCGCCGTCGCCGCGTTCGCGACGCCCGAATTCGGCAAAGCGCTGGGCGAAGAGATCGACACCCTGAACGAAGAAGGGATCGAAGGCCAGGTCGAACCGGGTGAATTCAAGCCCGCTCTCGAATCGATCGGCATCGACTTCGACTCGTTGACCGAATCGCTCGGCGACGTCGGCGGCTTCCTCGAAGGCACGAGCAAGGCGAGCCTCGGCGGCGCGGTGGTGATCGAAACCGACAACGCGACCGAAGCCCGCAACACCGTCTCCAACCTCGGCCTGCTGCTGCGCGCCACCGGCACCGCGGGCGTCACCGCGATCCACGGCGAAGTGAGCGGCTTCTCGATCCGCTCCTCCGGGATCGGGTCGAAACCGCTGATCGTCGGCGCGGCGGGGGAGAAGCTGGTCTTCTCCTACGGGCCGCAGGCGGCGGCGCAGGCCCTGCGGGCAAACGCCGAGACGCTCGGCACGACCGCCGACTTCGAAGCGGCCAAGAGCACCCTCGGCTCGACCCCGATCGCGGCCTTCGTCAGCGGCGGCCCGGCGCTGGAGCTGCTCGATACGACGCTGAACCCGGATGCGCGGGTCAAATTCGACTCGGCGAAGTCCTACCTGCAGAAGATTTCCTACGTCGCGGTCGGCTCGGAAGCGAAGGGCTCGACGACCACGGCGAAGATGATCATCGGCGTCTCCAAGTAATCCGGCTTTAGGCTGGGGCCATGGAGTCATGGCTGCGAGGTCTCTACGACGCCGAGGGGATGCGGGCCGCGGACTCCTGGGCGATCGAGGGCCAGGGCATCTCCTCGCTTGGCCTGATGGAGGCCGCCGGGCGGGCGGTCGCCGAGGCGGTGGCGCGGCTTTCGCCGGCGGGCCCCGTGCGGGTCGTCTGCGGCAAGGGCAACAACGGCGGCGACGGCCTGGTCGCCGCGCGCCTGCTGCGCGAGATGGGCTTCGAGGCCGAGGTCCTGCTCCTCTGGCCCGCCGATGAGCTGAGCCCCGATGCCACCGCCAACCTCGAGCGCCTGAACGGCCCCGGCGCCGGCGCCGGGGATGGCGTTCGCACTTCCGGCCGCTATCCGGCCATTTCTGCGAACGCATCGGCGGGGGGCGATGTCGGGGCGCGGTTGGCCGGGTCGGGGGCGGTGGTCGACGCGATCTTCGGGACCGGGTTCGCGGGGGCGCCGCGGGAGCCCGCCGCGGGGGCAATCGGGGCGATCGGGGCGCGGCGGGCCGAAGGAGTGCCGGTGGTCGCCTGCGACGTCGCCTCCGGGGTCGACGCGGCGACCGGCGAGGTCGCCGGGGCGGTGGTCGAGGCCGACGTCACCGTCACCTTCCACGGCGCCAAGGTCGGCCACTACGTCGCCCCCGGCAAGTGGGCCACCGGCGAGCTGGTGGTCGCCCCGATCGGGATCCCGGCGGGGGCCCCGGCACCCGAGGCGGCCGGGGTGATCGGGCCCGCGGTCCTCGACCTGCCGCCGAAGCGCGGCGCCCAATCGACCAAGTTCTCCTCCGGCCAGGTGACGATCGCGGGCGGCTCGCGCGGGCTCACCGGAGCGGTGCGGATGTCCTCGACCGCGGCGATCCGCGCCGGCGCCGGGTACGCGACGGTCGCCGTCCCGGCCGATCTCGAGCCGATCTTCGAAGCCGCCGAGGTCGAGGTGATGTCGCGCGGGATCGGCGCCACGCCGGGGCGGCTCGGGACCGATGCCGTCGATGACCTCTTCGCTGCCTTCGAGCGCGCCGCCGCCGGCGTGCTCGGCCCAGGGATGGGTCGCGACGAGGACTCGCTCGCGCTCGCCCGCGAGGTTGCGCCGCGGATCGAGGCGCCGCTGGTGATCGACGCCGACGGCCTGAACGCCTTCGCCGGCCAGCTCGACCGGCTCGCCGCCCGCACCGCGGCGACCGTCCTCACCCCGCACGCGGGGGAGCTCGGCCGCCTGCTGGAGCGCGAGTCGGAGGAGATCGCCGCCCGCCGCCTCGCCGCCGCCAAGGAGGCCGCCGCCTGGAGCGGTGCGATCGTGGTCCTCAAGGGCGACGACACGATCGTCACCGACGGCGAGCGGGTCGCCGTCAACGCCGTCGCGGCGCCGGGCCTGGCGACCGCAGGCAGCGGCGACGTCCTCTCCGGGGTCACCGCGGCGCTCCTCGCCCGCGGCCTCGCGCCCTTCGCCGCCGCCTGCTGTGCGGTCTACGCGCACGCCCGCGCGGGCCAGGAGGCGGCGCGCCGGTTGGGCGGCGTCGCCGAGTCGGTGATCGCCACCGACGTGATCGCCGCGATCCCGGCGGGCCTGCGCTCCGCCGGGCCGGTCGAATAATCTCGCGGGCCGCGATGAAGACCGCCGGCGAGATCATGGACCGCGACATCGAGCGCGTGACGCCCGAGGACGACGCGCGGACCGCGATCGACCTCCTGGCGAAGACCGATCACGGCGCGGTCCCGGTGGTCGACGAGGATCGCAAGGTGGTCGGCATCGTCAGCGAGTCCGACCTGATCCTCGCCGACGAGCAGTCCGATCTGCACCTGCCGCACTACCTGAACATCATGGGCGGGATCGTTTTCGTCGGCTCGATGAAGGGCTTCGAGAAGCGGCTCGAAAAAGCCTTCGCGACGAAAGTCTCGGAGCTGATGACCGCGGACCCGATCACCGTCCACACCTACGAGGCGGCCGACCGGGTGGCGAAGAAGATCGCCGATCACCATCACAACCACCTGCCGGTGGTCGACGAGGACGGGCGGTTGGCGGGCATGGTCACGCGGGCCGACGCCCTCGCCGCCGTCGTCGACGGGTAGCGCCATGGAGCGGGCGTTCGCCCGGATCGACCTGGGCGCGCTGCGCGCCAACTGCGAACGCTTGCGGGCCGAGCTGGGGGAGTCGCGGCTCTGCGCGGTGGTGAAGGCGGACGGCTACGGTCACGGCGCGGCGGCCTGCGCAGGGGCGGCGCTGGCGGGAGGGGCGAGTGCCCTCGCGGTGGCCGTCGCGACCGAGGCGACGGAGCTTGCCGCGGCGGGGCTCGTCGGAGCTGACGGTGCCGCCGGCGCCGGATCCAAGGGCGCCCCCGAGCTGATCACGCTCGGCGCCCTCACCGACGCCGAGGTCGACGTCGTGCTCGGCGCCGGCTCGGCGATCAGCGTCTGGCGCCCCGGCTTCCTCGAGCTGGTCGCCGCCCGCGCCCGCGCGCTCGGCCGCCCGGCCCGCGTCCACGTCAAGCACGACAGCGGCATGGGCCGGCTGGGGACCTTCGACGGCGAGGAGGTGGTGGCGCTCGCCCGCGCCGTCGCCGCCGATCCCGACCTCGAGCTCGCCGGGGTCTGGACCCACTTCGCCACCGCCGACGAACCGGACGACGACGGGGGCTATTTCTTCGAGCAGCTCGACCGCTTCGAGCCGGTCGCCGCCGCGGTCCGCGCCGAGTTCCCCGCGGTGACCGTGCACGCCGCCAACAGCGCTGCGGTCTTCCGCTCGCCGCGCTCCCACTTCGACATGGCCCGCTGCGGCGTCG
This sequence comes from Solirubrobacterales bacterium 70-9, assembly GCA_001898095.1. Taxonomy (GTDB): domain Bacteria; phylum Actinomycetota; class Thermoleophilia; order Solirubrobacterales; family 70-9; genus VAYN01. Next base: position 39,178 of record MKSH01000122.1, on the reverse strand, counting down.
CGATCTACGGGCTCGACCCGTTCCAGGACGACCCCACCTCCCGCGGCCTGCGCCCGGCCCTCTCCTGGCACTCGCACGTCGCCGCGGTGAAGCGCTTCCCGGTCGGGCAGAGTGCCGGCTACGGCCGCCGCTGGAAGGCCCCCGAGGACACCTGGGTCGGGCTCGTGCCGCTCGGCTACGGCGACGGGGTGCGCCGGGCGCTCACCAACCACTGCGACGTCCTCGTCGCCGGCCGCCGCTATCCGCTGGTCGGCACCGTCTCGATGGACAACCTGACGATCGACCTCGGCCCCGAGACCGAGATCGAGCCGGGGGCGGAGGCGGTCCTGATCGGGCGCCAGGGCGAAGAGGAGATCCGCGCCGAGGAGATCGCCGCCCGCCTGGAGACGATCAACTACGAGGTCACCTGCGCGATCTCCCCGCGCGTCCCGCGGGTTACGGAGGGAGGATGAGCCTCGCCGACCAACTGCGCGCCGCCGAGCTGCCCCAGGCGGCGCTTCGCGCGCTGGGTGGGGCGGAGGGCGTCTGGATCGCCGGCGGCGCGGTCCGCGACGCTGCCCTCGGCAAGGACGTCGTCGACCTCGATCTCGCCGTCGCCGGCGATCCCGGCCCGGTCGCCAAAGCGCTTGCCCGCGAGCTCGGCGAGCACGCCTTCGAGCTCTCCGCCGAGTTCGGCACCTGGCGCGTCGTCGCCCCCTCGCGCGGCTGGCAGGTCGACGTCACCGCCCTGCGCGGCGGCTCGATCGAGGCCGATCTGGCGCTGCGCGACTTCACCGTCGGCGCGGTCGCCGTGCCGTTGGCGGCGGGCGAGGCGATCGATCCGTTCGACGGCCTCGCCGACCTCGAGCGCCGCGTCCTCCGCGTCGTCGGCCCGACCAGCTTCGTCGACGACCCGCTGCGGCTCCTGCGGGCGGCGCGCCTCGCCGCCGTCCTGGAGCTGACGATCGATCCCGACACCGTCGCCCTCGCCCACGACTCCGCCGGGCTGGCCGCCGACCCGGCGGGCGAGCGCCAGCTGTCGGAGCTGCGCCAGCTGCTCGCCGGCCCCGCCCCGCTGCGCGGCCTCGAACTGCTCGACGAGCTCCGCCTCACCGCCGTCGTCCTCCCCGAGCTGGAGGGGACGAAGGGCGTCGGCCAGGGCCCCAACCACCACCTCGACGTGCACGGGCACACGCTCGAGGTGCTCGCCCACACGCTGGAGATCGAGCGCGACCTGCCGCGCTTCGTCGGCCCCGCGCGCGCCGCCGAGGCCGCCGCCTTCCTCGCCGAGCCGCTCGCCGACGAGATGGACCGCCGGACCGCCCTGCGCTTCGGCGCCCTCCTCCACGACATCGCCAAGCCCGCCACGCGGGCCGAACGCGACGGCTTCGTCGGCTTCAAAGGGCACGACGTCGAGGGCGCCGTGGTGATCGGCGAGATCATGGGACGGCTGCGTGCCTCCCGCAAGCTCACCCGCTACCTGCAGGCGCTGACGCTCCACCACCTGCGGCTCGGCTTCATGGTCCGCGAGGTGCCGCTGCCGCCGCGCCGCGTCCACGACTACCTGCGGGCGACCGAACCGGTGACGATCGACGTCACGCTGCTGACCGTCGCCGACCGCCTCTCGGCCCGTGGCGCCGGGCCGATCGCCGCCCCGGAGATGGTCCAGGCGCACCTCGACCTGGCCCGCGAGATGGTCGGCGCGGCGCTCGACTGGCTCCGCGACGGCCCGCCCGAGCCGCTCCTCCGGGGCGACGAGATCGCCACCGAGCTCGGCATCGAGGGGCCCGAGATCGGGCAGAAGCTGGCCGAGCTGGAGGCGGCGCAGTATGCAGGCGAGGTTACGGACCGGGATGGCGCGCTCGGCCTGCTGCGCGGTTGAGATACGCTCCCCGACCGCATGGCTAAAGAGGAAAAGATCGAAATGGAGGGCGAGATCACCGAGGCCCTCCCCAACACGATGTTCCGGGTCAAACTGGACAACGGGCACGACGTGCTCGGCCATATCTCCGGCAAGATGCGCCGCCACTACATCCGCATCCTGCCGGGCGACCGCGTGAAGATCGAGTTGAGCCCGTACGACCTCGACCGAGGCCGTATCACCTACCGCTACAAATAGGCGTCTGACGGCGTCCTCGGTCGCTCGCCTCGGGTTACGCACTGGAGTGCGCTCCCCTCGGCTCGCGACCCCCGCTGGAAGCGGGGTGCGAGCGCGCAGCGCGAGTTCCTTGTCAGACGACTCTTTGAAGCGGTAGGTCGGACTCGGTGGGCGCGGCCAACTCCGCGACGAGCGCGGACCAGGCGAAGTCGCGGGCACCGAGGCCGGTGCCGTCGCGCGGATCGTAGTACTCGCGCAGGCCTGAGCGGGCGACCGCTCCGATCACCCCTGCGGCGAGTCGCTCGGCCTGCTCCAGGTAACCGAGCCGACGCATCCCGATCCAGACCATCCAGGCCGAGTTGATCCAGGTCGGGCCGCGCCAGTAGCGGCGGATCGGGCCGTGGCCGCCGCCCGGCTCGTAGCTGGGCTCGGATACCGCCACCGAGGGCGGCGCCACCGGGGTGAGGAACTCGCGCTCGTTCAGCAGGTGCTCCTCGACCAGGCGCCGGCCGATCGCCTCCGGCAGGTCGGGGAGTGCCAGCGGTGCCAGGCTCGGCCAGGTGATCGGCGCGGGGCGGAGGCCGCCCGGCTGGGCTTCGTCGACGAAGAGGCCGCGCTCCTCGTCCCAGAGCCGGTCGACCAGCGCCGGCGTCGCCGACTCGCGGCCGAGGCTCCGCAGGGAGAGCGACCAGAGCGTGTTGACGAGCGTCTCGCAGAGGACCGGGCCGCCGCGCTCGCGGATCCGCCGCGCGTCCCAGCCGAGCCGACGGTTGCGCTCGACCAGGAAGGGGAAGCCGGCCCGGCCGACCGAGCCGCGTCCCCAGACCGGTTCGAACTTGGGCGAGGCGTCGAGACCGGACTCGTCCCCCTGGACGATCCAGAGCAGGCCGTCGCCCTCGAGATCGCGGTTGGCGAGCAGCCAGTCGGCCTGGGCGCCGATCCGCGGCTCCGCGGCGGGGTCGCCGACCGCGATCCGCCAGGCCCAGGCGAGGAGGGGCGGCTGGATCGACTCGGTCTGCCTCGCGGTCCGCGTGGCGACGTTGTAGAAGGCGCGGCGGAAGCCGGAGACCGGGCGTCCCCAGAAGATCGTGTGGCCGATGAACCCGTCCGGCCGCTGGGCCGCCAGCAGGCTCTCCAGCTCGGCCCGCGAGCGGTCCGGCTCGAAGCGCCGGTTGACGATCGCGGCGAAGCAGCTGTCCCAGTACCACTGCCAGGGATAGCGGCCGGGGCTGGGTTCGGAGTAGGCGTAGGGGACCCCGTCGGCCTCGCCTTCGCGCCAGTTCTGGCGCAAGACCCGCTCGGCCTCGGCGAGGGCGCGTTGGGCGTCGTCCATGGCCGCGGACGCTACCGAGCCGCCCGATGCGTTCGCACTTCTGGCCGCTATGCGGTCATTGCTGCGAACGCACCCGCCCAGACTGGCCAAGATCGTGCAACGGGGGTCGGGAAGCTGCATCGAGCCGCCCGGCTCGTAAAGATTGCCTCCGCAACTGGCCCGCCGACCCGGTGTTGCCAGGTATTCAATGCCGAATTCGTCCACCCATAGCCGCCGCCACGCCGCCCTGGCGCTCGCCTTCGCTGCCTGCCTCGCCGCGGTCTTCGCCGTGCTCAACCCCGGCTCGGCCAGTTCGGCGCCGCTCACGGTCACCGTCCTCGGCCAGACCGCGGAAACGCCGCCCGCCTCCTGCCCGGGCAAAATCGTCAACAACGTCGAGGTGACGCCGTGCCGGGTGGAGGGCCACGTCACCGGCTTCCAGTCGATCGCCGACGGGATCGCGCGCCCCTACGAGGCGCCCTACGACGGCAAGATCGTCGCCTGGTCGATCACCCTCGCCAAGCCCTCGACGAAGGAAACGGCGACGACCACCAACGAGGTCGGCTTCTTCGACGAATTCCTCGGTGAACCGTCGGAGGCCCGGATCGGGATCCTCAAACCGATCGAAGGGACCAACCCGCCGAAATACACCCTGGTCCGTCAGAGCCCGCTGCAGGTGCTGAACCCCTACTTCGGCACGACCCCCATCTTCGCCCTCAAGCACCCGCTCTCGGTCCTCCAGGGCCAGGTCGTCGCCCTCACCGTGCCCACCTGGGCGCCGATGTTCGCCTTCAACGTCTCCAGCGAAAACACCTGGCGCGGCAGTCGCCTGCCGGAACACTGCTCGTCCAAAGAAGACATCCAGAACGAACATCCGCAGCAGGGCGTCGGCAAGACGAAGACCTACGGCTGCTACTACTCGAACGCCCGCCTGCTCTACACGGCGACGCTGGTCAAAACCCCGGCGGCCGAAACGACGGAATAACAGCTGAGGTCTTGACCGCCCCAGGGGGGGGTCGCGAGGCTAAAGGGCGCCTTGCCTCAAGCCGCAGTAGGGGCAGTCAGAGACGTCGATGCCGATCAGCTGATCGCAGCGGTGGCAGGCCCGCAGGTTCTCGGGGCTGCGGGGCAGCGAGGAGGAGGACGGGGCCAGCGGCAGGACCATGGCGACCGGGAACATCTCCTCGCCGGTCTCACGATCGCGGTAGATCTGGCCCGGCTCGGTGGCGGCGATCGCCTCGCGGCCGGAGGCCGGGGCACGCATCCTGAAAAGCTGCTTCGAGTTCATCGCCGGACAGACTAATAGCTTGGGCGGAAAGACATGCGCGTCCTCATCTTCCACGGCTACATGCTGCGCGGGACCGGCAGCAACATCTACAACGTCAATCTGGCGCCGGCGCTGGCGCGGCTCGGCCACGAGGTGCACCTGCTCTGCCAGGACCGCGAGGTGAAGATCCCCGGCGTCCAGATCCACAATCCCGACATCGGCGGCCTGCTGCCGGTCTACGTCAAAGATCCTTACGAGGGTTTCGAGGTCAAGACCTTTCCCGAGCTGACCGAGGAGGAGCTGGCCTTCTACATCGAGGCGAACGTCGCCGCGGTCCGGGAAGTCGCGGCGGAAGCGGGGGGCATCGATGCGGCGCTCGCCAACCACGAGGTG
>MKSH01000122.1:33484-34047 GCA_001898095.1 Solirubrobacterales bacterium 70-9 | reverse complement strand
ATGGACGCCGCCCGCGGCATCCTGGTCGGCTCCCATCACACCGCCGACTCTCTCTGGAACGCCCTGCCCGACCTCCCGGACCTGAAGGACAAGACGCGCCTCGGCCCTCCTGGCGTAGACGTCGAAGAGTTCCGCCCCCTCGACGACGTCCCGTGGACGGGGAGGTCCGATGGTCCGAGCACGACCCCGCGCGCAGGATCGTCGGACCTCCCCGCACGCAAGCTCGCCCCCCGCGAACGCAAGGTCGTCTTCGTCGGCAAGCTGATCGTCTCCAAGGGGGTCGACCTGCTGCTGGCCGCCTGGCCTTTGGTCCACGCCAAGCATCCCGGCATCCGCCTCGAGGTCGCCGGCTTCGGCGCCTACGAGGACGGGTTGCGGCGGCTGCAGGACGCCGTCGACCGCGGCGATCTCGACGACGCGCGCGCCGTCGCCGCCGCCGGCTGGGGGCTGGAAGGGGGAGAGGAGAAGCCGCTGCCGATCCTCTCCGCCTTCCTCGCCGACCCGCCGCCCGGCTACGCCGAGGCCGCCCGTGCCGCCGCCGGCTCGGTCGAGTGGCTCGGCCG
>MKSH01000122.1:30632-33317 GCA_001898095.1 Solirubrobacterales bacterium 70-9 | reverse complement strand
TCGAGCCGGGTGCCGTGGAGGCGATCGCCGACCGCCTCGACCGCTGGTTCGAGCTCCCCGAGCAGACCCGCGCCGAGGCCCGCGCGACCCTGGTCGAGACCGTCGCCCGACTCTGGAGTTGGGAGGGCGTGGCCCGCGGAGTGCTCGACGCCGCGGCGGGAAACCTAGGCGGACTGCCGGTCCCGGCTGCCTAGTGCCGAGCGTCACCTGGACGGCAAAGCGTCCCGCCGCCGCGCGTCAATAGAATGCCGCGCGGTGTTCAGCAAGCGCATCCCGATAGCCAAAATGGCGGCCGTCGTGGTGGTCCTTTCGGCCATCACGTGCGCGATCATGTTGTCGATCAACTGGAACGGCGCGGAGGACTCGACCGCAGCCCCGAAGATCGACGATCTGATGAACATCGCGATCGTCCTCTCGACGGTCATCTTCTGGGTCGTGATGGTCGCGCTGGCCTACGCGCTCTGGGCCTTCAAAGCGAAACCGGGCGACGAATCCGACGGCGAGCCGATCCACGGCAACACCCGCCTGGAGATCGTCTGGACGCTGGTCCCGACCGTGATCGTCCTCTTCCTCGGCGTCTGGAGCTGGAAAGTCCTCGACGAAATCGAAGAACCGACCGGTCATCAGCTGACCGTCGACGTCTTCTCCCAGCAATACGCCTGGTCGTTCGGGTACCCGGGCAAAGAATATGCCTACTCGCAGGGCGTCCTGCACGTCCCGGTGAACCGTCAGATCGTCTTCAAAATGCACTCGCAGGACGTCATCCACTCCTTCTGGGTCCCCCAGTGGCGGATCAAGAAAGACAACGTCCCGGGCATCACCACGACCGCGATCGTCACCCCCGACAAGGTCGGCACCTATCAGCTGATCTGCACCGAGCTCTGCGGCTTCGGCCACTCTTCCATGCGGGCCAAAGTCGTCGTCGAGCCCGAAGCCAAGTGGGCCAAGTGGGTCGAAGCCTTGAAGGAAAAAGTCCCGACCCCGCTGATGGTGTCGGTGAAACAGGACACGGAGACCAATCCGGAACCGCTCGAAAGGGTCGAGGCCGAATAATGGAGGCGAAGTAGATGGTTGCAGCGTTCTCACGTCCCGGCTGGTATCGCGCGCTCCTCGGCACCGTCGTGGCTGCCGCCCTGGGCGTCGGCCTGGTCGTCGTGCTGCGTGAGATCTCCGGTCTTTCCGCCTTCCAGAGCGAACAGACGGGCTATCCGCAGGTGGTCGTGCCGCTGATCATGGCGCCGTTCGGGTTCCTGCTCGGGATCGGCTGCTTCGACTACTGGCTGCGCTGGGCGTTCGGTCTGCCGACCATCCCCGAGGACCACGCCATGCATGGCGCCCATAGCTGGAAGGACTACTTCAAAGTCAACACCGACCACAAGGTCATCGGCATCCAGTACATCTGCACCAACTTCTTCTTCTTCTTCGTCTCCGGCCTGATGGCGATGCTGATCCGGGCCGAGCTGGCCCAGCCGGGGACCCAGATCGTCAGCGCCAGCACCTTCAACGGGCTCTTCTCGGCGCACGCGGCGATCATGATCTTCGTCTTCGTCGTACCGGTCTTCGCCGGGATCGCCAACTTTGTGCTGCCGCTGGCGATCGGCGCCCCGGACATGGCCTTCCCGCGCCTGAACGCGCTCAGCTTCTGGATGCTGCCGATCGCCGGCATCCTCTTCGTCGCCAGCTTCCTCGCCCCGGGCGGCGCCTTCGACGCCGGTTGGACGGGCTACGCGCCGCTCTCGACCGGCGCCCCGTTAGGGCAATCCTTCTTCAACCTGGGAGTCCAGTTCGCGGGCGCGTCATCGATCGCGACCGCGCTGAACTTCCTGGTCACGATCATCACCATGCGGGCGCCCGGGATGACCTTCTGGCGGATGCCGCTGCTGGTCTGGGCGAACCTCTCGACCTCGCTGCTGGTCGTCGCCGCGACGCCGTTCATCGCGGGCGCCCAGTTCATGGTCTTCTTCGACCGCATCCTGCACACGAACTTCTTCCAGTTCGGCGCCGGCGGCGACGTCATCAGCTACCAGCACATCTTCTGGTTCTACTCGCACCCAGCCGTCTACATCATGATCTTGCCCGGCTTCGGGATCATCTCCGAGGTCATATCCACGCACGCCCGTAAACCGATCTTCGGCTATCGATTGATGGCGCTGGCGCTGATCGGGATCGTCGTGCTCAGCTACTCCGTGTGGGCGCACCACATGTTCGTCGCCGGGATGTTCAGCTGGTTGCGCGTGCCGATGATGCTGACCACGCTGCTGATCGCGGTGCCGACCGGGATCAAGATCTTCTCATGGCTGGGGACGCTCTACTTCTCCAAGATCCACACCAGGGCGACGTCGATGCTGTTCGCCCTCGCCTTCATCGTGACCTTCACGATCGGCGGGATATCCGGGGTCATGCTCGGCATGGTGCCGTTCGACATCCACGTCTCGGACACCTACTTCATCGTCGCCCACATCCACTTCGTGCTGTTCGGTGGCTCGGTGTTCACGATCTTCGCCGGCATCTACCACTGGTTCCCCAAGATGACGGGCCGGATGTACGACGAGAAGCTCGGCCGGGTCCACTTCTGGGGCACGCTGATCGGGACCTGGGGCACCTTCATCCCGATGCACTGGGTGGGCATGGACGGGATGCCGCGACGGGTCGCCGACTACGCGAGCCAGTTCGGCAACTGGAACC
>MKSH01000122.1:30044-30542 GCA_001898095.1 Solirubrobacterales bacterium 70-9 | reverse complement strand
GTCGTCGGCGGTCCGTACGAGTACGGGATCCCCGGTGCCAGGCACGCGATCATGGCCGGTGAAGGGGCCGAGGTCCCGGCCGCCCAGCCGAGCGTGGTGGGGCATTGACGCCTGCAGTCGACAGCGACAAGCGCCCGCTGCTGGTCTTCGTCAACGAGGTTGCAGGTGGCCGCGGGCTGCTGAAAGCAGTGCGCGAGCGCACCGAGGCGGGCGAGGTCTCCCAGGTCATCGTCGCGGCGCCGCAGAACCAGCCCACGCTGGGCACCAAGATCCCTCGTGACGAGCTCTTCGCCTCGGCGCAGGCCCGGGTCGAGGTGACGATGTCGATCTTCGCCGAGTTCGGCATCGAGTCGGTCGGCGAGGTGCTCGACCCGGCGCCGCAGCTGGCGCTCGGCGACGCGATCCGCGCCCACGAGCCTGCCGAGGTCCTCTTTTCGGCGCTCTACGACACCCGCTTCGGGGTCGCCCGCAAAGACCTGGTCGAGTGGGCCCGTGATC
>MKSH01000122.1:24628-30031 GCA_001898095.1 Solirubrobacterales bacterium 70-9 | reverse complement strand
GATCCGCCTCGACGTCGCCCACGTGCTGGTGATCTCGACCCAGACCGTGAACGCGCCGGACCTGGTCAACCGGCTGAAGGAGCGTGCCGTGACCCGCCCGCACCGCTACACGATCGTCAGCCCGCGCAGCGAGGCCGTCTCCGAGGACCAGGTGGTCCGCGACCTGGCGGCGACGCTGGCCGAGCTCTATCGCGCCGAAATCGACGCGACCGGCCTGCCGATCTCCGCCGAGGACCCCTTCGAGGCGGTCCGCAACGCGATCGAGCACTACAAGATCGACGAGATCCTGATCTCCACCTTCGCCGGGCAGCAGTCCCGCTGGCTGGAGAGCGACCTGGTCGGACGGGTCCGCGGGATCACCGACAAGCCTGTCAGCCATCTAGAGGTCGGTCGTGCCCCGGCCGCGGTCGCCGCAGCGGTCGCCGAGGGAGGTGAGCACTGATGGAGAGCGCTTCTGTACCGCTTCCTGGCGGGGCCGGCGGTCACGCCGCCGACACCCACCAGCACGATCACCACGGCCCGCCGGAGGCCAACCAGAGCTCGCGGATCGACCGCCAAACGCTCGGCATCCTGCTCTTCATCATCTCCGAGGTGATGCTGTTCGGCGCCTTCTTCGCGTCGTACTTCTTCCTCCGTGTCGTCGTCAACCCGCCGTCCTGGCCGCCGCACCCCTTCGAACTCCCGGTCGCCGTCGCGGGTATGAACACGGCGATCCTGGTCTCCTCGAGCTTCACCATCCACTACGCCCTCGAGGGGATCCGCAAGGGCAACAAACAGGCGATGAAACTCGGCCTGGCGGTGACCTGGCTGCTCGGCCTGACCTTCCTCTTCGTGCAGATCAACGAGTACGTGCACATCGGCTTCAGCGCCCGGACCGAGGCCTTCGGCTCGATCTTCTACTCGCTGACCGGCCTGCACGGCGCCCACGTCTTCGCCGGACTGATGCTGCTTACCTTCGCCACGATCCGCGCCTTCCGCGGCCACTTCGACAAAGACGCCGAGAAGCACCTCGGCGTCGAGGTGCCGGGCATCTACTGGCACTTCGTCGACATCATGTGGATCATCGTGTTCTTCACCGTCTACATCCTCTAGTCGGCGGCAGCGGATGCGCTGCCGCGCGGTAGGAGCGGGGCGATGAGGTACAACGAGGCCGCGGTCTTCAAATGGGTGTTGATCTTCGCGGTCGCGGTCGGATCGGCGATCGCCCTCACGCTGCTGACCAGCGGCCTGGTCGGCGCGCTCTACGCGCTGGTCTTGGCGATCATCGGTAGCTGGTACGGGATCCGTTGGAGTCGCGAGTGGTGGCGCAACGCCCGCGACCGTCCCGGCGGCCCCGACCACAAAGCCTGACCGCACACAATTGGCGCCTTTCCCGTTTCGGACAGGGAAATCTTCGCCTTAGCCTTCGGTTCGTGGAGGTGATGACAGCGATGGAGGCAAAGCCGACGAGATGGAGTGATGACCGGCTCGACGATCTGAAGCAAAGCGTCGATGTCGGCTTCATAGAAGTCAAAGGAAGGATCGATCGTTTGGACGACCACGTCGACCGTCTTCAGCACGCGATGGTCCTGGGATTCCTCGCCATGGGCACGATGATGTTCGCGGGCTTCGGCGCGATGATCACGCTCTTCGCTACGCACTTCTGAGCCGGCGCTTTTCCCAGCGACCCCAGAGCTCGAGGGTCAGCAGGGTGAGGGCGACGGGGACGGTCGCCGGGGTCTCGTGGACGAAGAAGAAGAGCAGGTCCCAGGCGCAGCAGAGGAAGGCGGCGAGGATGGCGCCGCGGAGTTGGAGGCGGGGGTCGCGGGCGAGGAGGGCGCCGAGGACGGCGGCGATGAAGAGGTCGCCGAAGCCCATGATCGCGCCGCCCCAGCTGACCAGTTGGAGCTTCGGCAGGTCGGCCGCCGGGGCAGCCGTGTTGAGGACCGAGTTGGGGGCCTGGAGGAGGTCGGTGAAGACGAGGTAGGCATCGCCGATCGCCATCGCGTAGATGCCGAGCTTCACCCAGCGCGCCGGCACCACGCAGACGAGGAGCCAGCCGAGGGTGACGCAGGCGAGCGCCGAGAGGGCCAGGGCCGCCGACTGGCCGCCGAGTTCGCCCTTCGCGGCCCAGGCGAGAGCGAAGAGGGGGACCGCGAGGAGGGTCAGCGGCGGCCGCGCCCCGTGGACGATCCAGCCGAGCGCGATCGCGGCCAGCGGCGGCACCGCGATCAGGGCCAGCCAGGTGAGGAAGTGGGCCGAGGATTCGTCGAGGGCGATCGCCCCGATCACCACGACTATCGACAGCGGCAGCACCAGGGCCCACCAGCGGCCTCCTGCACGGCTGAGAAGCGGAATCGTGACCGTGGGGCGGGGGAGAGCGACCAGGACGCCCTGGACGAAGCTGAGGAAGCCGATCGAGAGCCAGAAGGGGAGCATCGGGGCTCCCCCGCGCGCTCTAGGCGGCCCCGGCGCCCGCGCCCGCCGGGGTGCCGGCCGAGTCGGCGTCGTCGGCGCCGCCTTCGCCCGAGGCCGGTACGGAGCCGTCGCGGGGCTCGAGCCGTCCGGCGGCGGCGATCGTCCACAGCATCGCCAGCCAGTTGAGGGTGGCGAGGGCGACGTGGACCCAGACGATCTCCGACGGCAGTTCGAGCTCCCACTGGGCGTAGCCGACGATCCCCTGCAGGGCGAGCAGCAGAAGGACCACGGTGAGCGGTTTCACCGCTCTGCGGTCGCCGTCCGGACGGCGCAGGTAGAACCAGACGCCGATCGCCGCCAGGCCGTAGATCGTGGCCAGCACGGCGTGGCGCTGGACCACCCATTCCAGGGTGTCGTGGCCCTCGAAGGTGAAGCGCTTGACAAGCTGACCTTCGAACTCGCCCGCGTGCGGGCCGGAGCCGGTGGCGATCGTCCCGGCGAGGATCGTCAGCTGGCCGAGCGGCCCCAGCGCCCGCACCGCCCAGTCCCCCTTGCGGTCCCAGGATCGTCGCCGGTCCCAGGGTTCGTAGCGCGAGCACCACATCAACGCGAAGCCCGCGTCGAGCAGCATCATCGAGAGGATGAAGTGGCACATCACGAGTTCCGGCCGCAGGTCGTACTTGACGACGAGGGCGCCGAGGATCGCCTGGGCGATGACGCCGAGCGGCAGCAGGGCGCCGAAGATCGCCAGGTGTTTCCGGTAGGGGCGGCGGAAGAAGGCGAGCACCGCGGCGGCGATCACGGCGATGCCGAGCAGGCCGGTGATGATCCGGTTGCTCATCTCGATGATCGCGTGCGATTCGAGCGCCGGATGTTGGCCGCCGCCGTAGCACTGCGGCCAATCGGGACAGCCGAGCCCTGACTCGGTCAGCCGCACGGCGGAGCCGCTGAGCACGATCAGCGTGAGCCCGATCAGCGCGACGACGGTCACCTGCGCATAGCGTTGCGGGGTGATCTCGAAGCGATTTCGGAGGCGCGCGAACATATTCAGACTATGACCGGCGCGGCGCTCCGGCCGCCGGAGCTCAGCCGCCGGATTTTTTCCCGGCGTTTTCAGCCAGGAATTCGACCAGCTCTTTGATTTCTTCGGGCTGGATCGTTTCTTTGAAGTTCTCCGGCATCACGTTGGCCGGGTAGCCCTGGGCGATTTTCGCGTTCGGGTCGACGATCGATTCTTCGATTTCGGCTTCGCTCTGGCCGGGGAGGACTTCGTCCAGGTCCGGGCCGGTGGTGCCGCCCGCGTTGGCGACGGCGAGCGTGTGGCAGCCGCCGCAGCCGTTGTTGGCGAAGACCTGGGCGCCGGGGCCGCCTTCGACTTCCGGCGGCGCCGCGCCGGGCACGCCGGCGTACTTGCCGACGTAGGCGGCGATGTCGTTGAGGTCCTGGCCCTCGACGATCTTGGCGGGCATCGAGGCCGCCGGGTTGCCGTTCGAGGGGCGCGGATCGTCGACCTGCGCTTCGACGATCCCTTCGATCGTGGCCGCGTCGAAGCCACCGGCTTCGCGCGCCGCCGCGAAGGCGTCGTCGAGGTCAGGGCCGATCGTTGCCGTCGTGCCCGCCTGGGCGAGCGCGTGGCAGACGCCGCACTTCGAGGTGAAGAGGACGCGCCCGCGGGCGATGTCGGGCTGCGTCGTCCCGCAGCCGGAGACCACGACGACGGTCGCGATCAGGGCCACGAGAGGCGCGAGCAGGCGGATGGGCTTGGGGAAGTTCTGCATACTGCCGAGGCGCGGCGGAGTCTATATGTCGAGGCCCCCGTCACGGCGTTTGCCGGCCGCGCCAGGCGGGGTACATTTGCATCGAATCGCACTAACGTGTTAACTCGTCCAAGAGGAGGAGCGATGCAGGTAAGGGATGGCATGTCCGAGGTATCGGTGACGGTGGGCCCGTCGCACACGTTGCGCCAGGCCGCTGCGGCGATGGTCGAGCGCAACGTCGGCGCCGCGCTGGTGATCGACGACGAGGCGCCGACCCCGGGGATCGTCACCGAGCGGGACCTGCTGCTCTCGATCGGCGCCGGCGAGGACCCCGACGCCGAGCCGGTCGGCGGCCACATGACCGAGTCCGTGATCGCCGCCGCCCCCGACTGGAGCCTCGAGCACGCCGCCGCCGAGATGTCGCGCCGCAGCGTCCGCCACCTGGTCGTCTTCGACGCCGGCGAGGTGGTCGGCATCCTCTCGATGCGCGACATCGTCCGGGTCTGGACGTCCGAGGGCGCGACCTCGGAATTTGCCCTGCCGAAGCAGGCTTGAGGCCTTGGGGGCGGCCGGCATGGCCCCTTCACTCACAACAGCAGGGAGGTTCGCTCAGGGGCCATGCCGGCCGCCCTGGACGATCATGCCCTGCCAGACGCGCTGAGAGCGCTTCTCAGCCTTGCGGGCGGCTGGTGGAGGGTCGAGACTCGAGGTAGATCTGCTCGACCGGCAGCGGCGACGTGTCGGCCTGCTGGCGCTTCGGCAGGCTGAAGTAGCTGCGCACGGAGGTGCGGACGATCGCGCGGAAGCCGAACAGCAGGATGACGATCCCGATGTAGGACCAGATGAAGGCGGAGAAGACGAAGCCGTTGGCGTAGATCCCGCCGACCGCGCCGGTCGCCCCGAGGGCGAAGAAGGCCGGGCCCCAGGAGGGACGCGGGACCTGGATGGTCTCGCCCGACGCGGGAACTTGACGGTGCTCGCTCATCAGTGCGCGATGTAGAGCATGGCGACGATGAAGGCGAGCGCGAAGACGGCAGCGGCAAAGCCCCCGGCAACCAAGCCGGCGGTCATGTTGCGACGTGCGGTCTCACGATCCACAGCCGGATTTCTATCAGTCCCGGCGGTCCCGAGCGCAGACGCTGCGGCGGGGACGGCGCGATTCGGGGCGGCTGCGGCCGGGGGACGGCGCGCTTCGGGGCCCGGGCGGCGGGCGTTCGCACTTTCCCGTAGCCGGTACGGGTAACTGTGA
>MKSH01000122.1:21851-24611 GCA_001898095.1 Solirubrobacterales bacterium 70-9 | reverse complement strand
GGCGGTCCTGGCAGGTTGTGACCGCCGCGAGACGCCCAGGACGGGAGCCTTTCGGGGGGAAGTGCGCGGGTCCGGTGCGCCTGCGGGGAGAGACGTGACGGAGACGTCGCCTTCGAGGCGGCGCGACAGGGCTCCTGATCCTGCTGTGGAGCTTTACTCTCGTATAGAGAGAGTTTCACTCCACAGCAAAGGGCTGACCAATGGGACAGGTGTGACGACTCATGAGGGAACGCGGAGTTCCGCGCCGGACCCGCGCAGATCGTCACGGACCCTCGGCGTGACCCGCGCGGGACCCGCGCCCTCGCCTCTCTCCCCGAGGGACGGCCCTCTCGTAGGCGGTCACAGCCTGCCCGGACCGCCTACGAGAGGGCCGCGTCCCTTCCCCGTCCTTCCCGTCCCTTCCTTCGCCCCGGGCGCCGGCGCGCTCGCAGCCGCTACGCGTGCGCGGCGACGGCCATCGAGATGAACAGCAAAGCCAGGTAGGCGAGCGAGAAGAGGTACGTCCGCAGGGCCCAGGCGCGGCTCTTGGTGCGCAGGAGCATGTAGGAGAAACCGATGAAGGCGGCGCCGAGGAGCATCGAGGGGACGAGGTAGGCGATGCCGAGGCCGCCGGCGCAGAAGGGCAGCTGGGTGACGGCGTAGAGGAGGACCGTGTAGAGCATGATCTGGCGGCGGGTCTCGTCCTCGCCGGCGACCACCGGCAGCATCGGGATCCGGGCCCGCGCGTAGTCGTCCTTCATCAGCAGCGAGAGGGCCCAGAAGTGGGGCGGGGTCCAGAAGAAGACGATCGCGAAGAGGTAGAAGGCCATGCCGCTGAGGCCGCCGGTCATCGCCGCCCAGGCGACCAGCGGCGGGACCGCGCCCGCGGCGCCGCCGATGACGATGTTCTGCGGCGTCGTGCGCTTCAGCCAGAGCGTGTAGACGAAGACGTAGCCGAACAGGCCGGAGAGCGAGAGCGCCGCCGCCAGCACGTTCACCTGGGTCGCCAGGAGGAGGAAGGAGAGGGTGCCGAGGAGGCAGCCGAAGGCGATCGCGGCGGCGGGGGAGACCCGGCCGGAGGCGACCGGACGGTCGGCGGTGCGCTTCATCATGCGGTCGATGTCGCGGTCGACGGCGTGGTTGATCGCCCCGGCGCCGCCGGCGGAGAGCGCGCCGCCGAGGCAGGTCAGCAGGATCAGGCGCAGCGAAGGGCTGCCGGCGACGTACATCGTCGTCACCGTGGTCAGCAGCAGCAGCGACTGGACCGTCGGCTTGGTCAGCGTGAAGTAGTCACGGACAAGCTGTGATGCGGCCGAGCGGGGGGCTACCCCGGCCGCCTGGGGTGGCGCGGTGCTCGCGCCGGCGCCGGATGACATGCCGTCAGGCTACCGGCTGGGACTGCCGGGCCGCGCGCTCCTCGACCTCGCGGGCGCGGCGTGCGACCGCGTCCCGGATGTCGAGCAGCGGGCGGTCGCTGCGGACGTCCGGCTGGACGTCGAAGTTGTGGACCGGCGGCGGCGAGAGGGCGAACCACTCGAGCGTGTCGCCCTTCCAGGGATCGTGCCCGGCGCGGGCGCCGCTCTTGACGCTGGCGACGGCGTTGATCAGGACCAGGACGACCCCGATGAACAGGACCAGGACCCCGATCGAGGCGAGCAGGTTGTAGAAGTTCACCCCGGTGTGGTTGAAGAACTTGTAGGCGTCGACCACCTGGTCCTGTTCCCAGCCGGCCAGCGCCTGCGGCACGAAGGCCAGCAGGCTGCCCGCGGCGAGGGTCCAGAAGGAGATCCGGCCGAGCTGCTCGCCCATCGAGCGCCCGGTGATCTTCGGGAACCAGTAGTGGAGGGCGGCGAAGCCACCGAAGACGGCGCCGCCGATCAAGGCGAAGTGGGTGGCGGCGGTCGAGTCGGTGGTGTTTTTGAGGTACCAGGCGGCGCCGACCAGCGACTGCTGCATCTCGGCGGCGAGGCCGAGCGAGATCGCCGAGAGCGCGCCGATCGCGAAGAGGAGGGGCGCCCGCATCACCAGCGCGCCGCCCTTCAGCGTCTGGATCAGGTTGAAGAAGATGAGGCCCACCGGGACGATCAGCAGCAGGGCCATGAACATCGCGAAGTACTTGTAGCCGAGGCCGATCGGCGCGGTGTACATGTTCTGCATCCAGGCGAGGGTGCCGATCACGGCGATCGCGGCGATCGAGCCCATGATCACCGGCCGGTTGAAGATCGGGTTGCCGGAGAAGACGGCGAAGATTTCGGCGATCGCGGCGAAGGCGAAGATCAGCACCAGCGCGTAGGCGCCCGAGTAGAAGATCCAGGTGAGGTGCTGCCAGAGCAGCGGCGCGCCGCCACCGCCGTCGGCGAAGAAGGTGCCGTCGTAGTTGCGGTCGATCAGCAGCATCGTGAAGGCGGCGAGCAGGACCGGGCCGATGAAGAGCATCAGCCAGGAGCCGACGGCGGCGGTCCAGGCGAAGACGGGGGCGCGGCGCCAGGCCATCCCGGGCGCCCGGTCGACCCGCAGCGTCACCGCCAGATCGATCGCGATGAGGACGAAGCCGAAGGTGGCGAAACCGCAGGCGGTGAGCCAGGCGTCGACCCCGTTGTTGCTGAGGAAGGCGAGCTCGGACAGCGGCGGCAGCGGGTTGACGCCGGCCTCCGACGGGGTCCAGAGGAAGCCCGAGTAGAGGACGACGGCGCCGGCCGCCCAGAGCAGGCCGCCCATCTGCGAGAGGCGCGGCAGGGCGGTGCCGCGGGCGCCCACCTGGAGCGGCGCGACGTAGAGGAA
>MKSH01000122.1:21287-21834 GCA_001898095.1 Solirubrobacterales bacterium 70-9 | reverse complement strand
ATGAAGGTGTTCTCCGGGATCGCCAGCTGCAGCCGCATTAGCAGCAGCTCGAGCGCGGCGAGGAAGAGGAAGCCGCCGGACCCGACCATGAGGATTTTCGCGACGTCCTTATGGTCGGCGCTGGTCAGCAGGTGGTGCCAGAAGGAGCGCTTCTGGCGCGGGAAGCCGTCGATGGCGATCTCGGGACGGCGCTCTTGCGTGGTGCTCATTCTTCGTTCCGCCTTACTTCCCGTTGATGTCTTCGACCACGTAGGACGCGACGCTGGCGATTTCTTCTTCGCTCAGAATGCCTTTGAACGCCGGCATCCCGCCGCCGCCGTTGGTGACCTGTTTTTCGGCACCGGCCTGTTCCTGGGCCAGCGGCATCGTGGTCAGGTCGGGACCGCCGTTGCCGCCGTGTCCGGTCGCGCCGTGGCAGACCGAGCACTGTTCGGAGAAGATTTCTTCGCCGGCGGCAGCGGTCGCCGTGCCTTCGGCTTCTTCGCCTTCCCCGCCTTCTTCGGCCGGTTCTTCGGATTCGCCTTCCGTGGCTTCGCCTTCTTCGCCT
>MKSH01000122.1:20666-21199 GCA_001898095.1 Solirubrobacterales bacterium 70-9 | reverse complement strand
CCTCGGCGCCTTCGTTCCCGGCTTTGATGCCCTTCTGCTGTTCCTTGATGAATTCTTCGAAGCGTTCCGGCGAGACGACTTCCACCGTGGTCCGCATCGGCGCGTAGGCCTGGCCCGAGAGGGTCGAGGCGGTGCCCCAGAATTCGCCTTCGGCGTCGGCGCGGAAGAGCACGTGGGTCGTCTTGCCCGGCGTCGCGTCCACCTTGGGAGCCAGATCGGGGACGTTCCAGGTGTGGATCACGTCGGTCGACATCAGTTTCAGTTCGATCGCCGTGTGGGCCGGGATGACGAGCTTGTAGTAGCTGAACGACCCGTTCGGGTAGTTGTAGCGCCACAGCCACTGCTGGCCGGTCGCCTTGATCACCAGCGGCTTGCCTTCGAGATCCTTGCCGTTCAGCGAGGTGAGGCCGGCGGAGGTGGTCTTCGGGGTCGAGAGCGCGTTGCTGGTGAAGATGATCCCCAGCACGAAGAGGATGAGGGCGAACCCCGAGAGGGCGCCCGCGACGCGCAACTGCGTGCCCGGCTTGCCCGCG
>MKSH01000122.1:18897-20565 GCA_001898095.1 Solirubrobacterales bacterium 70-9 | reverse complement strand
GATCCAAATGAGCGTGTTTATCTGGCCGGTGCCAGGCGAGTGCGGCGTCAAGGCGGGGCCATTCTAATCACGGCGAGCGGCCGTGATGCGGTGCGGCCGGCCCTCGTCGAGTCGTCGCCGACCTATACTCGCCGACCCATGAGGAGGCGCTCCCGGCCACCCCGCGCGGTACAGCTGGCCGTCAGGGCGGGAGCGATGGCCACCGTGGGCGCGGCGATCGCCCTGCCGCTGGTCCGCAAGCGCCTCAAGATCCCCGGCCCGGTGACCCTCGCGGTGGCCGCCTCGGGCCCCCTCGCCGTCGCCGTCCTCTCGCCGCGGACGCGCAAACGCGACGTCGCTCTCTTCGCCATGCAGATGTGGGCGTTCACGGTCGTCCACGAGATGCCCTACGACGATCCGGAGCGCCTCCGCCGTCGCCTCTACACCCGCTACCCGATCGAGGTCGACTCGCGCATCGGCTACGGCCGGCTCCCCGGGGCGCGCCTGCAGACCATGCTCGAGGGGCGCCGCGGGACGAAGGCGCTCGACCGCTTCCTCACGGTCACCCACTGGCTCTGGTTCTTCGAGCCCTACGCGATCCTCTTCTGGATCCACTTCCGCCACCCGGAGCGCTTCCCGCGCGCCGCCCGCCAGATGGCGGCGGTCTTCGACGCGGGCGCCTTCGGCTACTGGGCGGTGCCGACCGCGCCGCCCTGGTGGGCAGCCGAGCAAGGGCTGACGAATGAGCCACTGCGCCGGATCATGTTCGAGGTCGGCGAGCCGCTCTGGGGCCGCTACTGGGGGGCCCTCTACAAGGCGCTCGGCGGCAATCCGTGGGCGGCGATGCCCTCGCTCCACTTCGCCACCTCGGTGGCCGGTGCGACATCGCTGGCGGAAGCGAGTCGGGAGGAGGGGGCGGTCGGCTGGGCCTATGCGCTGACCCTCGGCTTCGGCCTCGTCTACCTCGGCGAGCACTACGTCACCGACCTCCTCGCCGGCGCCGGCCTGGTCGCCGCCGTGCGCCGCGCCGACCCCGTCTTCGCCCCCTCCGTAGGTGCCGTCAGCTCGGTCGTGCAGCGGCTCGAGCGGATCGCCGGCGGGCGGCCCCGGTAGCGTCTCCGCTGCGGTGCCGGACCACACGAGTGCAGAGAAGGACGAACGGAAAGAGTCGGGCGGTAGGCCCGCGGCAGAGGGTGCCCGGCCTGAGGCAGAGGGCGCGCGGCCGGAGGAGGAATCGGGCGGCGGCCTCGAACTGCCGGTCTTCAGCACCAAACGGATGGTGCAGACGGGGATCGTCGTGGTCATCCTGCTGGTCGGGATCTACTTCCTCTTCCCGAAGCTGGTCGGGCTCGGTGACGCGCTCGGCAAGCTCGACGACGCCGACCCGCTCTGGATCGGGATCGCGGTCGTCTTCAGCATCGCCTCCTACGCGACCTACATCGCCCTCTTCAAAGCCGTGGTCGGCGGCGAAGACCTGAAGCTGACCTGGGGCGAGACCTACGAGATCAACATGGCCGGGGTGGCGGCGACGCTGCTGTTCTCGGCGGGCGGCGCGGGCGGCGTCGCGCTCACCTACTGGGCGCTGCGCAAAGCGGGGATGCGGCGGCGCGAGGTGGCCCGGCGGATGATCGCCTTCGTCAGCCTCCACTACGCCTTCTATCCGCTGGCGCTGATCGTCTTCGGGCTGCT
>MKSH01000122.1:15742-18809 GCA_001898095.1 Solirubrobacterales bacterium 70-9 | reverse complement strand
GAAAAACGGCTGCTGCCGCATGCCCATGGCGCCCACACGCGCTCCTTCGTCGAATGGGCCTCGCGCGTGCCGGAGACGCTGGGGGAGGGGTTCCGCTTCGCCCTCAGCCTCTTCGCCCACCCGCGCAAAGGCGGGCTCGCGGTGCTCGGCGCGGCGGGCTTCTGGGCGTTCAGCATCGGCGTGCTCTGGGCCTCCTTCCACTCGCTCGGCATCCACGTGCCGCTGGCGGTCGTGGTCCAGGGCTTCTTCCTCGGCATGGTCGCCAACCTATTCCCGCTCGCCCCGGCCGGGGTGGGGGCGGTCGACGCCGGGATGATCGGCGCCTTCGTCCTCTTCGGCCTGCCCGAGGAAACCGTCTTCCCGGCGATCCTGATCTTCCGCCTGGTCTCCTTCTGGATGCCGATCCCACCCGGGATCGTGGCCTTCTTCCAGCTGCGCAACACTGTCCATCGCTGGGAAGCGGAGGGGCTGCCGATCGACCGGGACGGTGGTACTATAAAAAGTAAAGTAATGGCCTAAGAGAGGCGAGGATGAGCGAGAGCAGCGAGCAGCAGAAGGTCGAGGACGTGATCATCGTCGGCGGCGGTCCGGCCGGCTACACGGCGGCGCTCTACACCGCCCGCGCGAATCTCGAGCCGCTCGTCTTCGAGGGCTTCCGGTGGGGCGGCCAGCTGCAGAACACGACCGACGTCGAGAACTACCCCGGCTACCCCGAGGGGATCATGGGGCCGGAGATGATGAGCCGGTTCCGCGCCCAGGCCGAGCGCTTCGGGACCCGTTTCGTCACCGATGACGTCGACCGCGTCGAGCTCTCCGACGGCGGCGTGCAGAAGGTCTTCCTCGGCGAGGAGGAGTACCGCGCGAAGACCGTGATCCTGGCGATGGGGGCGGAGCCGAAACGGCTCGGCATCCCCGGCGAGATGGAGCTGGGCGGCCGCGGCGTCTCCACCTGCGGCGTCTGCGACGGCGCCTTCTTCAAGGGCCACCGGGTGCTGGTGATCGGCGGCGGCGACTCGGCGATGGAGGACGCGACCTTCATCTCCAAGTTCGCCGACGAGCTGACGATCGTGAACCGCCGCGACGAGTTCCGCGCCTCGAAGATCATGCGCGACCGGGCGCTGGCGGTCGAGAACATCGACACCCTGACCCCGTACGTGCCGCTCGAGTTCGTCGCCGGGGAGGACGGCAAGCTGGCGAAGGTGCGGATGCGCCGCGCCGACACCGGCGAGGAGACCGAGGTCGAGGCGACCGGAGCCTTCGTCGCGATCGGCCACGTGCCGCGCTCCGAGGTCGTCGCCGGCCAGGTCGCGACCGACGAGGACGGTTACATCAAGACCGAGCCGGGCTCGACCCGCACCAACCTGGCAGGCGTCTTCGCGGTCGGCGACGTCGTCGACCACACCTACCGCCAGGCCGTCACCGCGGCGGGCACCGGCTGCATGGGGGCGCTCGACGCCGAGCGCTACCTGCGCGATTCGGCCCCCCCGGTCGAGGCACACTGGTTCCCCGGCGGCGAGCCCGCCGCGCTCGAGATCTAGGCCGGCTGCGCGGGCCGGCGCCCTGGCGCCCGCCCACTCGTACAGACGTCCAGGTACACAAAAGCGCTATCTTCCGGCGCCGTGCCGTCTGAGTGTTCACATCTCGACTCGGTCCAGTACCTGGACCTGCCAGACGAGGTCGAGGGCTGCGAGGAGTGCCTGCAGCTCGGGATGCGCTGGGTCCACCTGCGGATGTGTCAGACCTGCGGCCACATCGGCTGCTGCGACAACTCCGAGGGCAAGCACGCGACGTCGCACTTCAAGTCGATCGGGCACCCGATCATCCGCTCCGCCCAGCCGGGCGAGGACTGGAGCTGGTGCTACGTCGACGAAACGATGATGCGCCTCAGCGAGTAGTTCGGCTGGGCGTGGCTCGGCCGATCGCCGGGCGGCTGAATCAGTTCGCCGCCGCGAGCTCGCGGTCGCGGAGCGCGGTGAACGCCTCCTGCGCCTCGCGGGTGCGCGGGCCGGGGGCCTCGGGGAGGGCGACGCCGTCGATCGAGGCGACCGCCTGGACCTCGCGCGTGGTCGAGGCGAGGAAGGCCTCCGAGCCGCTCTTCACCTGGTCCAGGGTCCAGGCGCCCTCCTCGATCCCCGGGACGGCCTTCAACAGCCGGTCGCGGGTGATCGACGCGAGCACGCCCTCGGCGATCGCGGTGGTGCGGAGGGTCCCTTCGGCGACCCAGAAGATCGATGAGGTCGGCGGCTCCAGGACGATCCTGTCGGGGCGGACCAGCAGCGCCTCGTCGGCGCCCTGCTCTTTCGCCATTCGCGTCGCCAGCATGTTGGCGCCGTAGGAGAGCGACTTGACCCCGTTCAGGACGATCGTCGTCTGGTAGGTCACCGAGGCGACGGTGGTCGTCTCAGCGTGGACCGGGACGCTCTCGGTGGCGGCGATGCGGCGGCCGCCGCGGGTGACGATCAGCCGCAGCTGGCCGTCGATCGGCCCGGCCTCCTCGAGCAGCGCCGCGATCTCTGCCCGCAGCGCCATCCGGTCGAACTCGAGCCGCAGGCTGGCGGAGGAGCGTTCGAGGCGGGCGATGTGGTCGTCGAGAGCGAAGGGGCGGCGGTCGTAGAGGCGGATCACCTCGAAAGCGCCGTCGCCGCGGTAGAGCCCGTCGTCTTTGAGGCCGATGACCGCCTCCGCGGTCGGCCCGATCCTCCCGTCGACGCTGGCCAGCTCGGTGAATCCGCTCATGGCGGCGAGGCTACCTCACCGAGGAAACGGCGCCCGCCGGATGGGCTTCCGGGCGGGCGTATGCTGAAACGGTGCTGCTTCTGCTGGGGACGGTCGCGGTTCTGCTCTTCATCGTCGGCGTGATCGTCGTCGTCGGTCACCTCTACCCGGGCGACGACCGCGAGCTCGTCGACTGGTTCCCCACCCGCTCCCCCGCGGTCGAGGTCCAGAACGAGATCGACGATGTCCGCCAGATGCTCGATGCCCAGAACGAGATGCGCCGCCGCCGCGGCGCCCCCGAGCTGACCGAGGCCGACGTCGAGCAACGCGTCCGCGAGGACGAGACCTGGAA
>MKSH01000122.1:12616-15714 GCA_001898095.1 Solirubrobacterales bacterium 70-9 | reverse complement strand
GACGCCCAGGACGCGAGCCTTCAGCGAGAATGCGCGGCTTCGGTGCGCATCCCCCCCGGGGGGGATGCCACAGGTCCAGGGCGCCCATCCCCTCGCGCTGTTCCTTATCCCTCATATACGGGGATAAGGAACAGCGCAGGGGGGATGGGCCTTCGAGGACGTGACGACTTGCCTTAAGGGGACGTGGAGTTCCCGGCGTCTCCCTCACGACTCTCGGCCGGGTCCCTTGCTCGGCCCCCACCCGCCCTAAGCAGCCGCCGTCGCGGCATCCGCTGCCGGCGCCTTGGCCCGCGCCGGCAGCGAGAACGCCAGCGCCGCCGCCCCGATGCCGGCGGCGAGGGCGAACCACCAGCCGCTGCGGATGCCGTCGAGGAGGTTGCCGCCTGCCGAGTCGACGAGGGCGACCAGGACGGCGACGCCGATCGCCGAGCCGAGCTGGCGGGCCATGCCGAATACGGCGCTGCCGGTGGCGAAGCGGCCCGGGGGCAGGGAGGCGGTGGCGGCGGCGGGGAGGGTGCCGAGGGTCAGTCCCACGCCCGCGCCGCCGAGCATGAAGGCGGGGAGGAAGGTGGTCGCGTATTCGGGCTTCGGGCCGACGGTGGCGAGCATGAAGGCGAAGCTGCCGGCGAAGACGAGGCCGCCCGCGGTCGCCACCGGGCGTTGGCCGATACGGGCGCCGAGGCGGCCCGAGGGGGCGGCGAAGATCGCCGCGGTCAGCGGTCCGGGCGAGAGGGCGAAGCCGGCGCGCAGCTCCGACCAGCCCCAGACTTCGGTGAGCAGGAGGACGCCGGAGAGGAGCATCGCGCCGAAGCCCATGAAGAAGACCAGCGTCGCCAGGTTGGCGAGGGCGAAGGAGCGGACCCGCAGCAGCGGCAGCTCGATCACCGGCGCGTGGTGGTGGGCGGAGCGGTAGAGGAAGGCGACGACGAGGACCACGGCGGCGACGAAGGAGCCGATCGCCTTCGGGTCGCTCCAACCCCATTCGGGGCCCTGGACGATGCCGAGGGTGAGGACGCCGATGCCGAGCGCCAGCATCAGCGCGCCGAGCAGGTCGGGGCGGCCGTCCTCGGGTTCCTTCGCCTCGTCGAGGACGCGGATCGCGACCACCGCCGTGACCAGCCCGAGCGGCACGTTGACGAGGAAGATCCAATGCCAGCTGATCTGCACGAGGAGGCCGCCGATCGGCGGGCCGAGCGCCGCGGCGATGCCGGAGATCGCCGACCAGATGCCGATCGCGACCGGGCGCTGCTCGGGCGGGAAGGCGGGCAGCAGGAGGCCGAGCGTGGTCGGGATCATCATCGCCGCGCCCGCCGCCTGCAGCACCCGAGCCCCGACCAGGAAGGGGATCGTCGGCGACACCGCGCAGAGCGCCGAGGCGGCGGCGAAGGTGAGCAGCCCGGCGACGAAGACGCGCTTGCGACCGACCCGGTCGGCGATTCGCCCGGCGGGGACGAGCAGGGCGGCGAAGACGATCGCGTAGCCGTTCAGGACCCAGGAGAGGCTGCCCAGCGACGCGTCGTCGAAGGAGCGCGAGAGGTCCGGGAAGGCGATGTTGACGATGAACAGGTCGAGGCTGGCCATGAAGAGGCCGATCGAGGTGATGCAGAGCACCTTCCAGCGGTGTGCCATCTCGTCGCTCCGTTCCACCGCGGGGTCCCGCGGCAGGGTCGCTTGCATTTCGCAAGGCACGGTAGCAGAAGCAGCTTGCGAAAAGAAAGTCACTGCTAGGATGTGCGCATGGCCATCGACGCCTACGCGGAGAAGAACTGCTCGATCGCAAAGCCCTTGAGCTTCCTCGGCGAGCGCTGGACGCTGCTGGTGCTGCGCGACCTCTTTCTCGGACGGCGCCGCTTCGACGAGTTCCAGGCCTCGCTCGGGGTCGCCACCAACGTCCTCAGCCGGCGCCTCGCGACCCTGACCGACGAGGGGATCGTCGAGCGCCGCCGCTACTCCGAGCATCCGGAGCGCTTCGAGTACGTCCTCACCGAGAAGGGCCGGGACCTGCAGCCGGTGCTGCTGGCGCTGCTCGCCTGGGGCGACCGCTACACCGCCGAGAACGGCCCGCCGCTGGAGGTCGTCCACGGCGACCACGCCTTCCACGCGGTCCAGGTCTGCTCGGAGTGCGGTGAGCCGCTGGACAACCACAACGTGCACAGCCGACCCGGTCCCGGCGCCGACGAGGAACAGAGACGCCGGCAGCTCGCATGGCTCGGGCACTGATCGTCGGCTGCGGCTGCAGCGGTCGCGCGCTCGGCTCCGAGCTGCGGGACGAGGGCTGGGAGGTGCGCGGCACGAGCCGCACCGAGGAGGGCCTGGTGGCGATCGAAGCGGCGGGGATCGAGCCCGCCCGCGCCGACCCCGAGCGCCCGGGGACGATCCTCGACCTGGTCGGCGACGTCACCGTCGTCCTCTGGCTGCTGGGCAGCGCCAAGGGCACCTCGGTCGACCTCGCGGCGATCCACGGCCCGCGCCTCGAAGGCCTGCTCGAACGCCTCGTCGACACCCCGGTGCGCGGCTTCGTCTACGAGGGGGTCGGGACCGTCGACGCCGAGGCGCTGCGCGGCGGCGCCGAGCTCGTCCGCCGCGCCGGGGAGACCTGGCGCATTCCCGTCGCCGTCACGGAGACCTCGCGCGAGCAGGGCCCGCAGTGGGTCGAGGAGCTTGAGACGGCCGTCGTCGACCTCCTCGCCCGCCGTTAGGTTCTTAGCCCACCCGCTTCAGGAAGTCGCTGAGGATGCGGGCCGTCGCGCCCCAGATCATCTGACCGTCGACCTCGTAGGTGGGGGTGTGGACGACGATGCCGCGGCGGACCAGGCGGCGCATCTCGTAGCCCTCGCGGAGGTGGTCGAGGGTGAAGGCGAGGACGGTCTCGACCTCGGTCGGGTTCGGTTGGAGCCCGAGGTCCTCGGGGTCGGCGACGAGGCCGACGAAGGGCTGGACGCGATAGTCGGTGACGAAGGTGGAGACCGGGGGGAGGGCGCCGACGATCTCGACACCCGCCGGGGCGAGGGCGATCTCCTCGCGCGCCTCGCGCAGCGCGGTGGCCTCGAGGTCGGCGTCGCCGGGATCCTGGCGGCCGCCCGGGAAGGAGACCTCGC
>MKSH01000122.1:9089-12591 GCA_001898095.1 Solirubrobacterales bacterium 70-9 | reverse complement strand
AGCACCGCCGACTCGGTCCCGCCGTGCGTCTCCATCGCCGCCGCCTCGTCGGCGTCCAGGAGCAGCGCCCGTATGTCCCCGTTCGCGGTCAAGCGACCATCATCCCTCGGCCGCCGGCCCGACGGCGGCGCGCGGAGGGTGACGGCGGCCCAAAGGGCTCGGAATCGTGGTCGGCGGCGAAGCAGCGCGAGCGCGCCGCTCACCCGATCAATCCCGGGCTTTTTCGGCGGCCGTGATCTCGGCGCCGTGCTCGAGCAGCTTGTGCGCCGGGCACTTCCCGGCGATCACCATCAGCTTGCGGCGCTGCTCGTCGTCGAGACCGGCGGGAAGGGTGACCTCGACCGTGAAGTGGGTCGGCGAGGCATGTGGGTCGGGGCCGCCGGCGGAGCTCATGTCTACCGCGACCTCGAGCCCGTCGACGTCCCAGCCCTTGCGCTGGGCGTAGAGCTCGACCGTGATCGCGGTGCAGCCGGCGAGGCTCGAGGCGAGGAGCTGCGACGGCCGCGGGCCGGTGTCGGTGCCGCCGTCCTCGGCAGGCTCGTCGACGACGATCTCGCGATTTCCGCCGAGGTCGATCTCGTGGGCGAGGCCCTCGATCCGGCGGGCGACGACGTGAGCGTGCATCAGCTTCGTTCGCGGCCGGCGAACAGCTCCGGATCGTCGACGTCGGCCCAGCGGGCCATCGCGAAGGCGAGGTCGGAGGCGCGGTTGACGAAGTGGATGATCGTCGGGTCGGCCAGCTCGCCCGCCTCGGCGATCGCCGAGATGCGGCGCTCGGCGCGGCGGATCACGGTGCGGGCGACGTCGAGCTGGGCGGAGAGCTGGTTGCCGCCGGGGATGACGAACTTCGGCGGCAGGTCGACCTCCGCCATGTAGCGATCGATCAGACCCTCGGCCCAATCGACCATCTCGGCGGTGACGCGGCTGACCCCGTCTTCCAGCCGCTCGGCCGCCTCCGGCGCGGTGGCCAACTCGGCGCCGGCGACGAAGAGGTCGTCCTGCAGGCGGAGGATGTCGGCGGCCAGCTCCTGCGATCCCTGGGGGCCGGCGCAGAGCGCGCGGGCGACGCCGAGCGCCGAGCAGGCCTCGTCGAGGGTCCCGTAGGCCTCGGTCCGCGGACTGTCCTTGGGCACCCGGCCGCCGTACCAGAGCGAGGTGGTCCCGTCGTCGCCCTTCTTGGTGTAGATCTTGACCACGGGTCGATCCTAAGGGGACGGGAGGACCGGCCGGTTCAGCCGACCGGGCTGAAGACGAAGCCGGTCATCACCTTGGGGAAGAAGTAGGTCGACTTCGGCGGCATGTTCTCGTCGGTTTCGGCCACCGCCTTCACCTGCTCGATCGGCACCGGGCGCTGGATGAAGGCGAGGTCGTAGATCCCGTCGGCGACCATCTCGACCGCGGCGTCGACGCTCTTCGCGTATTCGAGGCCGCGGCGCTCGGTGATGTCCTCCTCGCTCATCCCGGCGAGGCCCATCAGCACCAGGGTCTCGAGGATCGCCGAGTCGAGCCGGCGGTAGGCCTCCGGCTTGCCCGCGAGCCGGCGGTCGACCTCGGCGGTGTCGCGGAGGCGCAGGCGGCGGGAGCTGCCGTCGGCGGCGTCGTAGAGGCCGAAGACGCCGACCCCCTCGGTGCCCGCCGGGTCGAGCTCCTCGCGGGTCACCTCGGTCACCTCGAAGAGGTCGGCGAGCCCGGCGAGCAGGCGCTCGCGCCGCTCCGGATCGGCGGCGAAGCCGGAGAGCAGTCGGTGCGTGGGGAAGACGGTGAGGCCGGGATCGTCGAGGCCGGTGAGCGCCATCAGCGTGTAGTTCTGCGGGCCCTCGCCGCCGACCTCGTCGCGGTAGGCGCGGGCGGTCTCGTAGCGGTGGTGGCCGTCGGCGATCAGGAGTTGGGCGCCGGCGAGGCGCTCGACCACGGCGGCGACCACGCCCGGATCGGCCACCCGCCAGACCCGGTTCACGGTGCCGTCGGCGTCGGTCACCTCGCCCCACGGCTCGGGGGAGAGGGCGGGCTCGACCAGCGGCCACGGGTCCGCGGTCGACAGCGAGAAGATCGGTGAGAGGTTCAGCCGCGTCGCCCGGGTCAGCTCCAGCCGGTCGCGCAGCGGGCCGGGGTGGGTGCGCTCGTGGGGGCGCACGGTGCCGGTCTCGTAGTCCTCGACCCGCACCCGGGCGAGCACCCCGTGGCGCGTGTGCGTCGTGCCGTCGGGGGCGGTGTAGTCCTGGGACAGCGCCCAGACCGCGTCCTCGTCGTCGGCGACCAGGACGCCCTCCGAGCGCCAGGCGTCGATCAGCCGCGCCGCGTCCTCGTAGGGGTCACCGACCGGCCGGCTCGCCGGGTCGGCCGGGTCGAACGGTACCGGCAGGTCGACCGCCACCGCGTTATAGGGCGACCGCGCCAACAGCGCCGCCCGCTCGGCCGCGTCGATCACGTCATAGGGCGGCGAGGCGACCGCTCCCAACCCTCCGACCTTCGCCAGGTCGTAGTGCAATGCCTTCAGGGGCTGGACGTCCGCCATGCGTCAAAGCTACCCTGCCCCAGGTCGGGGCGTGGCGCAGCCTGGTAGCGCGCCGCCTTTGGGTGGCGGAGGTCCCCGGTTCGAATCCGGGCGCCCCGATTGCAGGAAGCTCGCTCTACAGGCGGGCTTCCGCCGTTTCAAGGGTCGGCGAAGGTAGCGCTGAGGTAGCAATCCGTTGCGCACGGGAGATGCGGAATAGGGCTCGCCGCCCTAGTGCCACTTTTTCTGTCCGCGGGCGCTCTACACTGATTCTCAAGGCGGCACTTGTTCAGCGGACCGGAAGGTCCCGAAACAGGAAGAGCCTTCGCGCCGCAGGGCGCAACAACTGAATAAACACCCGCTGCCGCAGGGCGGCTTTCGTCAAACACACGATCCCCAAGGGGAAGGTGAGGAAGCTGCCCAACACGTCCGCCAACATCGAAACCGAACTCCGGAAGCTCCGGAAGGCTCGCGGCCTCACCGTCGCTGAGCTCGCCGAGCGCGCCGGGATGTCGGAGCGCGGTCTCTACAAGGTCGACCGCGGCGAGGTCCAGCCCCGACTGGCCACCGCGTGATGCTCGCCGCCGCGCTCGGGGTCAAGCCAGCACAGCTTCGAGGTGACGATGACTAGCGCCACCGCCACCATCGGTTCCCGCCCAGGGAGCCGCAAGACGAGTCCAAGCGATCGACGTCGCGAGGCCGCACGGCAGCTCAAGCACCTGATGCGCGTGCTGGAGGCCGCTGAAGAGGCCCTGGTCGTCGCCGAAGGCACTGGCGACGCGAACCACGCCGAGTGGTTGCG
This sequence comes from Solirubrobacterales bacterium 70-9, assembly GCA_001898095.1. Lineage (GTDB taxonomy): Bacteria > Actinomycetota > Thermoleophilia > Solirubrobacterales > 70-9 > VAYN01. The sequence continues at coordinate 9,295 of MKSH01000122.1, read as the reverse complement.
CTCGGAGATCTTCGGCCGCAGCTACCTCGCCCACGCCGAGGGCCTCCGATTCGAGGCGCGGGCGATCGAGACCGCCATGAGAGACGAGAAGGTCGTTCGCCGGTGCGCGGAGCTAGGGATCTCCATCTCCCAGTTGGTCGACTGGCAGCGTCGCCACGACCGCGCTCATGGTGCTGCGCCCGACGAGAACCCGGCCCGCACCGGCT
>MKSH01000122.1:5110-9081 GCA_001898095.1 Solirubrobacterales bacterium 70-9 | reverse complement strand
TGGCACGATGAGCGCGCTAGATCTTCGCCGCTTCCACAACATGCTCTTCGGGGCCGAGCCGGCGATCAGCTTCGTCGAGATCCGCCACACGCGGCAGGGCCGCGGGATGGGTCAGGTGTTCCTCGGCGTCCGCGAGGTCGAGCAGTGGGCCCGCACCGTCGAAAAGCTCACCGGCACCGGCGACGTCTATGTCGGGGTCGGACCCCGGACCCAGCGCGCCGGCACGCGCGAGTCGGTCGCCCGGCTGCACGTCCTCTGGGCCGACATCGACACCGACGACGCGGTCGCCGCCCTGCGCACCTTCGAGCCGGCGCCGCCGGTCGTGATCCGGTCGGGCACTCCCGGCCACCTGCAGGCCTACTGGCCGCTGCGCGACGCTGTCGGACCCGACCAGGCGGAGATCGGCAACCGCCGCATCGCCCACGCGATCGGCGCCGACATGAAGTCCACCGACGCCGCCCGCATCCTGCGTCCGCCGGGGACCTTCAACCGCAAGCGCGAGATCCCGCAGCCGGTGCGGGCCGCCCGCCTCGACGCCGAGGTCTTCGACTACGAGGACATCGTCGGCACCCTGGCCGATCCGCCCGCGCGGGCACAGGATCGCCCGCGGGTCGAGTTGCCGCGGGAGCGCGTCGCAGACGACAGCCCCGGGGCGCAGGACGCCGCGGTCGCGCTGATCGGCAGGTACTCGCCCGAGGCGGACCTACGCCCGAGCGGCAACGGCCGCCTGCACGGGAGCTGCCCGTTCGAGTTCCACGAGGACCGCAACCCGAGCTTCGGGCTCTTCCCCGACGGCGGCTACATCTGCAGTTGCGGCACCGGCGACATCGTCCGGCTGTTCGTGAACCTGCGCGGCGAGCAGTTCACCGACCGCGACCTTCCCCGCTACCGGCGAGAACTCCGCGAGGACTTGGGTCTGGCGGTGGCCGCATGACCGACCAGCCCAGCATCGAGCAGGTCCTGGGTCGCAATGACGGCCGTGACGGCGATGACGACGATTCGCCTACCCAATCCAAGCCGTCCCAGGCGACGGTCCTGGTCAACCTCGCGATCGACGCCGGCGCCGAACTGTTCCACTCGCCCGACGGCGTCGCTTACGCGACCCTGCCGATCGAGAACCGCAGCGAGAACTGGCCGCTGCGCACGAAGTCCGTCAAGAGGTGGCTCTCGCGCCTCTACTTCGCCTCGACCGAAAAGGCACCGGGCTCACAGGCGGTCGCCGACGCCCTTGGCGTGCTCGAGGGTCAGGCGCTCTTCGACGGCGACGAGCACCAGGTCTTCACCCGGGTTGCCGGCCACGCTGGCGCGATCTACCTCGACCTGGCCGACGGCGACTGGCGGGCGGTGAGGATCACCGCGACCGGCCACTCGGTCGTCAGCGACCCACCGGTCAAGTTCGTCCGCTCGCGGGGGATGCTGCCGCTGCCGGTGCCCGAGTCGGGAGGCTCGCTCGATCAATTGCGCGAGTTCGTCAACTACGGCTCCGAGGAGGACTTCCGGCTGATCGTCTCGTGGCTCGCGATGACTTTGCGGCCGACGGGCCCGTATCCGGTGCTGGCGCTCTACGGCGAGCAGGGTTCCGGCAAGTCGACGATGGCCGAGATGCTGCGCTCGCTGGTCGACCCCAACCAAGCGCTGCTGCGACCGCCGCCGCGCGACGAGCGGGACCTGATGATCGCCGGCAACAACTCGCGGATCATCGGCCTGGAGAACCTGTCGACGATCCAGCAGTGGCTGAGTGATGCGCTCTGCCGCATCTCGACCGGCTCGGGGTTCTCGGCCAGGGAGCTCTACTCGGACGCCGACGAGACGATCTTCAGCGTCCAGTTGCCGATCGTCCTGAACGGGATCATCGACGTGGTCACCAAAGGCGACCTGCAGGACCGCAGCGTCGTCCTCACGCTGCCGCGGATCTCCGGTTACGTCTCCGAGGACGACCTCTGGAAGCGCTTCGAGTCCGCGCGGCCCCGTCTGCTGGGCGCGCTCTTGGACGTCGTCTCCGGCGCGATGGCGGCAGAGGAGGAGGTCCACATCGAGGAACCGCCGAGGATGGCCGACTTCGCCAGGTGGATGGTCGCGGCGGCGCCCACGATGGGGTGGGACCCCGAAGAGCTGCTCGACGCCTACACGAACAACCGGGCGGCGGCCAACGAGACCACGTTGGAGGCGTCACCGTTGGTCGGTCCTCTGCGGCGGCTGGGCAACTTCGAGGGTGCCGCGGCAGACCTCCTCGACCAGCTTGGCGACATCGCCGGGGACGGGATCGCCCGGTCGAAGACCTGGCCGAAGTCCCCCTCGGCCCTCTCCGGCTCCCTGCGGCGACTGGCGCCGAACCTGCGGCGGTCGCTGCCGGGAATCGAGATCGAGTTCGAGCGTAGGGCGGACGGGCGGTTGATCCGCGTGACCCAATTGGACGAGGTACGCGAAACGCCGTCATCCGCGTCACGGCCGTCATGGAATGACGCGGATGACGGCGATGACGCCGAATTGCTTACCCATTCCAACGCGGGGGTCGCCCAATGACCCCGCTTCTCGATGCCGAAGGCGCAGCCGAGCTGTTGGCGGTGCCGAAGACGTGGATCCTGGCCGAGGCTCGCGCTGGCCGCATCCCCCATCGCCGCCTTGGCCGCTACGTCAGGTTCGACACCGAGGAGCTACTTGAGTGGGTCGACGGCAACCGGCACTTCGGACCCAGGCCGAGGAAGGAGGTCGCCAGATGAAGTTCGCGTCCCTCGAGAAATGCGCGACCCCCGGCTGTCCCGCACGGGCCGAGCCGCAGAAGCTGCGGGACGGCATCTGTCACTGGTGCAGGGATGGCGGTCGCTTTCGACCGTCGAAGGCCGGGCGCCACGTGACCCTCCCGTTGTCCCCGACGAGGCGATCGGCAGGCGGCTGAACAGAGCTTGGGCCGCATGGCCCAGGGTGAAGTGCGCCTCCTCGTAGAGGCGTGAGTGATGAAGACGTGCCGGTCCCCGACCCGCGCAAGTCGACCTCGTCGTCGGCAAGCGCAGCCGCTCGACGTGGCGGGTCGGGGGGCCGGTCCTCCAAGGAAAGGAGTCGACCGTGATCGACAACAAGCCCGGCGTCCTCCAGCAGGAGCGCGAACGCCACAGGAGATGGACCGACCTCGGCCTGCCCGACCCGGTGACCGTCGAGGCCGAGGAGCGCCAGACCGCGCTGCTCACCGGCAGACCGTTCACCTCGCCGAGGCGCGCGCAGCTCGACGCGCACTTCGCGCAGCACCCCGAAGACGAACCCGATTGGTGGAAGGAGTAACCACACCATGTCCAAGATCCCGAAGTACCTGACCGACCGAAACGAGTGGGAGGTGCAGGACTTCATCAACCACGCCCGCACCGGCGAGCTGCCGGTGAACCCGACCTGGACCGCGGCGAGAGACGAGGCCCTCGAAGACGCGGGCATCGACCTGGACGACGACGGCCCTGTGCCGGTCGAGGAGATGTCCGTCCAGCAGCACTTCGACCGCATCCAACGCAACCGGCTGCCATGAGCACCGAGCGCGAACGTCGTCAGCTTCGGCGCGAGGCGCTCGAACTCGCACAGCTCGACGAAGAGCGCAAGGCCGAACGGGAAGCCCGCGAGGCCGATCGACTGCCCAGCGGGGGCGCCGACCAGGGCCGCGGCACCGCCTCCGGCGATGACCGCGGCACCCGACCCGCTTGGGCTTTCTGGGCCCAATTCACACACCTCGAAGACGACCTCGAACCGAAGGAGAAGTGACCAACACCATGAGCACCGACACGATCAACAGCAAGCCCATCGTCGACGCGAGGCTCGGCGGCGTCCGCCCGTTCGGCGCTGAGCTCTTCGGCGTCATCCCCGACGAGGTCCGACAGGCATCTGAGCGCTTCGAGGCGGCCGAGGCAGCCCGACACGAAGCCCACGCGGCACTGAAGGTTGCACGGGCTGACGTACAGGCCGCCGAACGCGAGGACGCCCGCCAGGCCGAG
>MKSH01000122.1:4587-5038 GCA_001898095.1 Solirubrobacterales bacterium 70-9 | reverse complement strand
GACGCGGGCAGCGACCACCTTGCAGAACCAATACCTGGCCGAGACCATCGCCGCGCTCGACGCCATCCGCGGGGCCGCGCACGCCCGCCTCGCGACCCTGGGGACGGACACCGTCGCCGCCCTCGACCAGCTCGAGGCCGCCCTGGTCGAGAACCTCGCGATCGGCAGGTTGCTGGACGAGCTACGGGAAGACGGAGCCTGGCTAGGGAGCCGTTCGGCCGTGTTCTCGCCGTCGTTGCCGTCCGGCCGCGACCCGCTGAAGGCCACGCCGCTGCGCAAGCTGCTCGATCAGCTTCGCGCGACGCTCTCGACCGAGGAGGCAGGGCGATGACGGGAGGCGAGGGGTGGGGGCACCCAAGCGCCGCTCCGTGCCTTCGGGACGGGACAGGGCTGGCGCTGAAGAGAAAACGGCGGAACCCTCCGACCCGACAGGGGGCGCCTGATGGCCTCT
>MKSH01000122.1:0-4556 GCA_001898095.1 Solirubrobacterales bacterium 70-9 | reverse complement strand
GGCACGGCGTGGCCGCCCGCACGATCGAGCGCTGGCTCGCCAAGGGCCGCAACTCGCCCGACGGCGAGTACGGCGACTTCTCCGCGGCGGTCGATGCCCGTCGAGCAGACCGTGACCTGCCCACCGAGCCCATGTCCGCGGAGGAATTCCGGCAGGCCATCGACGGGGCCGTCAGGTCGGGGTCCGTGTCGGCGATGAAGCTCTGGGCCGAGTTGTTCCTCGATCCCGGTGAGGAGGAGCCGGAGGGCGCCGGCTCGACGATCGCCTCGCTGGCCCAGCGCAGGAAGGGGATCCGATGAACGACATCGACGAGTTCGCGGCCTTCTGCTCGGAGCTGACCCTCGACAACGGCGAGGCGATGCTGCTGGAGCCATTCCAGGAGGAGATGCTCTCCGACCTGTTCGAGGGCTGCCGGGAGACGTTGATCCTGATCGCGAAGAAGAACGGCAAGACCTCGCTGTTGGCGGCGTTGGCCACCTACCACCTCCTCGCCGAACGAGACGCGGCCTGCTTCGTCGCGGCTGCCTCGCGCGAGCAGGCCAGCCTCCTCTACGCGCAGGCCTGCGGCTTCATCTCACGCGCGGAGGAGTTGAGCAGGGAGATCGTGGTCCGGCGTGGCTACAGAGAGCTGTGGACGAAGGACGGCAGCGGGAAACTGAAAGTCCTCGCCGCCGACGTCGACACCGCCGACGGTGTCCTGCCGACCCTCGCCCTGGTCGACGAGCTGCACCGCCACAAGTCCTCGGAGCTCTACGGCGTCCTCGCCGACGGCCTCGGTCCCCGCCGGGGCCGGATGGTGACGATCTCCACCGCCGGCGACGACGAGGACTCGCCCCTGGGCCGGCTGCGCTCGAAGGCCCACGCCCTGCCGGGCCTGAAGCGCGAGGGCGCCTATCGCCACGTACGGGCCGGCGACTTCGCCTTGCATGAGTGGGCGCTCGACCCCGACGACGACCGTGACGATCTCGACCTGGTCAAGACCGCCAACCCGGCCTCCTGGCAGACCGTCGAGGAGCTGCGGCGGCGTAAGGACTCCCCCTCGATGACGCCCTGGCGCTGGGCGCGGTTCGCGTGTGGCGTCTGGATGTGGGGAGCCGATGCGGCGATCAGCGACAAGGAGTGGCAGGGCTGCGCAGAGCCCGGCGTTTTGATCCCCGACGGCTCCCACGGTGTCCACGTCGGCCTCGACCTCGCCTGGCGTAGGGACACCACCGCGGCGACCCCGATCTGGCGCGACGGCGGCTCGATCGTGGTCGGCAGGCCGACGATCCTCGAGCCCCCCGGCGATGGGACCTCGATCGACGCCGGCGACGTCTGGGCCGCGATCGAGGCGATGGCGAAGCAGTGGCCGGAGCTGACCATCGTCGCCGACCCGAACGCCGGCGCACCGGAGCTGCTGCAGAAGATCGAGGCCGAGCTCCCGAGCGTCCAGCTGGCCGAGTACCCACAGGCCCCGAGCGCGATGGCGATGGCGGCGGGGAGGCTGCAGGAGGCGATCGCCTCGCGGTCGATCCGGCACCCCGACGACCCCGGTCTGAACGCCCACGTCCTCGCCGCCGTCCCCCAGGCGGTCGGCGAGGGTTACAGGTTCAGGAAGGCGAAGAAGAACGGCGCCCCGATCGACGCCCTGATCGCGATGGCGATGGCCCACAGCGTGCTCGTCGGCGAGGAGCCCGAGCCCGAGCCGGTCTACCGCAGCGCTGCCTGGCAGGAGGGCTCAGGGGCCGCAGGGACGGCGCCGACCGTCTCCCGCGACGCCTACATCCCGTGCGTCGTCTGCGCGAAGCCGGTCCATCCTCGCCTGCACGAGCGTGACGCCCTCGAGCGCGGTACCTGCCGGCGCTGCCGGGCGAAGGAACGCAGACCATGATCCGCAAGGCCTGCGTGGTCTGCGGGAAGCTCAGCGACCGCAACCGCTGCGAGCGACACAGGCGCCCGGCCTGGGGCGACCGCCCTGTCAGGGAGAACCGCTCCAAGCTGAGCGGCTCGGCACAGCAGAAGCGCGCCCGCCGGGTCCTCGAAGCTCACTACTGGGTGTGTCACGTCTGCCGGGAATTCGGCTCCGACGAAGTGGATCACGTCATCCCGCTGAGTCAGGGTGGCGCCGACGACGAGTCGAACCTGCGGCCGATCCACTCCGAGCCGTGCCACCGGCTCAAGACGGCCGAGGAGGCGCGGCAGGGACGGGCGCGGACATGAGCCCGCTTGACCCCCGCCGCTCTCGAGGCGTATGCTGCCGCCCACATAAGTGGGGCCGCGCGCGCGAACGCCGGCCCCGCGGCACTCCGCGAAGTTGGCGCTAGGCGGAGTGCATGCGGAGCCTACGTGTCGTGGCGGCCTCCTGACGAACGAGGAGGACGTATCGCGCGATGGACACGACGACCGAGTTGCGCGAGCTTCGACGCGTTAGGGACGAGCTGGCCAGCCTCGATGATTGGCGAATCGAGTTGACCGAACGGCGCGGCGATCTGGTTATCCGAGCGCTCGAATCGGGGCACTCCGAGCGGAAGGTTGCGACGGCTGCCGGGCTCTCGCGAGCACGGGTACATGAAATCGGGACCAGCGAGAACACCGCCCCGCAGAAGCCGGGGTCGCGACGAAAGCCGCCTGCGCCAAGGAAGACTCGACGGTCGCCTCGCGCGGTTCCCGATCTTGCGCCGCCAACGTGGCCGAGGCCACCCTTGAGCGCAAAGGAGATAGAGATCCTCCGCCACCTCGCTCACGGTCTTGTCTACAAGCAGATTGCATTGCAGATGGGGGTCTCAGCTTCCACGATCCGCACCCACCTGCACAACGTCTACGGCAAGCTCGGCGTCACCGATCGCGCTCAAGCGGTGATCCTGGCGGCCGAACAAGGCTGGCTGGCCGGCGACATCGCTTCGCTGGTTCCGCGTAGCCGAAACGCCTCCATTGAGGCCTTCTTCGAGCGTCTCGATGCGTCATCTCGGTTTGACCTGCCGCTCATCGAGGACGACGTTGTTTTCCGCGCGTAAAAGGGCCGGGTCTTCGGACTCGGCCCCACCTGAAAGGAGAAGTGGATGGACGACGAGATGCGCCGCTGGATGAAGGAGAACCTGCCATCCGGCACAGGCGTTGTACGCGTTGACGCAGACGCAATCGAGGCATGGATAGCCCGCAATCCCGATGCCACGGTCGATGACCTGGTGCAGATCGTGCGCGCGCCCGACCATTTCATCGAGCTGATCACGCGGGAAGGCGAGGAGAACTGGGAGGAGAAGGAGGATGGCTAGACGCCCACATGGGACCGGCAGCCTCTATATCCGCAAGGACGCCGCCGGCCGCGAGACGTGGTATGGCCACTGGCGCAGCAATGGCCGCCAGGTGAAGAAGAAACTGGGCCTCAAACGAATCTCCGGCAGTCGCCAGGGGCTCACCCGCAGTCAGGCTGAGGCCGAGCTGCGCAAGAAGATCGGCGAGGTGCAGGTCGCCCCGGTGGCCGGCGAGGTGTTGACCGTCGAGGAGGTCTCGAGTCGCTATCTGGCCCACGCGAAGCGCCGTGGCCGCAAGCTCTCGACCCGCGCCAACGTCGAGTCGGAGACCAGGGTGCACCTGAAGCCCTACTTCGGCGAGCGCTCGCTCGGCTCGATCGCGTCGGCCGACATCCTCGACTTCGTCTCGACCCTCGAAGAGAAGGGCCTCAAGCCGAAGTCGATCCGCAACGTGATCGCCACGCTCTCCGCCTTGTTCAACTTCGCCAAGGCCCCACAGCGCCGCTGGGCGGCAGAGAATCCCTGCGAAGGGGTCGAGCTGCCCGCGGTGCCGGAGCGGACGGAGATCCGGTTTCTGACGCTGGAGGAAGTGGATGCGGCCATCGCCAACGTCCGGAAGGGGATCTATCAGGCGATCGACAAGGCGATGATCCTCACCGCGGCGATGACCGGCCTCCGCAAGGGCGAGCTGGTGGCGCTGCGCTGGCGCGACATCGATTGGCCGGCCGCGAGGATACGGGTCCGCCAGAACTACGTGCGCAACGAGTTCGGCACGCCCAAGTCCAAGCGCTCGACCCGGTCGGTGCCGATGGCCGACGAGGTCGGCGGCGAGCTGGAGCGGCTGTTCAAGCGCTCCAGCTACCAGGGCGATGACGATCTGGTCTTCACGCTCACCGGCGAGCCGCTGCCCAAGGCCAACATCACGCGGCGGTTCAGGAAGGCGCTCAAGGCCGCGGGACTCGACGACTCCCACCGCTTCCATGACCTGAGACATACCTTTGGGACGCGGATGGCGGCGACCGGGGAAGTCTCGATGCGGACCCTGCAGGAGTGGATGGGGCACCGCGACTTGGCGACGACGCAGATCTACGCCGACTACGCGCCGAGCGCCACCGAGGGCCAGATGATCGCCCGCGCATTCGCCCGTGGTAGCAATCGTGGTAGCAATCTGAGCGAATCTGAGGTGATCTCAGAGAATCAGAAAGCGCCGATTGGCAGGGAAAACGATCCAGCCTGATTCCGTTGATCCGGTTCGAATCCGATCGCCCCGACTAAAGGAATCCCGCTGCTCGGCCCCGGCTCGGCTCGATTGGGGGGCGCTGGGCG
>MKSH01000121.1:25158-28100 GCA_001898095.1 Solirubrobacterales bacterium 70-9 | reverse complement strand
CGAACGGCAGCCAGATGGCAGGCGAGGCGCGATGGGCGCGCTGACCCGCGAGCGCGACGTCCGCGAGGCCTACGCCGCCCACTCGGGCGAGCTCTACGGCTTCGCGGTGCGCTCGCTCGGCGACGCCGGCCTCGCCGAAGAGGCGGTGCAGGAGACCTTCCTGCGCGCCTGGAAAGCGGGGGAACGCTTCGACCCGGAGATCGGCAGCCTCCGCACCTGGCTGTTCGCGATCCTGCGCAACGTGGTGATCGACCTCGGCCGCGCCCGCGCCTCCCGGCCGCGGGTCGCGGAGGGCGGGGTCGAGCCGTCGGTCGAACCGCTGGAGCAGGCGCTGCTCGCCTGGCAGGTCGAGGAGGCGATGCGGCGGATCGGCGAGGATCATCGCCGCGTGCTGCTGGAGACCCACTTTCGCGCCCGTCCCTACTCCGAGGTGGCCGAGGAGCTCGGCGTGCCGGAGGGGACGATCAAGAGCCGCGTCTACTACGGCCTGAAGGCACTGCGGGTGGCGATGGAGGAGATGGGCTATGAGGACTGACGACCACCGGGACTGGAAGCTCTCGCTGGGCGCCTTCGCGCTCGGCGACCTCCCCGCCGAGGAGCGGGCGGCGGTCGCGCCGCACCTCGAGGGCTGCGCCGAGTGCCGCGCCGAGCTGCGCGAGCTGGAAGGCGTGGCGGCGCTCCTGCCGCTCGCCGACCCGACCCGGATCGAGCAGCCGCCGGTGCGGCCGCCGGCCGACCTCGGCGCCCGGATCGAGGCCCAGATCGCCGCCGAAAGCTCCAGGGAGGGGCGCGAGCGGCGGCGGCGGCGCTTCCGCCTCTGGATCGGCGGCGCCGCCGCGACCGCCGCCGTCGCGGCCGTCCTGGCGCTGATCGTGCTGCCGATCGAAGGCGGGGAAAATTCGCCCGCGCAGGAGGTCCGTTTCACCTCCGTGCCGAATGGGGTGAGCATCGACGCAACCCTCGAACCCCACGCCTTCGGCACCGAGATCCACATGTACGTGAAGGGCATCCGCTCCGGCACCCTCTGCCGCGTCTTCCTGCGCGACGACAACGGGCGGACCTACTCGGCCGGCAGCTTCCGCTACCGCTGGGGGGATGACTCGGAGGCCGAGTTGAGCTCGGCCCTCGATCTCTCCCAGGCGGCGGCGATCGGCGTCCACGCCGGCGGTCGGACCTTCGTGGCGCCGGTGAGCGGCGCCACCGCCGTGGTCATGGGGACGGATCCAGATCCGACGTGAGCCGCCGGCCCGGCACGGCGCCTTGCGTTCGCAGTAATGGCCGCATAGCGACCAGAAGTGCGAACGCACTGGTGGTGGTGGCGGGGCTGGCGTTCCTGCTTGGGATCGCCGGGTGCGGGGGCGGGTCGTCGAGCACTTCGGCGGGGAGCACGGCGACCGAAACGACGACCACGGCGCTGCCGCCGGTCGCCGAACCGCCGCCGAACGCCGAAGAAGGCACGGTCTACGTCTCGCTCGCCAGCGCCTCCGGGCTCGGCCTCGTCCTCGCCGACTCCGAAGGCCACACGCTCTACGCCTTCAGCAAGGACAGTCCCAAAGCGTCGGCCTGCGAAGGGGCGTGCGCGAAAGCGTGGCCGCCGCTGCTGGTCGAAAAAGGCGAACCGGAGCCCTCGAACGGCGCCTCCGCCGCCCGCCTCGGCACGATCACCCGCGCCGACGGCAGCCGCCAGGTCACCTACGCCGGCCACCCGCTCTACAGCTACAGCGGCGACAAGCAGCCGGGCGCCGCAACCGGCAACGGCTCCACCGCCTTCGGCGGCACCTGGACCCCCCTCAAGGGCTCCGGCGCCCCCGCCGGCTGACCGAGAGCCAAGTGCGTTCGCACTTATGGCCGCTATGCGGCCATAAGTGCGAACGCCACCGAGGGTCAGGCGCCGGGGAGCGGCTTGCCGCGCTTGCGGTAGGCGAGCGTCGGCGGGGTGATCGCGCGGATCTCGGCCAGGAGGCGGGCGGAGAGCTCGCCGGGGTCCTCGTCGGGGCGCGGCCGGCCGCCGGCCGGATCGAAAAAGCGGACCTTGATCCGCGGCCTCCGCGGGAAGCCGGTGAGGTCGGTGGTGCCGCTGACGGCGACGCAGCTGACGTGCGCCTCGGGCACTTCGAGGGCGAGCCTGCCGACGCCGCTGCGCGCCCGCATCACGCGGCCTTTCGAGCGCGTGCCCTCGGGGAAGACGCCGACGCACGAGCCTTCGCGCAGCGCCGCGACCGCGTTGGCAAGCGCCTGCGCGTCCCCAGCCCCGCGCACGATCGGGATCTGCCCCATCCCGTTCAGGACCGGAGCCAGCCCCTTCACGTCCCAGAGCGTCGATTTGGCCAGCGCCCGGATCATCCGCCGCTTGCGCGCCGCGAAGCCGATCATCACCGGGTCCCAGTGGCTGTCGTGGTTGCCGACCAAGAGCAGCGGGCCGCTCGCGGGCAGCGTCTCGACGCCGCTCACCTCGAGCCGCGCCCAGCGGGCGACCGGCAGGTTTACGGCCATCGCAATGCGGTAGGTGCGGGTGGGCTCGCGCATCCGGGGGCGGCAAGCGTAGTCGTTGGCGGGCCCTCACCGAAGTTCCCCCTCGGAATCCGCAAATTACGAACTAAAGTGTCACCTGTGTCACAAAAGCCGCTTGAGTTGATCCTTGCCAGGAACCTGATGTCGGCGCTCTCCACCCCGGCCTTCCTGGTCGACGAGGGGGGCCTGCTCGTCTTCTACAACGAGGCCGCCGGGACCCTGCTCGGCAAGGGATTCGACGAGGTCGGCCACGTCGGGCCGGGCGAGTGGGGCGGGCTCTTCGGCCCCTACGACGCGGCGGGCGAGACGATCCCCTACGAGGAGCTGCCGGTGATCCGTGCGGTGCGCGCCGGCCGCCCCGCCCACGCCGGCTTCGGCGTCCGCGCCTTCGACGGGCAGGTGCACGCAGTCGAATGCTCGGCCTTCCCGAT
>MKSH01000121.1:18717-24974 GCA_001898095.1 Solirubrobacterales bacterium 70-9 | reverse complement strand
GCACCGGCATCCGCAACCTCGGCCTGGCGCTGCCCACCGACATCACCCGGCTCAACATCCTGCTCACCCACCTGCACCTCGACCACATCCAGGGCCTCGTCTTCTTCGAGCCGCTGTTCCGCTCGCAGGCGGAGATCGTGATCTGGGGACCGGCCTCGCCCCAGGCCAGCTTGCGCGACCGAATCGCCCGTTACATCTCGGCGCCGCTGTCCCCGGTCGAGGTGCGCGAGTTGCCCTGCGACGTCAGCTTCCGCGCCTGCCCGGAGGAGCTCGAGATCGGCTCGGCGCGGATCACCGCCGCCCCGGTCGCCCACCGCGGGCCGACGCTCGGCTACCGGGTCGAGGACGTCGGCGCGGCGCTCGCCTACATCCCCGACCACGAGCCGGCGCTGGGCGCCGACCTGGAGATGCTGGAGCCCGAGTGGATCTCCGGCTTCGGCCTCGCCCAGGGTGCCGACCTGCTGATCCACGACGGCCAGTACGCCGACGACGAGTACGCCGAGCACCTCGGCTGGGGACACTCGGCGCTCTCCCACTCGCTCACCTTCGCCCAACGGACCGAGGCGCGGCGCACCGTCCTCTTCCACCACGACCCGCTCCACTCCGACCGCTGGCTCGACGCCCATGCCGAGCGGGCGGCGGCGGCCTGGCAGGCGCGCGGTGGCGCGGCAGGCACGGTGGAGCTCGCCCGCGAGGGGGCCCGCTACGAGGTCGACCCGGCAACCGGCGAATTCGCCCTCGCCGAGGAGGCGGTCGCCGGCGGTGTGGCCGAAGACACTTCAGTCCCCGCCCCGATCACCAGCGTGGCCGGCCGATGAGCCCGATCGACACCGCTCCCATCGACGACGCCGCGGCGCGGTCGGAGTTGATCGCCCGGGCCCTGGCCAAGGCGACCGAGGCGCACGCGGGCCAGATCCGCAGCGGCAGCGGCGGGCTCCCCTACATCGAGCACCCGCGCATGGTCGCCGCCACACTCGCGTCCCGCGACTACGACGAGTCGACCCTCGCCGCCGCCCTGCTCCACGACGTGGTCGAGGACTCAGACACCACGGTCGAGGACCTGCGGGCCGAATTCGGCGACGCGATCGCCGACCTGGTCGCCACCCTCTCCGACGACCAGTCGATCGAGTCCTACCGCGACCGCAAGGACGAGCACCGCGGCCGGGTCGCCGATGTCGACGGCGACGCGCTGGCGATCTACGCCGCCGACAAGCTGACCAACATGACCACGCTCCATTCGGCGATCGCCGCCGAAGGCATGCGGGTCGCCGCGGAGTACGACGTGCCGATCGGCCTGAAGCTCGAAGTCTGGGAAGCCGACGCCGCGATGCTCCGTCACGAGAAGCCGGACCTGCCGCTCCTCGAACCGCTCGACGCGGCGATCAGCCGTCTCGGGGCGGATCTAACAGCGGCAGACCCTCATCCCTGTACTTGAGCCGGCGCTTCAGCGGCAGCACCGCCCAGAGCAGGAAGAACATCGTCAGCACCAGCGCCGTGGTGACGACCGTCGTGGCGACGGTCCCGAACAACACGTTGGTGATCAGCATGACCGCACAGGTCATCGCCAGCGCCAGCGTCGCCAGACCGGCGATCGCAAGCCGGTTGGCGATGAACACGAGCCGCCCCTTCTGCTGGTAACGGAAGGTGAGTCGGTGATACGCCGACGGAGCGATCAACAACGCCGCCGACAGCGCCGTCAGGAGCAGCGTCGCGAAATACGCCTTCTTGTCGAACTCGCTGATCGAGGTGAAGTGCTGCTGGAACGGCACCGCCAGCAGAAACGCAAACAGCACCTGTACCCCTGGCAGCGCCACCCGAAGCTCCTGCAAGAGCTCCGACAGATTCCGGTCGAGCCGCTCGCTTTCCGTCTCCTTCCGCCCCGAAGGCCGCCCCTCCGGGTCCCAGTCCTCGGCGCGCCGCTCGTCTGGGTCGGGCATGGGGTGACCCTATGAGACGCGGAGGTGGGACGGCGGAGGTTTGGGGGCGGAGTGGCCGGGGACGGTGCGATTCGGGGGCAGGGTCGCCCGGGACGGCGGGATCCGGAGGGCCTGCGGCCGGGGACGGCGCGATCCGGGGCGCTTGCGGCCGAGGGACCGGCCGTCCTGGGCGTCTCGGAGGCGGCCCGGGCAGGCTGTGGCCGCCTCCGAGACGCCCAGGACGAGGGAGCGTTGCGGGGATCCGTCGGAGGTCCGCGACGTCTGTTTGGAGGACGGGGCGGCCACGGAAGGGATGCGGAGTCCCGTCGGAGAGATGAGAGCATCCTGGCGGGAACGTCGCGTTCATTAAGGGAAGACGCCGGGAACGTCCCCTCGGCGTGCGGGTCCGTCGCGCTCTCCCAGGGGCCGATTTGCGCTGCGTGAGTTGACCCCCCTATAGGGGGGTCAAACCGTGGTCACGAGTTTGTGACCGTGGAAGAACTCCGCGACAGGTGACGTCTCCCGCAATTCGACTTGACGATCCCGGCATCTCTCCCGCGCCGAGGCGACGTTCCCGGCGTCTTCGTCACGGACCTCCCGCCCGCGGGCGGGCCGCGGAGGGTTAGTCGGTCATAGACGAGTTTCGCTCCACGCTCCGGCCCGCACCCTCGCCTCCCCCCACGGACCCGGCCCTCTCGGATGCGGTCACAGCCTGCCCGGACCGCATCCGAGAGGGCCGCGTCCCTTTCCCGTCCCTTATCCGCCCGACCCGTCCCCTCCCCAATCCCTTGGCCGCCCCCGTCCCGTAACCCCGTGTTCAATTCCGCCCGAATCTGGGGTACAAGTCCCGCATGTCGACGAAGACCGCCGTCGTGCTCTTCACCCGCGACCTGCGGGTCACGGACAACCCGGCGCTGTGGGCGGCTTCGCGGGCGGAGCGGACGGTGCCGCTGTTCGTGCTCGACGAGGCGATCCTGGGGTCGCGGTTCGCGGCGCCTAACCGGGTCGCTTACATGCGGGAAGCGTTGGTCGACCTCGACGGGCGGCTGAAGGCGATGGACGGGCGGCTCTTTCTGCGCCGCGGGCAGGTGGTCGAGGAGGTGATGAAGGTGGCGCGGGAGTGCGGTGCCGAGGAGTTGCACATCGCCGCCGACTGGAGTGCCTACGCGCGGCGGCGGGAGGAGCGGCTGCAGGCCGCGTGCGAGGAGGCGGGAATCGGGCTCACCGCCCACCCCGGGGTGACGATCCTCGATCCGGGCGCGGTGACGCCGACCGGCGGCGCCCACTTCAAGGTCTTCAGCCCCTACCAGCGCGCCTGGAGCGGGGCTCCTTGGCGGGAAGCGGTCGGGGCGCCGCGCAAGCTGAGCGTGCCCGCCGACCTCGCCGCGGGCGAACTGCCGGCGCTGGAGAAGCTGACCGACGGCACGCCGTCCCCGGACCGACCACCCGGCGGCGAGACCGAGGCGCGCAAGCGCATGCAGGCGTTCTTCCGCGACCGGATCGCCAACTACGACGACGGCCACGACGACCTGCCGAACAAAGGCACGTCCCACCTCAGCGCCGACATCCGCTGGGGCTGTGTCAGTCCGCTGGAGCTGGCGGTCGAGGCGCGTGAGGCGCGCGGCGGCGGGCCCTTCGTGCGGCAGCTCTGCTGGCGTGACTTCCACCACCAGGTGCTGGCCGACTTCCCCGAGCTGCCGCGCCGCGACTACCGACCGCGCGGCGACCGCTGGTCCCGCTCGGAGAAGGTCTTCGAGGCCTGGCGCGAAGGCCGCACCGGTTACCCGCTGGTCGACGCCGGGATGCGCCAGCTGGCGGCCGAGGGCTACATGCACAACCGCGCCCGGATGACGGTCGGCTCCTTCCTCACCAAGGACCTCTACGTCGACTGGCGCAAAGGCGCCTGGCACTTCTGGGACCTGCTCTGCGACGGCGAGATCGCCAACAACGCGGGCAACTGGCAGTGGATCGCCGGGACCGGCAACGACACCCGGCCGAACCGGGTGATGAGCCCCGTGCGCCAGGCGGAACGGTTCGACCCCGACGGCATCTACGTGCGCCGCTGGGTGCCCGAGCTGGAGTCGGTGCGCGGCAGGGCGATCTTCCGGCCCTGGCTGATGGAAGGCTTCGAGGCGCTCGACTACCCCGAGCCGATCGTCGACCACGACGACGCCGTCGCCGAGTTCCGCACCCGCCGCGAAGCCTGACCCCCTCCGGTGCGTTCGCACTTCTGGCCGCTATGCGGTCATTTCTGCGAACGCACCGGGAGGTCGGCGACGTACGATGCCGCGATGGGACGGCTGGCCGTCATCCTCGGCTCCAACGCGCTCGGTCCGAGCGGCGGTGAGATTGCCGCGGCGGCGGCCGAGCACGGTGCCGCGGTCGTGCAGCGCCACGGCTCCCCGGACGCCTTCGTCCTCCCCCACGAGATCGACTACGCCGCCAACCTGCGGCCACTGGTCGAGCAGGGCTGCGACCGGGTGCTGGCGATCGCCTCGGTCGGCAGCCTGCGCGCCGATCTGCCGGTCGGCAGCTTCGTCTGCCCGGACGACTTCATCGCCCTCCACGTCGGGCTCTCGATCTTCGCCGACGCCCGCGCCCACACGACGCCGGGGTTCGCGCCCCGCTGGCGCGAGGAAGTCGTCGCCGCCTGGGGGGCCGAAGACGGCGAGCGGGCGGTCGACGGCGGCGTCTACTGGCAGACGGTCGGGCCGCGCTTCGAGACCCCGGCCGAGATCCGCATGATCACCCCGCACGCCGACCTGGTCGGGATGACGATCGCCTCCGAGTGCGTGATCGCGGGTGAGCTCGGGCTCGAGTACGCGGCGATCTGCGTGGTCGACAACCTCGCCAATGGCCTCGCCGAGGGCGAGCTCTCGGTCGACGAGATGGAAGCCGACCGACTGATCAACGCGACCCGCCTGCGCGACGGGCTCGCCGCGGTACTGCCGCGGCTCGGGGCGGTCGGCCGGTGAGCGCGCTCACGGTCACCGACGCCAGCCTCGACGGCGAGCGCGTCGGGCTGCGCTGCGCCGCCGACGGGACGATCGCCGCGCTTGGCCCCGAGGTCGCCGCCGAGCCCGGCGAGGAGACGCTCGACGCGGCCGGCGCGATCCTCGTCCCGCCGCTCGTCAACGGCCACACCCACGCGGCGATGACGCTCTTCCGCGGCAGCGGCGGCGACCTGCCGCTGATGCCCTGGCTGGAAGAACGGATCTGGCCGGTCGAGGCGAAGCTCGAACCCGAGGACGTCTACTGGGGGACGCGGCTCGCCTGCCTGGAGATGATCCGCTCCGGCACGACCCGCTTCTGGGACATGTACTGGCATCCGGCGGAGATCGCGCGCGCGGTCGCCGACGCCGGCGTACGGGCCGCGATCGGCGCGCCCTTCATCGACATGGGCTCCGACCTGGACGCGCAGCGGGCGGCGGCGCGCGAGCAACTCGAGATGCTGACGGGGATCGGCGGCCCGATCCGCGCGGCGCTCGCCCCCCACGCGATCTACACGGTCGGCGAGGAGTCGCTGCGCTTCCTCGCCGGGCTGTCGGCCGAGTTCGACGCGCCGCTGCAGATCCACCTCTCGGAGACGAAGCCCGAGGTCGACGACTGCATCGGCGCCCACGGCGTGCGCCCCGCCGTCTACCTCGACCAGCTCGGCGTGCTCAGCGAGCGCACCGTGCTCGCCCACGGCGTCTGGCTCGACGACGAAGAGCTCGACCTGATCGCGGCGCGCGGGGCGACCATCGTCTCCAACCCGGCGGCGAACATGAAGCTGGCGGTCGGCAAGGTCTTCGACTGGCCCTCGGCGCGGGCGGCCGGGGTGCGGGTCGGCCTCGGCACCGACGGCGCCGGCTCCAACGACTCGCTCGACCTGCTGGCCGACCTGAAGCTCTTCGCGCTCGCCCAGCGCCACGCCGCAGCCGACGCGACCGCGGTCGCCGTCGACGACGCCTGGGCGATCGCCACCGGCGCCAAGGCTCCCCTCCTCGGCGCCACCCCGCTCGCGGTCGGCGAGCCGGCCGACTTCGTCCTGCTCGACCCGGACGCGCCCGAGCTGTCCTTCGGCGAGCAGACCGCCGACCTCGTCTACGCCGCCGACCGCACCGCGGTCGACACCGTCGTCGTCTCCGGCAAGGTGCTGATGCGCGGCGGCCGGCAGCCGGAGCGCGACGAAGTCGTCGCCAAGGCCCGCGAGCGCGCCTCCCGCCTCGGCCTCTGACCGATACCCCATGGGGGTATGCTACGTTCCCCTCATGAGCGTTGGATACTCGACTGATAAGGACGCGCTGCTGAAGCGCCTCGCCCGTATCGAGGGACAGGTCCGCGGGGTCTCGCGGATGG
>MKSH01000121.1:16978-18684 GCA_001898095.1 Solirubrobacterales bacterium 70-9 | reverse complement strand
GCCACTGCGTGATCCACGCCGAGGGCGAGGAGCGGACCGAGAAAGTCGACGAGCTGGTCGCGGCGCTGGGCCGCTTCGTCGGCCGCTGAGGGCCGCAAGGAGCGCCAGATGCCGGTCCTGGAAAAGGTCTGGATGGGGATCGAGCACTCCCTGCTGATGGCCTACGAGGTCTGGTGGGCGCTGGTGATCGGCTTCGCGATCTCCGGCATCGTCCAGGCCTGGGTGCCGCGGGCGCGGATCGAAGGGGCGCTCGCCAGCACCGGCTTCGCGCCGATCGCGAAGGCGACCGGCCTCGGCGCCGCCTCCTCTTCCTGCTCCTACGCGGCGATCGCGATCGCCCGCTCGCTCTTCGCCAAGGGCGCCTCGGCGATCACCGCGCTCTCCTTCCAGTTCGCCTCCACCAACCTGGTCTGGGAGCTCGGGCTCGTGCTCTGGGTGCTGATCGGCTGGCAGTTCACCCTGGCCGAGTTCGTCGGCGGCTTCATCCTGATCGGGCTGATGGCGGTGCTGCTGCGCCGCTTCGTCTCCCCGCGCCTGGAAGAGCAGGGCCGCCGGCACGACCAGGAAGCGGCGGGCGAAGGCCATGACCACGATCACGACCACGGGGGCAGCTCCCCCCTTCCCTTCCGCGAGGCCGTCCGCTCGGCCGACTCCTGGCGCGAAGTCGCCGCCAACTTCCGCATGGACTGGGCGATGCTGTGGAAGGAGATCGCGCTCGGCTTCCTGCTCGCCGGCTTCATCGGCCTACTCGGCGATGACTTCTTCAACGTCCTCTTCATCACCGACGCGCCGCCGTTCCTGCGCACGCTGGAGAACGTGATCGTCGGCCCGCTGATCGCCGTCCTCAGCTTCGTCTGCTCGGTCGGCAACGTGCCGCTGGCGGCGGTGCTCTGGTCGGGCGGGATCGGCTTCGGCGGCGTCGTCGCCTTCCTCTTCGCCGACCTGATCGTGATCCCGATCGTGCTCGCCTACCGCAAGTACTACGGCACCGGCTTCGCCCTCCGGATCACCGCCCTGATGCTGGTCACGATCATCGTCGCGGCGCTGATCGTGGACGGGATCTTCGGCCTCGTCGGGCTCGTCCCGACCGGCCCGCGCCCCTCCCGCGCCGACGTCTTCGGCTCGGTCGGGCTGAACTACAAGCTCGTGCTCAACGTGATCGCGACGGCGATCTTCCTCGCCCTGTTCTGGCTCTCCCGCGGCGGCTCGGCGAGCCACCATTGCGAACACCACGGCGGCGGCGAAGATCGCCACCACGCCGGCCACGAACATGACCACCGTGGCGGTACCGAGGTGGGTACCAGTCATGCCACCTTGCGTGAGTCCGAGGTGCCCGGGGTATAGGGTCGCCTCAAGTGCCCGCCGCCGTGGCGTCCGACAAGTCCCGAGGCGGAGCAAGCTCCGTCAGCTTCCAGGGCGCTACCAAGCGCTACGGCCACTCGTCCACGCCCGCGGTCGACCACCTGGACCTCGAGGTCGAGGCCGGTGAGATCTGCGTACTCGTCGGGCCGTCGGGCTGCGGCAAGACGACCTCGATGCGGATGGTCAACCGGATGGTCGAGCTGACCGAGGGCGACATCCTGATCGGCGGCGAGTCGGTGAAGAAGCGCGACGCGGCGAAGCTGCGGCGGGAGATCGGCTACGTGATCCAGCAGATCGGCCTCTTCCCCCACCGCACGATCGCCCAGAACATCGCCACGGTGCCG
>MKSH01000121.1:16322-16949 GCA_001898095.1 Solirubrobacterales bacterium 70-9 | reverse complement strand
CCGGAACTCGCCGACCGCTTCCCGGTCCAGCTCTCCGGCGGCCAGCAGCAGCGGGTCGGGGTCGCGCGGGCACTCGCCGTCGACCCGCCGGTGATGCTGATGGACGAGCCCTTCGGCGCCGTCGACCCGATCAACCGCGAGCGCCTGCAGAACGAGTTCCTGCGCCTCCAGGCGGAGATCAAGAAGACGATCCTCTTCGTCACCCACGACATCGACGAGGCGATCAAGATGGGCGACCGGATCGCGATCATGAAACAGCACGGGCGGGTCGAGCAGTACGCGACGCCGGCCGAGATCCTGATGACCCCGGCGAACGAGTTCGTCGAGGACTTCGTCGGCGCCGACCGGGCGCTGAAGCGGCTCTCGCTGATGCGGGTGGGCGACATCGATCTCTGGCGGGCGCCGAACGCCCATCCGGGCCAGCCGACCGCCGAGGTGCGGGCGGAACTCGCCGACCCCCAGGTCGAGGTCCCCTACGCGCTGCTGGTCGACGCCGACGAACGCCCGCTCGGCTGGCTGTCCCAGCGCGATCTCGCCGGTGACACGATCCCCGACCGCGCCGACGCTCCCCTCGGCCCCGTGCTCGACACCGGCGACGTGATGCGCGACGCGCTCGCCGACCTGCTC
>MKSH01000121.1:14408-16248 GCA_001898095.1 Solirubrobacterales bacterium 70-9 | reverse complement strand
GCCGCCGAACGCCCCCTCGGTCCCGACCGCGCGAGCGAGATCGCGGCCGATGAATAGCGCCGTGATCAGCGGCCCGCTCGCCGCCGGCGGGGGCGCCGAAAGTTTCTTCCACGAGCGGTCCGGCGAAACGCTGCCCTGCCAGGCCCGCGCCGCGCACCTCTTCTGCTGGGACTGGGCGACCGAACACATCAACCGCTTCGGCACGCCTGCCCTGCAGCAGTTCGAACTGGTGGTGATCTCGGTCGTGATCGGCTTCGCGATCGCCTTCGCCTTCGCCCTGCTCGCCCACCGCTACCGGCCCTTGCAGTGGCCCTTCCTCGCCGGGACCGGAGTCCTCTTCGCGATCCCCTCGATCGCCTTCTTCCTGCTGCTGCTGCCGATCACCGGCCGCGGGCGCGAGACGGCGATCATCGCGCTCAGTGCCTACACGCTGCAGATCATCTACCGCAACGTGATGCAGGGGCTGAACAACGTCCCCGAGTCGGCGAAGGACTCGGCCCGCGGCATGGGCCTCACCCGACGACAGATCCTCTGGAAGGTCGAGCTGCCGCTGGCGATCCCGGAGATCATCGGCGGAATCAGGATCGCGACGGTGAGCACGGTGGCGATCGCCACCCTCGCGGGCTTCGCCCATGCCGGTGGTCTCGGCACGCAGATCTACACCGCCGGGAACGAAACCTTCCCGACCGCCATCATCATCGCGGGCGGCATCGCAATCCTGATGGCGTTGGGGATCGACGCAGTGCTGCTGACCGTCCAGCGCCTCACCACGCCTTGGCGTCGGGCGCAGAAAGAGGCCGTGGCGTGAGCCTCGCCCTCCTCCCCAACCCCCTCCTCGCGGGCTTCACCGGAGCCTTCGAATTCATCTTCTCGAAGCAAGAATCGAGCGTCACCGGCGGCAACAAGGTCGGCGGCATCGAACAGGTGCTTGAACTCGCCTGGACCCAGGTCGAGCTGAGCCTGCTGGCGCTGCTGCTGGCGATGCTGATCGCAATCCCGGCCGGCCTCTATTTCGGCCACCGCGGCAAAGGCGAACTCGTCGCGGTCGGGATCGGCAACGCCGGGCGGGCGATCCCGGAGCTGGCGGCGATCGTCCTGGTGGCGACCGTGATCGGGGTCGGGTTCCCGGTCCTCGTCCTCGTCCTCGCCCTGCTCGGCATCCCGCCGATCCTGACCAACACCTTCGTCGGCGTCACCCAGGTCGATCGCGCCAGCGTCGACGCATCCCGCGGCGTCGGCATGACCGAGCCGCAGATCATCCGCAAGGTCGAGCTGCCGCTGGCGGTGCCGAGCATCATGACCGGCATCCGCGGCGCCACCGTGAACATCGTCGCCACCGCCACCATCGCCCCGCTCGCCGGCGTACTGACGCTCGGCGATTTCATCCTTGGCGAAAACGTCTACGGCGTGAACGGGGTGCTGGCGGGGGCGATCTGCACCGCCATCCTCGCCCTGATCTTCGAGTTCGCCTTGGCGGGGTTACAGAGGCGACTCACTTCCAAAGGCCTGCGGTTGCAGCAGGCCCAGTGATCCGTTCCAAACACACAAGGAGGCACCCAGTGAGGTTCAACCATAAAAAGCCGCTGATGGCCCTGGTCATGCTGATCGCGGCGCTCGCGCTGGCGGTCGGCATCTCGGCCTGCGGCGGCGGCTCGAGCAGCTCCTCGTCGGAATCGACCGAAGCGGAAAGCGCCCCCGCGGAAGAAACCGAAACCGGCGAAGAAACGAGCGAAGAAGAACCCGCCGAAGAAGGCGAAGAACCTGAACTCGTCAAAGGCGAAGCGATCACCAAAAACCCCGAAAACGCGAAAGTCAGCCTGACGATCGGCTCGAAGAATTT
>MKSH01000121.1:12219-14358 GCA_001898095.1 Solirubrobacterales bacterium 70-9 | reverse complement strand
AAACGGTGGCGCTGAAGACGCTGAAGTCCGGGCAGATCTCCGGCTACCCGGAGTACGCCTCGACCGCGCTCACCTCGTTCTTCGGCCTGGAACCGGAAGAAGTCCCGTCCGATGCCACCGAAGCCTGGGAAAAGGCGAACGCGGAATTCGAAAAGGAAGGCCTGGAGGCGTTCGAACCCACCCCGTTCGCGAGCGCCAACGCGGTCGGCCTGCTCAAATCGACGGCGGAAAAATACGACCTGAAAACGGTCTCCGACCTGGAAGGCGTCAGTGAAAAACTGAGCCTCTACGGGTCGCCCGAGTGCCGCCAGCGGATCGATTGTCTGGCCGGGCTGGAAAAACTGTACGGGCTGAAATTCAAGGAATTCAAACCCGTCGACATCAGCCTCCGCTACACGGTGCTGGAAAAGGGTCAGGCGGATCTCTCGATCCTCTTCACCACCGACCCGCAGCTCGCCGCGGAGAAAGAAAAGTTCGTGATCCTGGAAGACGACAAGCACGTCTTCCCGGCCGGGAACATCATCTTCGTAACCCAGAAAAAGGTTGCCGAAGAAGCCGGCCCGGATTACGAAAAGACGATCCTCAACGTCCAGAAGGGGCTCACCCTGCCGGTGATGCAGGAGCTGGACGCGCGGGTCGAACTCGAAAAAGAAACACCGAAGGCAGCCGCCGCCGCCTACCTCGAAGCGGCCGGCTACGTCGAATAGCTGAGCCCTCGCCGGGCGGTGCGGGTGAAGATCACCCGTGCCGCCCAGGCGGCGCTCAGGCCGGAGATCCCCGCCAGGACCAGGGCCACGCGGGGGTCGTACGCTTCCGCCAGCCAGCCGGCCAGCGGCCCGCCGATCGGGGTCGAGCCGAGGAAGACGATCGAGAAGAGGGCCATCACCCGGCCTCGCATCTCGGCCGAGACGGCGAGCTGGATCGTCGAGTTGACCGAGGAGACGAAGATCACCGCCGCCGCGCCGAGGGCGGCAAGGACGACGGCCTCGGCGATCAGGTCGGGCATCGCCGCGGCGGCCAGCCCGGCGATGCCGAAGGCGAGCGCGGCGGCGGCGATCACCTTGCCGCCGGTCTCACCGCGGTGGCCGTTGACGAGGGCGGCGACGATCGAGCCGACCCCCATCGCCGAGACCAGCAGCGCGTAGGCCCCGGCGCCGCCGCCGAAGCTGAACTTCGCCAATAGCGGCAGGACGACCTGGAAGTTGAAGCCGAGCGTGCCGACCAGCGCCATCAGGGCCAGCGGCACGGCCAGCTCGGGGGTGTGGCGGACGTGGCGCAGGCCCTCGCGGATCGCCCCCGGCTTGCGCACCGCGGGCGGCGCCGCCTGCAGCGCGCGCGGATCCATCGAGAGGAGCGCGGCGATCATCGCGGCGAAGGTGAGCAGGTTGATCGCGAAACAGGGGACGACGCCGAAGCCGGCGATGATCAGCCCGGCGAAGGCGGGGCCGACGATCCGCGCGGTCTCGAGGATCACGCTGTTCAGGCTGACCGCGTTGACGAGGCGGTCGGAGCCGACCATCTCGATCACGAAGCTCTGCCGGGTCGGATTGTCGACGCAGTTGACGACGCCGAAGAGGAAGACCGCGAGGTAGATCATCCAGGGTTGCTCGACGCCGAAGAAGGTGACGAGGAAGAGCCCGGCGGCGGGGATCGTCATCAGCGACTGGGTGATCAGCAGGAGGCGGCGCTTCGGCATCCGGTCGGCGAGCAGGCCGCCGTAGGCGCCGAAGAGGAGCATCGGCAGGAACTGGAGGGCGGTGGCGAGGCCGACCGCGAAGCCGGAGTTGGTCAGCGTCAGGATCAGCCACAGCGCGGTGACGTTCTGCATCCAGTTGCCGGAGAGGGAGATCACCTGGCCGACGAAGTAGCGTCGGTAGTTGGGGACCTCGAGCGAGTTGAACGAGTGGCGCAGGGCGGCGCTCAACCCTGCTCATCCTCCCGGACCCGTTCGAGCAGCTCGGCGGCGCGGGCCAGGGTCTCGACCTCGTCCGGGTCGAGCTTGCGCAGGCGGCGCGCGAGGTAGGCGCTCTTGCGGCGGCGCAGGCGGGCGAGCCGCTCGCGGCCGGCGTCGTTGATCGCGACGAGGAAGCTGCGGCCGTCGGCCGGGTCGGGGGTGCGCTCGATCAGCCCCTGCCGCTC
>MKSH01000121.1:10689-12193 GCA_001898095.1 Solirubrobacterales bacterium 70-9 | reverse complement strand
AGGGGGTGAGCGGGCCGGAGCGGTTGATCGTCGCCAGCGCCGCGGTGGCGCTCGGGCTGAGTCCGGTCCCGTCGGCGGCCTCCTGGCGCAGGGCGCGGGAGGTGCGGACGATCGCGGCGCGCAGGTGCGAGGCGGTGTCGGTCAGCGAGGTGTCGGTCTTCGGTGCCATATAAACGTTAGTACTGCTAATTAGCCTAGCAAACTAGTTTGGTCGCCCGCCGGCCGGAGCCGACCGGTCCGGTTGTCTAAGGTGGGCGGCGTGAATCCCGCGGACGCCCGCGCGATCGACTCGTCCCGATACCCGCGCCACCTGTCCGAGGCGGGTTACATGCAGCCCTGCCCGCGACGGATCCGCGCCCGGCTCGGCGACGCGATGGTGCTCGACACCGTCCGCGCGGCCTACGTCTGGGAGGTGCCCTACTTCCCCGCTTATTACGTGCCGGTCGAGGACGTCGACGATGCCGTGCTCGCCCTCTCCACCACCCAGACCTTCGAGAGCGGGCCGTTCGCCGGCCTCGCCCACGTCGCCTGGGACTCGGTCGACGCCTGGTTCGAGGAGGACGAGGAGGTCTTCGGCGGCCACGCGCGCAGCCCTTACGTGCGGGTCGACGCGATCCGCTCATCGCGCCAGATCCGGGTCGAGATCGGCGGCGTCGTGCTGGCCGAGTCGAGCGCCCCGGTGCTCCTCTTCGAGACCGGGCTGCCGACCCGCCACTACATCCAGCGCACCGACGTCGACTTCACCGCGCTCGAGCGCACCGAGACCTCCACCTACTGCCCATACAAGGGGACGACCAGCGACTATTGGACGGCGCGGATCGGCGGCAGCGTCCACGCGGACATCGCCTGGTCCTACGCCTACCCGTCACCGCAGGTGCTCCAGATCGCCGGGCTGGTCGCCTTCTACGACGAGAAGGTCGACACCTTCCTCGACGGCGCGCTCGTGGAGCGGCCGCGGACCAAATTCTCAGGAGACGACTGATGACGACTGCCGCCGACGCCCGCGACAAACGCTGGATCGCGCTGATCCTCCTCTGCGTCGCCCAGTTCGTCGTCGTCCTCGACGCCTCGATCGTGAACGTCGCCCTGCCGACGATCAAGGAAGCGCTGAATTTCTCCGAGGACAGCCTGCCCTGGGTGGTGAACGCCTACGTCCTCACCTTCGGCGGCTGCCTCCTGCTCGGCGGCCGGCTCGCCGACCTGCTCGGCCGGCGGCGCCTCTTCATGGCCGGGCTGGTCCTCTTCGCGCTCGCCTCGCTGGCGGGCGGGCTGGCCGCCGACTCGGGCCAGCTGATCGCCGCCCGCGCGGTCCAGGGGCTCGGTGCGGCGATCCTCTCCCCCGCCGCCCTCTCGATCGTCGCCGTCACCTTCAAAGACGGCGCCGAGCGCAACAAAGCGCTTGGCGTGTGGGGCGCGGTGGCGGGCTCCGGCGGGGCCGCCGGAGTGCTGCTCGGGGGCGTGCTGACCGAATACATCGGCTGGGAATGGGTGCTCTGGGTGAACG
>MKSH01000121.1:10039-10657 GCA_001898095.1 Solirubrobacterales bacterium 70-9 | reverse complement strand
CTTCGACGTCGCCGGGGCGGTGACGATCACGCTCGGCCTCTCCGCCCTCGTCTTCGCCCTGCTCGACGCCGAATCGGCGGGCTGGGGCTCGGCCCAGACGATCGGCACGATCATCGGCGCGATCGTCCTGCTGGGCGCCTTCGTCGCGATCGAGCTGCGCTCGCGGGCGCCGCTCGTACCGTTCTCGATCTTCCGCGTGCGCACCGTCACCGGGGCCAACGTGGTCGGCATCCTGGTCGGCGCCTCGCTCTTCTCGATGTTCTATTTCATCTCGCTCTACATGCAGCAGATCCTCGGCTACAGCCCGATCAAGGCGGGGATCTCCTATCTGCCGCTGGCGGTGACGATCATCCTCGCCGCCGGGATCGCCTCGGCGCTGGTGACGAAAGTCGGCTTCAAGCCGATCCTCGCGATCGGCATGGCCTGCATCGCCCTCGGCCTGATCTGGTTCACCCAGATCGACGTCGAAGGCACCTTCCTCGCCGACATCCTCGGGCCCTCGCTCCTCGCCGCGCTCGGGCTCGGGTTCGCCTTCGTCCCGGTCACGATCGCCGCCGTGTCGGGGATCGAAGACCGCGAGCAGGGCCTCGCCTCGGGGCTGATCAACACCTCCCAGCA
>MKSH01000121.1:2007-10011 GCA_001898095.1 Solirubrobacterales bacterium 70-9 | reverse complement strand
TCGCCGTCGGCGCCGGGTTCGCGATCGTCGGCCTGATCGCGACGCTGCTGCTGATCCGCACCTCGGACAGCCGCGCCCACGTCGAACTGGGCAAAGAAGCGCCGGCCGCCGCCGAATAGGGCAGCTTCGACCCGACGAGCGGAGGCGCCGAATCCGTCCGCCGGACGGAGGATCTTTTCCAGCCATGCGAAACCGCCTCGTCTTCTCCGCGATCCTGACCACCCTTCTCGCCGCCGTCGCCGTCGCCGTGATCGGGGCGGGCGCCGCCAGTGGCGCCGCCGGGGTGACCCCGGTCGCGCTGAAGGCCTGCGGGCCGGTCCAGTACGAAGGGAAGGGCTCGCCGGAAGCGCTGATCGTCTCCGACCTGCCGCTGCGCGGCGACTCGCGCGAACGGTCGACCCAGATGAACGACGCGATCGAACTGGTGCTGAAAGGTACCGCCTGGAGCGCCGGGGCGACCAAGGTCGGCTTCCAGGCCTGCGACGACTCGAGCCCGAAGACGGGACTCTGGACGAAGGCGATCTGCCAGGCGAACGCGAAGGCCTACGCCGCCGATCCGAGCGTGCTGGCCGTGATCGGCACCTACAACTCGGGCTGCGCGGAAGTCGAGATCCCGATCCTCGGCAAGGCTCCCGGCGGCGGCGTGGCGATGGTCTCGCCCGGCAACACGGCGATCTGCCTGACCGAGTCGAGCCCCGAATGCACCAAGGGCACGCCGGACAGCCTCTACCCGAAGGCCCACAACTACGCTCGGGTGGTGCCGAACGACGCCTACCAAGGCGCCGGGCTGGCGACGTTCGCGAAGGGCGAAGGGGTGCGCAGCGCCTACGTCCTCTACGCGGGTGGCGATCCGACCAGCCTCGGCCAGGCGCATACCTTCAACGGCGCGGCGAAGGCGGCCGGGATCAAGGTGCTCGGCTTCGCCTCCTGGAACCCGAAGGCCAAGAGCTACACCGCGCTGATGGAAAAGGTCGCCAAGGCCGAACCGGAAGCCGTCCTGCTGGCCGGGCTGACCGAGGAGAACGGCGCCCAGCTGATCAAGGACAAGGTCGCGGTGCTGGGCTCGAACAGCGGCGCGGTAAAGCTCCTCGCCCCCGACGGCTTCGCCCAGCAATCGACGATCGACCTCGCGGGCCCGGCCTCGAAGGGCATGTTCGCCAGCGTCCCCGGCCTCGTCCCCCAGGAACTTCCCGGGCCCGGCAAGCAGATCGTCGCCAACCTGAAGAAGGTGGTCGACGGCCCGGTCGAACTGTACGCGCCCTACGCGGGCCAAGCGGCCGAACTCGTCCTCGGCGCCCTCACCGACGCCTCCGGCTCGCGCGCCGCGGTGATCTCCGGCGTCGCCCACGCGAAGGTGAAGAACGGCATCACCGGCAGCTTCGAAATCCTGCCCAGCGGCGACCCCAGCGTCGGCCCGATCACGATCTCCCGCGCCGGCTCCACCTTCGTCCCGACCAAGGTGATCAAGCCGAGCGCCAAGCTGGTAGCCGCCGCCCGCAAGGGCTGAGGCGCCTGGACCTGCGCATCTCGGCGTCCTCGGTCGCTCGCCTTCGGGTCACGCACCTGAGTGCGCTCCCCTCGTCTCGCTCCCTGCGTCCTTGACCTGCTTGGTCCATACGCCTCAGGAACCTACGAGAAGGAAGGGTCACGAGGAGACGGAGAATGGCGTGCGTGTCCCTCGCGGGTCCCGGGTAGATCCATGAGGAAAGCGCGGGAGTTCCTGCTCGGTTCTTTCCGATCCGCGAAGCGCCCCAATGTGCGAGCCGATAGCCGGCCCGAGTCTCGGCGATCGTCACAACGCTGATCGCTAGCGCCGCCACTTCGACGCGGTCGATCACTGCGGTGTCCCAATGTTCGTACCGCGTCGGGGTCCCCACACGTCGCCGTAGGTGACCGACGAAGCTCGTGTCACAGATCAGAGTCCCGTCCTCCTCCGTCCATGGGCCCGGCGTGACGTACTTTTCCAGCCCCGGACGCTTGATTTCCGACTCCTTGAGACCTTGGGGACGCACCACAGGCTCCGCCGGCTCCCTCGCATCGCGTCTCGCTTTTCCCCTCTCGCCCGTCATCGCCCCGCCACCATACGCAGACAAAACCCCTCGCTTCAAGGGATGTCACAAAGTTGGCACAGAGAGGGGGCGGGGTGGGACTTGTCGAATGGGTTGCGGTGAGCTCTGTCGACGCGAAGACCGCCGCGAACAAAGCCGCGGCCGACGCGCCGGTGCGCTACGGGCCGGGGATGGACGAGCGCAGCACGCGGGTGGCGGAAAGGCTGGCGACGCCGATGCTGATCGCCGCCGCCCTGGTGCTGCCCAGCGTGGCGCTGTCGGAGTCGCACCTGGGCGGCACGCTGCAGACGATCGCGGTGGCTCTGAACTGGGTCACCTGGACCGCCTTCCTGACCGAGCTCGTGGTGATGTTGATCGTGGTGCCGGAAAAGTGGACCTGGCTGAAGCACCACCCGCTCGACCTCTTCCTCGTCGTCTTCACCCCGCCGATCCTGCCCCCCGGCCTGCAGGGGCTGCGGGCGCTGCGGCTGCTCCGCCTGCTGCGGCTGCTGCGCCTCGCGCAGCTCTCGCGCGAGGTCTTCTCGCTCCAGGGCCTGCGCTACTCGGCGCTCCTGGCGGTGCTGACGATCGTCGGCGGCGGCGCCGTCTTCGGCGCTTTCGAGAAGAGCTCCCAGCACCTCACCTTCTGGCAGGACACCTACTGGGCGATCACCACGATGACCACGCTCGGCTCGAACATCTACCCGACCACCACCGGCGGCCAGATCGTCTCGACCTTCATCCTGCTGATCGGGATCTCCTTCGTCGCCCTGCTCACCGGCGGCTTCGCCCAGCGGTTCCTCGCCCCCGAACTGAGCGAGATCGAGGAGGAGCTGCGCGAAGAAGAACTGAAGCCCGAGGAGGTGGCGCTGCGCGAACTCGCCAGCGTCCAGGAACAGCTGCAGGCGCTGCAGCTGGCGGTCGAGAAACTCGCCCGCGAACGCGAAGCGAGCGAAGTCGGACGGGCCGGCACGGCCGCCTGACCCCGGGCGCCGCTAGATCCCCGGCACCAGGGCGTCGGCGATCGTCCCCTGCTCCAGCCCCGCGATCACGCCCGCGGTCCGCTCCATGTCTTCGATCAAGCCCTCCTCGGCGAGCGCGACGATCCGGTCGCGCGGGCCGATCGTCCCGAGGGCGCTGCGCACCGTCCCCTCCGGCAGGACGATCGGCACCGCCACCGTCGCCGCCCCGATCTCGGCCTCCTCGTCGCAGAGCGCGTAGCCACGTTCGCGGATCCCTTTCATCTCCGACTCGAAGTCCTCGGCGTCGACTATCGACTTGTCGGTGAAGCGCGCCATCCCGCCGGCGGCGGCGATCAGCCGCTCGCGTTCGGCCGGCGAGACGTGGGCGAGGATCGCCTTCCCCGACCCGGCCACGTTCGGCACCATCGGCTGCCCCAACGGCACCGTCACCGTCATCCGGTTCGGATCGATGGTCGGCAGCGAGCGCACGCAGATGATCGCGTCGTCGACCACCGTGGCGAGGAAGAAGCACTCCCGCCAGCGGTCGCGCAGCGCCGTCATCCCCGCTTCGATCGAGGCGCCGCGACCGATCTGGGTGACCATCCCGGCCAGCTGCACGAGGCCGTGCCCGACGCTGTAGCGGCGGGTGAGCGGGTCCTGCTCGACCAGCTCGTCTTCGGCCAGCGCGGCGAGCAGCCGGTGGCAGGTGGCAGCGGGCAGCGAGCAGGCGTTGGCGATCTCGACGAGCCCCCCACCGTCGGGCCGCCGGGCCACCTCCTCGAGGACCGAGACGGTGCGGCTGATTATCTGCATCGGCGCTGCTGCAGCAAGCTGTCTTGCTTTCGTCGTCGGGCTTGCGGCGATGTTAGTGACTAGATCATGAAGACGATCAGACAGAAGATGCCCGCAGCGATGCAGTAGACGCCGAACGGGCTGAGGCGGTTCGTCTCGAAGTAGCGGAGCAGGAACTTGACCGCGGCCCAGGTGGTGAGCCCGGCGGCGATCGCCCCGACCAGCGCCTGGCCGCGGACGCCGTCGCCGGTCGAGCCGAGCAGCGTCGGCAGCTTCAGCACCCCGGCGGCGCCGATCACCGGCGTCGCCAGCAGGAAGGCGTAGCGGGCGGCGTCCTCGTTGGAGAGTCCGGCGAGCAGGCCGCCGCCCATCGTCACGCCGGAGCGCGAGATGCCCGGGATCAGCGCCAGCGCCTGCGCGGAGCCGATGCCGAGCGCCTGGCGGAAGCCCATGCGGGCGATCCGTTGGTCGCCGTCCCCCTCGCCATCGCCGGGGCGCGGCGGCCGGCGGCGGAAGCGCTCGACCGCGAGCAGCAGCACCCCGTTGACGGTGAGGAAGATCGCCGCCGCGGTCGGCGAGGCGAACAGCGTGCGCAGCTTGTGCTCCAGCGCGACGCCGAGGATCCCGGCCGGGACCGTGCCGACGATGATGATCCAGGCGAGGCGCGCGTCGAGGTCGCGCGGCGTCGCCCGCCCCCGCGCCGAGCGGACGAAGCCGAACCAGATCCGCTTCCAGTCCTCGAGGAAGAAGAGGAACAGCACGAGCGCCGTGGCGCAGTGGGTGGCGACCAGGAACGAGAGGAAGTAGTCGTCGTTCTGGTGGATGTTCCAGCCGAACAGGTGCGGCAGCAGCACCGCGTGGCCGAGGCTGGAGATCGGGAACGGCTCCGAGATCCCCTGGAGCGCGCCGAGGATGATTGCCTGCAGGTAAGGGATCGGTTCCAAGGCGGACCGACTCTATTGCGGAGCGCGGCCGGGTTTAGAGGCCGGGCGGATGCCGGACGATGAAGCCCGACGGGCTGTCGACCGGGGAAGAGTGCCAGCGGGGGCCGGGGCCGCCGACGGTGTCGAAGGCGAGGCCGCCGATGATCATCCAGGCGTGCTCGGCGTTGGCGTAGACCGTGATCCACTTGCCCGGGCCCGGTTCGCCCCAGGTCTCGAGGCCGGTCGAGTCGAGCGGACTTTCCAGCAGCCCGCCGCCGTGCAGCGCGTAGGAGACGGCGCCGGAGCAGTCGTAGCCGGAAGATTCGAAGGAGCCGTGGCCGCCGCCCCAGATGTAGGGAGTCATCGCGATCGCGTTGGCCGCGGCGACCGCACCCTTCACCTGTTCCGGCGCCGATTCGGGGGCGCTCGCTTCCGATTCGGAGATGAAGCCGACGCTTTCGCCCGCGTTCAGCGGCGCCGGGAATTCGCCCGCCGCTTCGGTGATGATCCCCGAGGCTTCCGCGTTGGCGGCGGCTTCTTCGGCGCGCTGGGTGGCGATCTGTTCGGAGATCGAGGCGAGGTTGTCGCTCAGCGCCTGTTCTTTCGACTCCAGCGCGTTCATCGTCGCGCGGCGTTCCGCCTGCGCGCTCTGCAGTTCGGCGAAGCGCGCCTCGGCGGCTTCCCTGGCGGCGACGACTTCCTGCTCGGTGGCGGCGATCGAGTCGCGCGCGTCTTCGATCGTCGCCCGCGTCGCGGTCAGCTTGCCGACCGAGCTCTGGACTTCGTTGCGCAGGGTCTTCACCCGGCTGACGACCGAGTTGTCGTAGCTCTGGATGCGGTTCAGGTATTCGGTCTGCGCGGCCATGTCCGACCAGTCTTCGGATTCGAGGATCGCGTTGAGCACGTCCGGCGAGCCGGCCTCGTAGATCGAGACGAGCCGTTCGCGCAGCACCCCGAGCGCCCGGTTCAGCTGGCCGCGGACTTCGACCAGGTGTTCGCGTTCCTTGCGCAGCGCCACCGTGGCGGCTTCAAGTTCTTCTTCCTTGGCGGTCAGCTGGGCCTCGACCGCGGCCTGCTTCTGGCGCAGCACCGAGACTTCGCCGATCATCGTGTCGATTTCCGCGTTCTGGGCGGCGATCGTGTTCGCCAGCGCGCTCGCGTTCGCTTCGACTTCGTTCAGCTTCGACTGGGTCGAGTCGCGTTTTTCTTCCAGCGTGGCCGCCGGAGCGGTCGTCGAGAGCCACAGCGTCAGCCCGCACAGTGCCACCGCCAGGACGGCGGCGAAGCTGAGGGCGCGACGACGGCGCGCGTTGCTGGGGTCGGTGGGGGTGAAGAGAGTCCGCATCGAAACCGGGTCGGTTCGTGTGAGAACACAAGAACTCGGCCGCGGTCGCGCAGGCTAGCGGAGAGACCTAATCGCCCTGCCTGGTTACCGATAATTTGCAAGTTACCTTGCATAACGGCCCTATTTGCAGGACTTTTGGGGCCTGTGTAGAGGGCTGCGGGGCGCCCCTTTCGCGCCCCGCAATCCCGAAAACTTTCGTCTAGGCGAGCAGTTTGCCCTTCGCCTGGTCGAACTCCTCCTGGCTGAGCGCACCTTTTTCGCGCAGTTCGTTGAGTTTGTGGAGTTCGTCGGCGGGCGAGGTGTGAGCCTGCTCCCGCACGTATTCGTCGAAATGTTTTTTCGCGTCGGTCTGGGCTTTTATCGCCCGGTCGCGCATCCCCGACCCGCGGACGATCAGGTACACGAGCCCGGTCAGGAAGGGGATGAACACGAGGAAGAGGATCCACAGAGCCTTCACCCAACCGGACATTTCATGGTCACGGAAGAGGTCGGTGATGATCGTGAAGAGGATCCAGATCCAGACCACGAAGAGGAAGATCTCGACGACTACGAGGAGTAGTTCGCCGAAGCTGATGTCTGCGAGGGGCACTTTGCTTCCTTTCGAAAATCGGTTGGGTGCCAACCCTTGTGTCGGCAGTTGCTTTGCAGAGCTTTACCTATGGGCGCGGACGCTGCAGTACCACGGCGTACAGGACCGCCGCGACCGAGGTGGCGAGGTTGAGGCTGGAGACGCCCTCGCGCATCGGCAGGGCGACGCGGCCGTCGGCGGCGGCCAGCAGCTCGTCGCTGAGCCCGTGGCGCTCGGTGCCGAAGGCGAGGACCGCCCGCAGCGGCAGCGAGGCCGGGTCGATCTCCTCCCCCTCCGGATCGAGCGCCAGCAGTGGCCGCCCCTCCACCCCGCTCGGCGCCCGCTCGACCGCGGCGACGGCCGGCAGCGCGTAGTGCAACCCGGCAGCCCCGCGCACCGCGTCGGGGTGCCAAGGATCGTTCTCGCCGATCGTCAGCAGCCCCGCCGCGTCGGCCGCTGCCGCGACCCGCACGCAGGCCCCGAGATTCCCCATGTTCCGCGGCTGCTCGAGCAACACGACCGGCGCCTCGCGCGGATCCGCCAACGCCGCCTCCAGATCAGCCCGCTGCCGCCGAGCGATCGCCACTACCCCGGTCCGCGGCGCCTGCGGCACCAGCCCGGCGAGGGCGTCCGCATCGATCGGCGTGACGGTGGCCGCGAAGCGCCCGGCCAAGTCCGGCGCCAGCGCCGCCGCGAGCCCCTCCAGCTCCCCGACGTCGACGGCGACGGCCTCGAGAACCTCCGCCCCGAAGCGCAGCGCGTGCTTGAGCGCATGAAACCCCTCCAGCACCGTCAGCTCAGGATCGCGCCGCGCGCTCCGAAACCGCCTCTGAAGCTCCTGGTCAGCCACCCGTGAATCGTCCCAGTTCAGCCTCACGTGAATCCAGGGTATGAATCGACAAACCCGGCGTTCCGTTAGGGCCGGACGACCTTGATCGAGCCCCGCAGGAAGGGGTGGATCGCGTCCATGAAGTAGAGGCGACGGGGCGCCTTCGCGGTCACCTCCTGGGCGAAGCTCGCGCCCGGTGCGAGGCCGGAGAACCAGGAGTCACCGGGACTGGTGTTCGTGCCCATCGTGTCCCATCCCGGCACCCCCGATTCGGCGGGGTTGATCGTCGGCAGGACGTCACCGCCGACCCCCTGCCATTCGGCGATCGCCCAGCAGATGTGGCCCGGGGTGAAGCAGGTTTCGCGCGCCCGCCTGGTTTTCGGCAGATGGCCCGGGCGGACCAGGGAGAACGTCACCGGACCGACCCTGGTCGGATCCGTTTCGTTGACGATTTCGAGCGAATCCCCTTCGGCGACGGTCGCCGGGCCGACGAATTTCAGTGCGCTGCGCGTTTCGACGACCCTGATCGCCACCGTC
>MKSH01000121.1:0-1996 GCA_001898095.1 Solirubrobacterales bacterium 70-9 | reverse complement strand
CAGGAGGACCGCCGCCACGGCAAGGACCGCCGCCGGCCGGGTTCGATCCAAAGATCGCATCAACCGGAGGATATGCGGGCAATAAGCTCAGACGCATGCCCAACACCTTCCTCCACACCTGTTACCGGATCGGCGACATCGACACCTCGGTCGCCTTCTACGAAAAGCTCGGCTTCGCCGAGGCGCGCCGGATGCCGATCGGCGACGAGGCGATCAACGTCTTCATGGCCCTTCCCGACGGCGATCCGATCCTCGAGCTGACCTACAACCACGGCGTCACCGGCTACGACCACGGCACCGGCTACAACCACATCGCCCTGGCGGTGGTCGACCTCGACGACACCCTGGCCGACCTCGCCACCTCCGGCATCGAGCCCGAGAAGCCCCCCTATCGTCCCGGCGGCCGCACCACCGGCAGCCGCATCGCCTTCGTCCGCGATCCCGACGGCTACCGGATCGAGCTGGTCGAGAAAGGCGACCTGACCGAGGAGTCGTAGGGCGTCCCGAGGGATGGAAAGGGACGGGGCCGCGGGGAAGCTGGCGCCCGGGGGTGCGAGGGACGGGCAAGGGACGCGGCCCTCTCATAGGCGGTCCGGGCAGGCTGTGACCGCCTATGAGAGGGCCGTCCCCTGGGGAGAGGAGAGGGCGCGGGTCCCGTGCGGGTCTCGGGGGAGATTCGTGGCGAAGGCGCCCGGAACGTCACGTTCATTCATGGAATACGTCACATCGGTCACAGGTCCCCTCGCTCCGTTCGCTGCTTGTACGGGTATGGCGAACAAAGAGCGAACGGAGGTCCGGGGCGGCCTGGGATCCCCCCGCCAAGGCGCACGTCCTGGTGTCGTCCCCCGCATCTCCCTCACGCAAGCGAGGAGATCCTCACGCCCGCGACCCTCCCGTCACGCCCCACCCCGGTGAGTTCGCAGTTGGCTCCGCCATGCGGTCATTTCTGCGAACTCACCGCCCTCGACGGCCCGGAGGGGCGACGGACCACCCTGCAGACGCACGAACCCTGCGCAGTTCCCCCCGGAAGCCTGGCGTCCCGGGCGTCTCGGAGGCGGCCACAGCCTGCCCGGGTCGCCTCCGAGACGCCCGGGACGGCCCGTCCCCGGCCGCAGGGCCTCCGGATCGCGCCGCCCGTCCTCGGCCGCAGGCGCGCCGAAGCACGGCGTCCTGGCCGCAGGTCGACCACGGGTCGCGCCGCCGCGCGAGCCAGCGGATCGATCAGCCGGGGCTGACGCCGCCGCCGGCGGGGGCGTGGGTCACTTCTTCGAGGCCCTGTTCCGGCGCTTCTTCGATTTCTTCTTCTGCGCCTTCTTCTTCTTCGTTTTCTTCGCCTTC
Source organism: Solirubrobacterales bacterium 70-9 (assembly GCA_001898095.1). Classification (GTDB taxonomy): domain Bacteria; phylum Actinomycetota; class Thermoleophilia; order Solirubrobacterales; family 70-9; genus VAYN01. Next base: position 658 of record MKSH01000121.1, on the reverse strand, counting down.
TTCTTCGCCGAATTCTTCTTCTTCTTTGCCGAAGTGGGCCGAGGGGCCGCCGGCGGCGGTGTGGCCGCCGGTCAGGGCCGAGAGTTCGGGCAGGCTGGTGGGGGTTTCGAAGGCGGGGCATTCGCCGCCGGTGGCGGCTTCCATGTAGTCGCGCCAGATCGGACCTGCGGTGGGGCCGCCGAAGCCGGTCCGTTCGCGTGACTGCGGGTGGCCAACCCAGACAGCGGTGGAGAATTCAGGCGTGTAGCCGACGAACCAGGCGTCGGATTCTTCCTCCGAGGTGCCGGTCTTGCCGGCCGCTTCGGAGCAGTAGGAGAGGTTCGTGTAGCCGGCGCCGGTGCCCTGGGTGATCACGCCTTTGAGGATGTTGGTGACGTCGTAGGCCTGGCCGGGGGTGAGGACGCGTTCGCCTTCTTCGGATTCGATTTCGTCGACCTTGCCGTCGGGGAATTCGACTTTCGAGATCGCGGTCGGATCGTGGTGGATGCCGCCGTTGGCGAGGGTCGCGTAGCCGTCGGCCTGTTCGAGCGGCGTGACGCCGTAGGCGAGGCCGCCGATCGCCTCCGCGGGCACCGACTGCAGCGGCGCTTCAATGCCCATTTCTTCGGCCGTCTGGGTGACGTTTTCCGGCCCGACGTCGAGGTCGAGCTGGGCGTAG
>MKSH01000120.1:8456-8991 GCA_001898095.1 Solirubrobacterales bacterium 70-9 | reverse complement strand
GAGACCCGCAAGCAGCGCCGCGAAAGGATCCGCAAGGAGCAGCGCGAAGCTCGCGAGCAGATGCGCAAAGGTCGTCGCGAAGCCGTCGATAAACGTAAGCAGGAGCGAGATGCGAAACGGGCCGCCGCCCCGGGCGCCCCACCGCCCCCCGTCTCGACCCCGCCCGCCCCGGGCGCCCAGCCCGCCGCGCCGAGCACCCTTGCGATCCCGGGTGCCGCAGCCGCCTCCGGCGCCTCGCCTGCCGCCCCTGCGATCCCGGGCGCCGCCGCCGGCCCTGGCGCCTCGCCTGCCGGTCAGGGCACCCCGGGTGCACCGCCGGCCGCCGCGTCGGCGCCCTTTGCCGCGGCCGACCAGTCTTCTGCGCCCTCTGCCCCCGGCTCGCCGCCGGCCGGCCCCGGTGCGACGCCGGGCTCTTCGTCGCCTTCTGGCACCGGCGCCACGGCGGGCTCGTCGTCGCCGAGCGTCCCCGGCGCGCCGCCGGCTCCGTCCGCGCCCGGCGCGCCCCCATCGGGAGGCCCGTCCACCGCGGAGGCCG
>MKSH01000120.1:8098-8384 GCA_001898095.1 Solirubrobacterales bacterium 70-9 | reverse complement strand
AGAAGGGCTTCTTCGAGATGTCGCTCTTCGGGATCAAGCTCGGGGGCGGCAAGAAGAAGAAGGAACAGGCTGCCGCCGAACAGCGCGTGGCCGCCGCCCGCGCTGCCAACGAGCAGGCGGTCGCCGAAGCCCGCGCCGGCGCCTCGGGCGGATCCGCGCCGTCACCGCAGGCGAACCTGGCCGCCGGTACCCCGCCGCCGTCGCAGGTCGGCGAGACGCCCACGGCCGCCGCGGGTGTCGACGCCCCCGCCGGGCCGGGTGACCCGCCGTCCTTCGCGCCGCCGTC
>MKSH01000120.1:0-8090 GCA_001898095.1 Solirubrobacterales bacterium 70-9 | reverse complement strand
CCGGCGACGCGTCCGCGCCTTCGTCGTCGATCGATCAGCCCGCCGCCGCGGAGGCACCCGCGATCGACGCACCTTCGACTCCGCCCGGTGCCGTGGCCGACAGCTCGGACTCGATCGACGGCGAGGAGGGGGTGCCGGTGCCGCCGCTCGCGCAGGCGCCCGACCCGACCCAGGAGCCGCCGCCTCCGGTCCAGAGCCTCTCTTCGCTCTCGGCCGCGGAGGACTTTCGCGCGAGCGACGCGCCGGAGACACCGACTCTCGCCGAGCCGCCGGTGATCCCGCCCCCGCCGCCGCTCGGCTCGACGCCCGCTCCGGCGGAGCCCGTCACCGACTCTGATGCTGCCGCCGCAGAGCAGCGCGTCCGTGAAAAAGTCGCCCAGGTGCGCTTCGAGGAGCAACGGATCAGGGCCGAGGCCGACCGTCGGATGCAGGAGGCAGAGCGCCTCCAGGACGAGGCCGCAGGCACCTCGATGAACGCCTTCGGTGAGCCGCCCGCGCCCGAGCCCGACGACGCCGCGCCGCCCAGCGCGCCGCCGGCAGGGGCCGATTCCGGGCCGCCTGCCGAGCCTTCGTTCGGCGCCCCGGCCACGCCGTCCTTCAGTGCCCCGACCGCGGCTGACCCTGCGTCATCCTTCGATGCCGCGACTGCCGCCGAGCCGGAGTCTTCGGCCGCGCCCGATCCGATCGGCCCGGCCGCCGACCTCTCCTTCGCCGAGCAGCGCCTGCTGGCGGGCCGCGAAGAGCGCGAGCGCTCGATCGAAGAGGCCGAGCGCCGCCTCAAGGAAATCGACGAGCGGACCAAAGCGGCGGAAGAGCGCGCCGCCACGGCCAAACGGCTGGAGAGCGTCCGCGCCGAAGAAGAATCCCAGCAGCACCGCCTGGAAGAGATGCAGCGCGCGGTCGAGGAGGCCGAGCAGCGCGCCCGCGCCGCCGAGGAACGTGCCCGCGAGGCCGAGGAGGCCGTCGTCCGGGCGCTCGGCAACCTCTCGCCAGGCGCCACCACGCCGGCGCCCGCCGCCGGGCTGCAGGGGCCGGCGCCGGTCGCCGATAGCCAGGAGTCGACGCACCCCGCTCCGCCGGCCGTCGCGGCGCCGCAGCCCCCCATCGATACCGCGCCTCCCCTCCCGCCGGTCCCGTTCGCAAGCCCGGCGCCGCCCGCGCCTCCCGCCGCGCCGCCCGAGCCGCCCGCTCCGGCCCCGCTCGCCGCGGCGCCCGAAGAAACGATCAACCTCAACACGGTGACCTTCGAGCAGCTCCGCTCGCAGAACCTCTCGGTCACCCAGGCGACCCGCCTGCTCGCCCATCGCGAGCGGCTCGGCGGGTTCGAGACCGTCGACGACCTCGATCAGGTCGCGGGCTTCCCCGGCGACGTGCTCGCGGATCTGAAGCGCCGCTCGACCGTCTAGCTACCGGTCTCCCACTTCTCCAGCAGCTTCAGCCAGACCTCGCTGCGGGTGGGGTAGGGGGCGATCGCGTGGCGCAGGCGGGCCCGCGGCACCGCGGCGACGATCGCGATCGTCGCCGCCTGCAGGAAGTCAGCGGTCTCGAAGCCGGTGAAGGTGGCGCCGACGATCGTCTCCTTGGCCTGGTCGATCACCAGGCGCGCCTTGCCGCCCGTCCCCTTGCCCTGGAAGCTGGCGCCGGGGGAGCCGTCGGTGGGCACCTCGACCGCGCGGGCGTCGAGGCCCGCCTCTTCGGCCTGCTTGAGGGTCTTTCCTACCGCCGCCACCTGCGGGTCGGTGAAGGTGACGCGGGGCGAGCCGAGGTCTTCGACGATCGCCTCGACCTCGCGGCCGAGCAGGTTCTCGGCGACGATCCAGGCCTGGTACTTGCCGACGTGGGTGAAGAGGGCGCGGCCGTTGACGTCGCCGATCGCGTAGAGGGCATCGTCGCCGCCGATCCGCATGCGGTCGTCCACAGCGAGGAAGCCGTGCTGGTCGAGCTCGATTCCGAGCGCCTCGAGGCCGAGGCCGTCGGTGTGGGGCTTGCGGCCGACCGCTACGAGGAGCTCTTCGCCCTCGACCGCGCCGCCGTCCTGCAGCTCGGCGATCACCCCGTCGTCGCCGGGCCGCACCGACCGGACCTTGTCGCCGACCCGCACGTCGATGCCGAAGCGCCCGCGCAGCGCCGCCGCCACTTCTTCGCCGGCGAAGGGCTCGTCACGGCCGAGCAGGTGGGGCCCGCCCTCGACCAGCGTCACCTTCGTCCCCAGCGAGGCCCAGGCCTGGGAGAGCTCGCTGCCGACCGGCCCGCCGCCGAGCACGATCATGCTGTCCGGGACCCGCTTCGCGGTGGTCGCGTCGCGGTTGTTCCAGGTGCGGACCGAGTCGAGGCCGTCGATCGGCGGCATCAGCGCGCCGGATCCGGTGGCGACGATCACCGCCCGTGAGCCCGCCAGCTCGTCGTCGCCGACGCCGATGCGGCCGGGGGCGAGGAAGCGCCCCTCGCCGCGGAAGAGGTCGATCCCGCGTTCTTCGAGCCAGGGCAACTGCCCCGAGTCGTCCTCGCCGTGGATCACCTGGTCGCGCCGTTCGAGGATCGCCTCGGGGTCGAGTTCGTCGTCCTCGCCGATCGGCACGCCGGGGATCCGCCGCGCCTCGGCGAGCACGTCGGCGGGCCGCAGCAGCGCCTTCGAGGGCATGCAGGCGTAGTAGGAGCATTCGCCGCCGACCAGGTCTTTCTCGACGATCGCGACCTTCCAGCCGGCGTCGGCGAGGCGCCCGGCGACGACCTCCCCGGCGGGCCCCGCTCCGAGGACTATTGCGTCATAGGTCTGCTCGGTCATCGCTTTGCGCCCTTACCCGCGCGCTTGTCCCGCAAATACGCGGTGCGTACACTTTCAGATGCATCCAGCACGGGGGCGACAGGCTTCGACGTGGTCGATTCGTGCGAAAGGTTGCAGGTCGAGGTTGCCGGAGGCCTCGTTAAACCCCGGCAAAAATCAATACATGCGAACGAAGAAAATCACTCGTTCGCCCTCGCCGCTTAGTCTCTGACTAAGCCTTAGAGGGTGCCGCTCCTCCTGTGCTCGCGGGGAGGAATCCGGCCTAAGAAGCGGGCTTACCCGGACGACTTGCCTCGTTCGGCCCGGGGACATTCAAGGGGCTTGGTCTTTCGGTAGTGCCCGTCGACGCGGACGCCGGAAGACGAGATCAAAGCGTCGACTAAACCTGTAGATGCCCTCGCATTGCGTCCGCGGATCCGAGTTCGAATCTCGGCGCCTCCATCCTCTGCTCGTCCGGCCCGGTGGCCGGGCGAGCGCCTGCGCTCCTCGCTCGCACCGCTCAAAAGTCTGTGTGTTTAGTTTCGGTTGGTCAGCAACGGAAACTCGACACGGACCTTTTTGAGCGGTCGGGAGTCATGGACGGGCGGCGAGCCAGGCGAGGACCTCGGCGGCGTCGCGGTCGGGTGGGAACACCGGGTAGAACGCCTTCACGATCACGCCGTCTTCGGCGACGAAGGTGAGGCGCTTGTAGAGGGTCACGCGCTCGCCGGCGATCTCGACCTCGAAGGTGGGGAGTCCGAGGGCTTCGGCGAGGCGCAGCCCCGGATCGGCGAGCAGCGGATAGGGGATGTGCTCGCGCTCGGCGAACTCCGCCTGTTCGGCCTCGCTCTGGGCACTGACCCCGACCAGCCGCGCGCCATGGCGTTGAAAGCCGGCAAGGCTGTCACGGTAGGAGCAGCTCTGCGGGGTGCAGCCACGGGCGCCGGGAATGTCGTCCCAGCCGGCGGGCAGCGGCACGCCAGGCACCCCGGTGCGCGGGTAGACGTAGGCGACGAGCGGCCCCGTCGCCATCTCCGCCAGATCGACCGCGCCGCCGCTCGTCGCGGGCAGCGCGATCCGCGGCACCTGCGTTCCGGCCAGGTGATCGGCGGCGCCGTCGTCCTCAGGAACGGGCAGGTCGTCGGGAAGAGCCGTGTAGTCGCTCATCCGCACATCGTCGCCTAGATCGCCAGGTGCCTGTGGTAGCTCTCCGCCGAGACGGACTTGGCGCGAGCATCACGCCGCCGCGACGGCCAGTTCGCGCCAGGGGCCGATGTCCCAGAAGCCGCGGGCGGCGCCGGAGGTCGAGGGGAGGACCCAGACGCTCGCCCCGCCGATCGTCTCCGGCTGCGGCCCGTAGATCACCGGGCGGCCGAGCGCGGCCCGCGCCGCGTTCTTGCCGTTGAAGGCGAGGAAGCGGGGAGCGGCGCCGGCGATCGCCGCGGTCAGGCGCTTGCGGTCGACGCCGCGGTTGCCGACCTCGGCGTCCGATCCCGACGCCGTCTTGCTGATGTCGGTGAGGCCGACCCCGAACTCCGCCAATCGGGTGAATTCGTCCGGACGCAGGAGGATCGGGATCAGGCCGACCTCGGGGAGCGTCGCCCAGAACCGGTTGCCGGGCCCGGCGTAGTAGGCGCCCACCCGTGCCGAGGCGGCTCCGGGCGCGGTCCCGCAGAAGACGACCCGCATGCCCGGGGCGAGGACGTCTGGGAGGACGTGCCGGGGCGGAGTCACGCGGTGAGATCGGCGCGGGGTAGCGCCGCCAGCTCGATCTCGGCGCTGACCGCGCCGATCTCCTCCGGCAACCGCGCCAGCTCGGCCGCGGTGACGAACTCCAGCTGCTGGCTGAGCGGGCGGAAGAAGTTGTCGTAGTGGGTGGGGACGACCGCCCGCGGTTCGAGTAGCGGCAGGATGCGCTGCCAGTAGCGCTCGGTGAAGCCGCGCCCGGCGACGCCCGCGAGGAACACGTCGACGCCGCGCTCGCGCACCGCCTCGTCGACCAGATTGGCGCTCCCCTGGTGGTAGAAGCGGACCCCGGCGACGGCGATCGTGATCCCCCAGACCTGGCCGCAACGGTAGGCGGCGGGGGAGAGCGAGTCGAGGTGCTCGCAGGTCAATTCGCCGTCGTAGGGGACGGCGAGGCCGAGCCGTACGCCTTGCAGTCGAGCTGGCGGGCGAGCGCGGGCGCGTCGACCGCGTGATCGAAGTGGGTGTGGCCGACGAGCACGCCGACGGTCTCCCCGGGGGCGCGGACGAAGCGCTCCAGCGCGGCGAGGTCGGGGAGCGCCCGTCGCCGCAGCAGGAGGTCGCGCAGCGGCACGCGGGAGAGGTACGGATCGACGAAGAGCGTCTGGCCCTCGTAAGTGAGGCGGTAGCCGGAGACGCCCAGCCATTCGACCTCGAGCCCGGGAGGGAGCGCCGGCGGGCGCACCTCCAGCTCGGTCAGCGCCTCGCCGTCGGCGCGCGCCGCGGCCCGCCGCCCCGCTAGCGCCCGCGCCAGCTCGCCGAGATGTCACAGTGACCCCGCCATCGACCCAGATTACGGCGGCCGTGGCGACGGCAACTGCCGATACGGTGGCGGGGTGGAACGCTACGTCGCCTTCCTGCGCGGGATGAACCTCGGCAACCGGCGGATCAAGAGCCCGGAACTGGTCGGCCACTTCGAGGCGATGGGCCTGGAGGACGTCGCCACCTTCCGCGCGAGCGGCAACGTCGTCTTCGTCGACCCGGAGGGGGAATCGGAGTCGAGGCTGCAGAAACGGGTCGAAGAAGAGCTCGACGAGCGGCTCGGGTATGACGTCGCCGTCTTCCTGCGGAGTGCGAAGGAGGTCGCCGCGATCGCCGCTCGCGATCCCTTCCCGGCGAAGGCGATCAAAGCCTCGAAGGGCAAACCGCAGGTCGTCCTCCTTGGCCGCAAACCCACCGCCAAAGCCAAAAAGGCGGTGATGGACCTCGCTCCCGAGGGCGACCTGATGGTGCTCGAGCGGCGCGAGCTGCACTGGCTGCCGACCGTCGGGCTCTCCGAAACCGAGCTCGACACCAAGGCGCTCGACGCCGCCCTCGGCAAGGGCACGACCCGCACCGCCGGCACGATCGAGCAGATCGCCGCCAAGTACTGCGGCTGACCGCAGCCGACGCGCCCTCTCATCTACCTTGGAGGGTCGATGGCGATCGCGACCGCAACCTCACTGGACGTCTACGTCGGCGGCAAGCTGCTGTTCGGCGACGTCTCCTTCAAGCTCGAGCCGGGCGACCGGATGACGCTCTCCGGCCGCAACGGCGCGGGCAAGTCGACCCTGCTCCGGGTCCTGAACGGTGAGCTGACCCCGGAGGAGGGCAGCGTCTCGATCCAGCGCGGCGCCCGCGTCGCCCTCCACGACCAGCGCCCGCCGCGCGACTCCGCCACGAAGCTCAGCGATTACGTCTTCTCCGGCCGCAGCGACATGCTCGAGACCGAGGCCGAGCTCGCCCGGCTCGAGGGTGAGATGGCGGGCGGCGCCTCGGAAGAGACGATGGCCGCCTATGCCGTCGCCCAGTCGCGGCTGGAAGCCGGTGGCGGCTATCGCTGGCGCGACGAAGTGCTGGAAGTCCTGCGCGGCCTCGGCTTCGGCCCCGAGCACGCCGACCGCGAGCTGAAGACCTTCTCCGGCGGCGAGCTGACCCGCGCCTCGCTGGCGCGCGCGCTCGCCTCGCGGCCAGACCTGCTGATGCTGGACGAGCCTACGAACCATCTCGACATCCCCTCGCTCGAGTGGCTCGAGCGTTATCTGGTCGGCATCGACGCCGCCGTCGTCCTCGTCGCCCACGACCGTTGGTTCCTCGAGGCGGTCGGCACCTCGGTGCTGGAGCTGGAGGCGCAGCGCGCCCGCTTCTTCGCCGGCCCCTGGCACGCCTGGCGCCAGGAGCAGGCCGCCCGCCAGATCGCGCTCGGCAAAGCGGTCGACAAGCAGGAACGGGAGTTGGCGCGGATGGAGCGCTTCGTCGAGCGCTTCCGCTACAAGGCCTCGAAGGCGAAACAGGCCCAGTCGCGGGTCAAACAGATCGACAAGAAGAAGAAAGAGGGCCCGGTCTCCGAAAAGCGCGACAAACGCAGCCTGCGCTTCTCCTTCAAACCGCCGGAGCGCCCCGGTCGCATCGTCCTGAAGATGGCCGAGGCGCGGATCGAGGTGCCGGGCCGGGTGCTCCTCGACGACGCCGAGCTGGAAGTCGAACGTGGCGAACACGTCGTCCTCGTCGGCGCCAACGGCAGCGGCAAGACGACGATGATCGAGACCCTGGCGGGGCAGAAACAGCCCGCCGCCGGGATCGTCCGCACCGGCCACAACGTCAACCTCGGCTACCTCTCCCAGCACGCCGACACCGCCGCCGGTGCGGGCACCGTGCTCGACGCCGCGCAGCGGGAGACCGGCCTCACCGGCCCGAAGGCGCGCGCCCTGCTCGGCGGCTTCCTCTTCTCCGGCGGCGACGTCGAAAAGCAGCTCTCCGACATCTCGGGCGGCGAGCAGCGACGGCTCTCGCTGGCGATCCTCGTCTCTTCCGGCGCCAACGTCCTGGTCCTCGACGAGCCCACCAACCATCTCGACATCGAGAGCCGCGAGGCGCTCGAGGACGCGCTGACCGAGTTCGAGGGCTCGGTCGTCCTGATCTCCCACGACCGGGCGCTGCTGGAGGCGGTCGGCAGCCGCACGATCGTGCTCGAGGACGGCAAGCTGACCAGCCACCAGAGCGGTTGGGCCGAGTACCAGCGGCGCCACGACGAACGTGAGGCGCAGGGCGACGCGGCGGCGAAGGGTGCGGTGAAGAAGGAGAAGGCCGCGAACGCGAACGGGGCACAGGCGAAGCGGCGCGAAGGCAAGGCGGCCGAAAAGGCCGTGCGCAAGGCGGCGCGCCTGGAGGAGCGGATCGCGAAGGCCGAAGCCGAACTGAAGGCGGTCGAGGAGGAGCTCGCCGACCCCGCCGCCTGGGCGAACCCGACCCGGGTCGAGCAGGCGACCGCGAAGCACGAGGCGGCGAAGGCTGCGGTCGACGACCTGGTCTCCCAGTGGGAGACGGCGCAGGGAGCCGCGGAGGCCGCTGCTACCTAGTTATCGGTCCCGAGCGGGGTGTTTGCGGGACGGGAAAGGGACCCGGCCCTCTCGTAGGTGGTCCGGGCAGGCTGTGACCGTCTACGAGAGGGCCGGGTCACGGGGAGAGGGCGAGGGTGCGGGTCCCTCGCGGGTGACATGCGGGAGACGCCGGGAACTCCACGTTCCCTGAGGGAAGGCGCCGCGAAGTGACCCTTCCGTGACGCCCGAGATGTTGATGGGCCGGAAAGCGCTCTATATCA
>MKSH01000119.1:17493-28414 GCA_001898095.1 Solirubrobacterales bacterium 70-9 | reverse complement strand
GTCGAGGAGGCCGAGATCCCGGCGATCTTCCGCCGCGCCGACGTCGTCGCGCTGCCGTATCTGGACGCCGAGCACTCCGGCGTCCTCTACACCGGGCTCGCCTTCGGCAGGCCGCTGGTGGTGAGCGCGGTCGGCGGCTTCCCCGAGGTCGCCGAGACCGGCGCCGCCCGCCTCGTCCCCGCCGGCGACACCGGCGCGCTGGCGACGGCGCTGCGCGAGCTGATCGACGACGAGGGCGCCCGCGCCGAGCTCGCCGCCGCCGCCCGCGAGGCCGCCGCCGGTCCCTACTCCTGGGACGAGGCCGCCCGCCTCACCCTCGCCCTCTACGAGGAACTGGTGGCGTGACCACCTTCGCGGCGATCGTCTTCTGGCTCTGCGCGTTGGCGATCGTCTACGGCCAGGTCGGCTACCCGTTCGTCCTCCGCGCCCTGGTCACCGCCCGCCGCGGCCGCGAAAGCCTCGGCGGCCCGAAGGCCCCGCGCCCGCTCGGCCTCGGCGCCCCCGCCGCCGAGCGGCCGATGGTCTCGCTGATCGTCCCCGCCTACGACGAGGAGGAGGTGATCGCCGACAAGGTCGCCAACGCCCTGCGGCTCGACTGGCCGCGCGAGCGCCTGCAGATCATCGTCGCCGACGACGGCTCCACCGACGCCACCCCGGAGCGCGCCCGCGAGGCCGGCGCCGACCTGGTGCTGGAGCTGCCGCCCGGCGGCAAGGTGGTCGCCCTGAACGAAGGCGTCGCCGAATCCGACGGCGAGTTCCTCGCCTTCTCCGACGCCAACTCGGAGTGGGCGCCGGACGCGCTCGGCCGCCTGCTCGCCCCCTTCGCCGACGAGCGGGTCGGCTACGTCTGCGGCCGGGTCCGCTTCCTCGACCCCGCCGGCGACAACCTTGAGGGCGCCTACTGGCGCTACGAGATGGCGATCCGGGAGCTGGAGTCGGAGCTCGCCGGGGTGACCGCCGGCAACGGCGCGATCTACGCGGTGCGCCGCTCCGCCTACGAGGCGCTGCCCGCCTCGGGCAGCCACGACCTCAGCTTCCCCTTCCGCCTCGCCAAGCGCGGCCTGCGCTCGCTGTACGCGCCGGCGGCGCGGGCGGAGGAGAAGATGGTGCCGACGATCGAGGGCGAGTTCGCCCGCAAACGGCGGATGATGGTCGGCCTCTGGGACATCGTCGTCGGCGAAGGCATGCTGATCCCGCGCGGCTACCCGCCGCTCTTCGCCTTCGAGCTCTTCTCCCATCGGCTGCTCCGCTACGCGACGCCGTTCCTCCACGTCCTCGTCTTCCTCGCCAACCTGGTGCTGCTCGGGAGCGGCTGGTTCTACTACCTGACCCTGCTCGTCCAGCTGGCGCTGCTCGGCGTCGCGGCGCTCTCCTCGCGCCTCCCCGACGACGCCGTGGTGCGGATCTGCCGCTACTACGTCCTCACCCAGGCCTCGATCGTCCTCGGCCTCTGGGACCGCATGCGCCACGGCTCCGGCGGGCGCTGGGAGAAGGCGGCGGGGACGCGATGAGGCCGCCTCTCCAGGAGGCGCGCTGATGCCCGCCGCCCTCGACCGTCTCCTCGCCGCCCTCGCGCTCGTCGTCCTCTCCCCGGTCCTGATCGTCGCGGCGATCTGGATCAAGCTCGACAGCCGCGGCCCGGTCATCTACCGCCAACGGCGGGTGGGGGAGGGGGAACGGCCCTTCGAGATGCTGAAGCTGCGGACGATGTCGCCGGGCTCCGACCCGGTCGGGGTCGGCACCGCGGTGCTGCGCGACGACCCGCGGGTGACCCGCTCGGGCCGCTTCCTGCGCCGCACCTCGCTCGACGAGATCCCCAACCTGGTGAACGTCCTGCGCGGCGAGATGGCGATCGTCGGCCCGCGCCCGACCCTCGCCGCCCACGTCGAGCACTTCGGCATCGCCGGCCACGCCCGCTTCGACGTGCTGCCCGGGATCACCGGCTGGGCCCAGGTCCAGGGCCGCGCCGGCATCCCCTGGGAGGAGCGGGTCGAGCTCGACGCCTGGTACGCCGAGCACCGCAGCTTCGCCCTCGACGCCCGCATCCTCGCCAAGACCCTCCGCCTCGTCGCCACCGGCCAAGGCCTCGCCCCGGACTGATGTTGATGGGCCGAAAAGCGCTGATATAGAGCGCTTTTCGGCCCATCAACGCGATGGGTAGGGTGTGCGGCGTGAGCGATCGGCCTGAAGTCTCATTGCGGCGCTTCGAGGAAGCGGACGCGCCTGCCGTGTACCGCTGGTTCAACAACCCGGAGGCGACGAAATCGCTGATGGAGCAGCGCGACAGCTTCTCGCTCGAGCAGGCCGAAGGTTGGGCGAAGCGGGCGATGGACCAGTCCGGCGAGGACCGCAAGTACGCGATCGTGGTCGAGGGCTACGACGAGCCGGTCGGCTTCACCGCCCTCTACGGGCTCTTCCGGCAGACCGCGCCGGAGCTCGGTGCGCTGATCGGCGACGACGTGCGCGGCAAGGGGGTGGGCCGGCGGGCGGAGGCGCTGACGGTCAAGAAGGCCTTCGACGAGTTCGGTGCCCACCGCGTCTACGGCCGCATCCCGGCCCGCAACGAGATCGCCAAGAAGACCGTCGCCGGCCTCGGCTGGGTGTACGAGGGGACGATGCGCGGCCACCTGGCGCGCAAGGGCGAGCCGCCCGACGACTGCGAGGTCTGGGGGGTGCTGCCCGACGAGTTCCGCGCCGCCACCGCGGACCTGTTCGGGTGAGCAGATGATCGATTCCACGACAGGGTGTGACCGGGGGCGGGCCCGGCCAAGCAGATCAAGGACGCAGGGTGCAGCCTTTGCCGGTGGGCAAAGGCAAACCCGAGGACGCAGAGATGCGCAGTGTGCCGGGCGCGTCATCCGGGTGCGCGGTGTCGCGGAATCGATCATCTAGGCCCTTCGCCCAGCTGATCGAGGACGGCGGTGCTTCCGCCGGTGGCGACGTCGGCGGCCACCCGAGCGAGTTCTTCCGCGGCGCCCACTTCCTCGCCGCCGAGGGCGCCACGCACACGCTGCGGATCGAGACCGACGACGCCGAGCTGCTGGCGCCGCTGATCGTCCGCGAGATCGAGGGGACCGGGGACCGCGACGCGGTCTCCCCCTACGGCTACCCGGGCCTCACCGTCGTCGGCGATCGCGTTCGCAGTAATGACCGGATAGCGGCCGGAAGTGCGAACGCATCCGAGGGGGGCGGGGATGGGTGGCTCGATCCGGCGACGGTCGACTGGCACCGGACCGAGCTCGTCTCCGTCTTCATCCGCCACCGGCTCGACCTCGTGCCCTTCGCCGGCGCCGGCGAGCGGAACGTCGTCCAGATCGCCGACCCGGCGCTGAAGCCGAAGAGCCGGCCCACCGACCGTCGCCAGGTGCGCCGTAACCTCGAGGCCGGCTACACGGTCGAGTTGATCCCCGGCGCCGAGACGAGCGCCGCCCAGCGCGCCGCCTTCCTCGACCTCTACGAGCAGACCATGCGCCGTACCGCCGCCGCCGAGCGCTACTTCTTCGGCGCCGCCTACTTCGACCGACTGTGGCCGTCGGAGCGCACCTGGATGGCCCTCGCCACCGACCCCGAGGAACGCCCGGCCGCCGCCTCGATGGCCGCGGTCAGCGACGGCTACCTCCATTACTACCTCAGCGGCAGCTCCGACTCGCACCTCGCCGACTCGCCGATGAAGAACGTGATCGCCCGCCTGATCGAGCTCTCCGGTGAGCTCGGCCTGCCGCTGAACCTCGGTGGCGGGATCACCGCCGGAGACGCGTTGGAGGAGTTCAAGCGCGGCTTCGCCAACCGTTCGCTCGCCTGGTGCACCTCGGAGATCGTCTGCGACCCCGACCGCTACGCCGAGCTTTCGGCCGACCGCGACGCCGGCGGCTTCTTCCCCGCCTACCGCGCCTAGCCGAAGGGGTTCAGCCGATCCGGCCGGCGAGGCTCGCCGCGTCGCCGCGGGTCCGCTCCCACGGCTTCGAGGCCTTCAGCGCCCCGAGCACCGCCCGCGTCGCCGGCGCCCGGTTCAAAGCGTAGAAGTGGATCCCGGGGGCGCCCGCGATCAGCAGCTCCGAGCACTGCTGGGCCGCGTAGGCGACGCCGAGCTCGAACTCCCGCTCCGGGTCGTCGCCCGCCGCCTGGAAGGCCGCTTCGAGCGGCGCCGGAATCGAGGCTTCGCAGAGCTCGCAGATCCGCTTCGTCTGGGCGAAGGTGCCGACCGGGATCACCCCGGCGAGGATCGGCACCTCGATCCCGATCTCCCGCGCCGCGGCGACGAAGTCGAAGTAGACCTGGTTGTCGAAGAAGAGCTGGGTGGTGAGGAAGGATGCCCCGGCGTCGACCTTCTGCTTCAGGTAGGCGAGGTCGGTGGCCAGGTCCGGCGCCTCCGGGTGGACCTCCGGGAAGCAGGCGCCGCCGAGCGAGAACTCCCACTCGCCGGATTCGATGAAGCCGATCAGCTCGGCCGCGTTGCCGAGCCCGCCCTCGAGCTGGACGAAGTCCCCCTCGCCGCGGGGCGGGTCGCCGCGCAGGGCGAAGACGCTCTCGATCCCGGCCGCGGCGATCTTGTCGAGGGTGGCGCTCAGCCCCTCGGTGGTCTCGCCGACGCAGCTGAGGTGGGCCATCGTCTCGTAGCCGAGCTCATCCTTCAGCACCCGCGTGATCTCGACCGTGCCGTCGCGGGTCGAGCCGCCGGCGCCGTAGGTGACCGAGACGAAGTCGGGATCGAGCTCGCGCAGCTGCCGCGCCGTCTCCAGCAGGTTCGCCTCCCCCTCCGGGGTGCGGGGCGGGGAGAACTCGACCGAGAAGGTCGGGCGATTGTTGGCGAGGATCTCGTCGACGCGCATCGACGGAAGGGTACCGGGGCCGGCCGGGACACCGGCGCGGGTCAGCCGACTGGCTCGAGCGGTCCCGGGTCGGGCGGTCCCGGCGCCGCGGCTTTCACCCCGGCCCGTTCTTCGAAGAGTTCCTCGATCTCCTCCAGCGGCTTGCCCTTCGTCTCCGGCACGTACTTCCAGCAGAACCAGAGGGTGAGGACGCCGATCGCGGCGTAGAACCAGAAGGCGCCCGCCCGCCCGAGCGCTTCGATCAGCAGCAGGAAGGTCAGCGAGACGATGAAGTTGAAGGTCCAGTTCGCCATCGTCCCCAGCCCGGCCGCCTTCGAGCGCACCCCGAGCGGGTAGATCTCCGCGTTCAGCAGCCAGAAGATCGGCCCGAGGCTGATCGCGAAGGAGGCGACGAAGGTCATCAGGCTGACGATCGCGACGACCGAGGCGATGGCCGAGCCGCCGCCGCCGACGAACGCCGCGCCGAGTGCGGTCAGCGAGACCACCATGCCGGAGACGCCGACCATCAGCAGGGTGCGCCGGCCGGCCTGGTCGAGCAGGCGGATCGCGATGATCGTGAAGGCGACGTTGATGATCCCGACCCCGACCGCGGCCAGGATCGAGCCCGCCGAGGAGTTGACGCCGGTGAATTCGATGATCGTCGGGGCGTAGTAGATGACCGTGTTGATGCCGGTCACCTGCTGCAGGACCGCCAGCCCGATGCCGACCACGAGCGCCGCCTTCACCGCCGGTTTCAGCAGGTCCGACCAGGAGCCCGGTTCGGCGTCCTCGTGTACGGACTCCTCGATCTCCTCGATCTCCCGGTCGATCGTGTCGGGGTCGTCGACGCGGATCTTCGCCAGCACCGCGCGGGCGGCGAAGTCGTCGCCCTGCATGACCAGCCAGCGCGGGCTCTGCGGCATCCGCAGCATCCCGAAGGCGAGGCCGAGGGCGGGCACGCAGCCGAGCCCGAGCATCCAGCGCCAGCCTTCGATCCCGTTGAAGGCGAGCCCGATCAGGTAAGCGACGAGGATCCCGACCGTGACCGCCAGCTGGAAGAAGGTGACCAGGCGGCCGCGGCTCTCGGCCGGGGCGACCTCGGAGATGTAGACCGGGGCGGCGGCCGAGGCGAGCCCGATCGCGACGCCGATCACGACCCGGGCGACGACGAGGACGCCGAGCCCGGGCGCCGCGGCGCTGGCCAGGGCGCCGACGGTGAAGACCACGGCGGAGATCAGGATCATCAGCCGGCGGCCGTAGGTGTCGGCGGCGGGCCCGGCGATCGCGGCACCGCCGACCGCGCCGATCGGCACCGCGGCGACCACCAGCCCCTGGGCGAAGCTGCCGAGGGCGAAGTCCCCCTTGATGAAGAGGAGGGCGCTGGCGATGATCCCGGTGTCGTAGCCGAACAGCAGCCCGCCGAGTCCGGCGATCGCCGCGGTCAGGACAACATTTCGCCGCGCTCGGCGCGCCGACTCCTCAGACCCGTTCATCCCGCGCGCACCCTAACTGCGCAGTTTGCGGAATGGAAGGCCTTAGTGGTCTTGCGCCCTACTAATGGGGAGGTCTAAGTTCGACCTGCGACCGGGAGAGATCCGGTCCTCCCGGAAGCCAAGGGGGGAAGGGGTCTCGAAGGTGGCGCAACGAGCTTCTGATCGCGAAGGCTACGCGGTGCGGCAGGCGACGAGCGTCACTCCCGGTCGTTTTTTCGGTTGGTTGGGAGTCGGCCGCGCGCGGCGTCGCCTGAGCCGAGACGGGAGGCACCGTCCGAGCCGGCTCCTAGCTTTCCCGGTGGTCGTGGGGACCCTGCCCCTCCACGATCGGCGACCGGGGCGCGTTGTTCTCGCGGGAGCCGGGCGTCGATGGCACTCCCCGCGTTCTTGTGCCGCGACTAGCCCGCCCGATCCCGCACCTTCGTGCGACGATTCCCCATATGGGGGAGGTGCGTTACGAGCGGGTCGGCGCCGCCGCGCTGCTGACCATCGACAGGCCCGAGCGCCGCAACGCCGTCGACGCGGCGACCGCGACGGCGCTGCGCGAGGGCTTCGAAAGCTTCGAGGCCGACGACGACGCGCGCGCCCTCGTCCTCACCGGGGCTGGCGGCGAGGCTTTCTGCGCGGGCGCGGACCTGAAGGCGCTCGACCTCGACGTCGAGCACCCGGCCGGGCCGATGGGCTTCAGCCGGCTCGCCGCGTCGAAGCCGACGATCGCGGCGATCGACGGCTGGTGCCTGGCGGGCGGGGTGGAGCTCGCCCTCTGGTGCGACCTGCGGCTGGCAACCCCGGGCTCGACCTTCGGCCTCTTCGAGCGTCGCTGGGGAGTGCCCCTGGTCGACGGCGGGACCCAGCGGCTGCCGCGGATCATCGGCCTCGGGCGGGCGCTCGACCTGATCCTCACCGGTCGCTCCGTGGACGCCGAGGAGGCGGGGCGGATCGGGTTGATCACCGCGGTGACCGCGCCGGGCGAGCACGTCGAGCGGGCGCTGGCGCTCGCCGAGCAGCTGGCAGGCTTCCCACAGGAGACGATGCTGGCCGACCGGCGCGCCGCGATCGAGGGGATCGGGTTGCCGTTCGAGGAGGGTCTGGCGCTCGAGCATCGGCTCGGCCGCGAGACGCTCGCGGTGGCCGCGCGCGGGGCCGCCCGCTTCGCCGCGGGCGAGGGACGCCACGGCGGTTCGGTGTCGCCGAGGGCGGATTCGGGTAACCAGGATCGCCCCGGTTAAACCCGGGCGAATTCCACCGAAGTACCCGTTTCCTGCACTCAACCTTCCCCAAGTTGAACTAACCTCAGTTCCGGTACCGTGCCGTTCGTGGCTCAACGAACTTCGACGCGCCCGCCGCCCGGGCGCCAGCGTCTGTCCCGCGAGTTCATCGCGCGCCATCAGCGTGCGCGGATCGTCGCCGCCCTCGCCGAGGAGACGATGGCCCGCGGGTACCGCGCCGTGACGGTGGCCGACATCGTGCGCCGCGCCGGCATCGCCCGCAACACGTTCTACGACAACTTCTCCTCGAAGGAAGACTGCTTCCTCGCGACCCAGGACTACGCGGTCGAGGAATCGCTCGCCCGCGTGGTCGAGGCGGCTGCCGAGGCGGACGGCTGGGAAGCCTGCACCGTCGCCGGGCTCGGTGCCTTCCTCAAGTACGTGTCCGACGAGCCCGCCCTGGCGCGCACCTGCATCGTCGAGGCGCTCTCCGCCGGCGAGGCCGCCCAGGAGCGCTACGAGCAGTCGCTGCAGGCCTTCGTGCCGCTGCTACGCAAAGGCCGCGAGTTCTCCGACCACGGCGACGACCTCCCCGACACACTGGAGGAGACGATCGTCGGCGGAATCTTCTGGGTCATCTACCAGCGCATCGTGCTCGGCGAAGCGGAGCGGATCGAGTCGCTGCTGCCTGACCTCGTCGATTTCGCCTTGACGCCCTACATCGGTGCCGAGTCCGCGCAGCGGGCGACCGCCCGGCTCTAAGCCCCGACAGGTATCTTCGCGCCGTGACCTTCGATCCAGCCGACGCTCCTGCCGAGTACCCGCCGGAGCTGTCGCGCCTGCCTCCCGGCCGTCACGGGCTGCCGCGGGACTTCGTCGTCCACAACCAGCGGGAGCGCCTGATCGCCGGCCTCGCCGAGGCGGTTGCCGAAAAAGGCTACGGCGGCACCACGATCGCCGACATCACCCGCCACGCGGCCGTCTCGCGGCGGACCTTCTACGAGCACTTCGACGGCAAGGACGAGTGCTTCGTCGCGGCTTTCGACACGGTCACCGAGCAGCTGCGCGAGCGCGTCGAGGAGGCCTACCAGGCCGAGGACGACTGGGCCGACGGGATCCGCGCCGGGATCGCCGCGATGCTCGCCTTCCTCTCCTCCGAGCCGAACCTGGCGCGGCTGGGGATCGTCGAGGCGCTGGTCGCCGGCCCGGTCGTGGTCGAGCGCTACGACGCCGCCGTGCAGACCTTCCTGCCCTACCTCGAGGCGGGCCGCGACGGCCGGCCGAAGAAGGTCCTCGACCGCCTCTCCGACTCGACCGAGGAAGCGCTGGTCGGCGGCATGGTCTCGCTGATCTCGCGCCGCATCGTTGCCGGCCAGACCGATGAGCTCGAGTCGCTGCTCCCCGATCTGGTCGAGTTCACCCTCGCGCCCTACGTCGGCAACGACGAGGCCGCGCGCATCGCCCGCGCCTGAGGCGGCGTGGGGGCGCCTCGCGGTGTCCTCGGTCGCTCAGCTCGGGTCACGCACTGGTAGTGCGCTCCCCTCGCTTCGCTCCCTGCGTCCTTGCGAGGCTGGCCCACGCTGCCTCAGGTCTGAGCTCTGACGTCTAGCGTCTCCCGAACATGTGCCCGGCCGGGGCGACCTCGCGCAGCTCGGCGACCACGAATGCACGATGGCGTCGCGACGGCGCGGCCGTCCTCCCGGTGTCGCCCGCGGGCGGCTCCTGCTCCAGTTCCACGATCTCGGCGACGAGGACGTTGACCACCCCTTCGCGCCGCTCGAGCTTGCCCCGGGCGCGGATCAGAGACGCAGCGCGGACCACGGCCCGGCTGCGGTCGTAGACGCGCGAGGGCACGATCAGGTTGACGACGCCGACCTCGTCCTCGATCAACATGAAGACGATGCCTTTCGCCGTCTCCGGTCGTTGGCGGGCGACGACCATCCCGGCCACCTCGACCGTCGCCCCGCTGTCGAGGCGCTCGAGGTCGGCGCTGCGCGACAGCCCGGCACCGAGTCGCGCCCGCATCAGTGCCATCGGGTGGCGGCCGAGGACCATCCCGGTCGAGCGGTAGTCGGCGATCACCTCACCCCACTCGCCGAGACGCTCGAGGCGCGGCGGCTCGGGCGGCTCGATCGGCAGGGCGAGCTGCGTCGCGCCGTGGCCGGACCGGCGTCCGTTGCCGGTGACGCCGACCCGCCACAGCGCCCGCCGCCGTTCCTCCTCGGCGCCGAGCGGTACTTCGTCGAGCGCCCCCGCCCAGGCCAGCTTTTCGAGGCCCGGCAGGCCGACGCCGGAGCGCGACGCGAGCTCGGCGATGCCGCGGTAGGGACCACCGCGCTCGCGCTCGGCGACCAGCGCGTCCATCTCCTCCTCGCGCACCCCCTTCACGTAGGCGAGGCCGATCCGCACCACGAGGCCTCCCGGGGTTCCCGGTGGCTCGCCGCGCCGCAACGGCGATTCGACGTGGCAGAGGACGCGGCTGCGGTTGGCGTCGACGCCGCCGACGCGGACCTTGCGCCGGATCGCCTCGTGGACCAGGGCGTCGGGCGGGTAGAAGCCCATCGGCTGCTCGTTCAGGAGGCCGCAGAGAAAGGCCTCGGGATGGTGCTCCCGCAGCCAGGCCGACTGGTAGGCGAGCAGGCCGAACGCCGCCGAGTGGGCCTTGGGAAAGCCGAATCCCGCGAAGCCCTGGATCTTCTCCCAGATCTCCTCCGCCAATTCGGCCGGGGCTTCCGATTCCCGCCAGGCGCCGGCGATGAAGTCGCGGTGGTGCTTCTCGATCTCCTCCGCGGAGCGCTTGCGGCTCATCGCCCGCCGCAGGCTCTCCGCCTGGGCGGCGGTGAAGCCGGCGAACGCCGTCGCCACCTCCAACACCTGCTCCTGATAGACGATCGTCCCCAGCGTGTCCTCGAGCGGTCCCTCCAGGGTGGGATGCTCGTAGGGGATCGGCCAGGTCGGGTCTTCGCGCCGCCGCTTGCGGCGCTCGATGTAGGGATGCACGGCGCCGCCCTGGATCGGCCCGGGCCGGACCAGCGCCACCTGCACGGTGAGGTCGTCAAGCGTCTCCGGGTGGGTGCGGGGCAGCATCTGCATCTGGGCGCGGCTCTCGATCTGGAAGACGCCGGTGGTCTCGGCCTTCTGGATCGAGGCAAAGGTCTTCTCGTCGGTGAGCGAGATCCGCGAGAGGTCGATCGTCTTGCCTTCCGCCGCCTGGATCTCGTCGACGCAGCGTTCGACCGCGGAGAGCATCCCCAGGCCGAGCAGGTCGATCTTCAGCAGCCCGGCGTCGGCGCAGGAGTCCTTGTCCCACTGGACGATCTGGCGGCGCTCCATCGCCGTCGGCACCAGCGGGCAGAAGTCGACCAGCGGCGTGGTGGAGATCACCATCCCGCCGGAGTGCTGGGAGGCGTGG
>MKSH01000119.1:15882-17475 GCA_001898095.1 Solirubrobacterales bacterium 70-9 | reverse complement strand
CCGCGCCGAGCGCGGCGATCGCGTCGCGCTCCATCTCCTCGGCCGCGTCGTGGAAGCCGACCACCTTGGCGACCTTCTCGATCTCCTCCGGCGGCAGGCCGAGCACCTTGCCGAGCTCGCGGACGACGCCGCGCGGGCGGTAGGTGGGGAAGGCGGCGACGAGGGCCGAGCGGTCGGCGCCGTAGACCTTGTGCACACGGGGGATCAGCGCCTCGCGGATGTCGCGGGGGAAGTCGAGGTCGATGTCGGGCATCGAGCGGGCATCGGCGGAGACGATTTCCTCGTTGAGGAAGCGGCCCAGGAAGAGGCCCGCTTTCACCGGGTCGATGTGGGAGAGGCCGGTCAGGTAGCAGACGATCGAGCTGACGCTCGAGCCGCGGCCACGGCCCGGTGGGAGGAGGGAGCGGGCGGCCTCCCGCCCCCGCACCTCGAGCGCCACGTCGCGGGCGAGCTCCAGCAGGCGGTGATGGAGGAGGAAGAAGGCGGAGAGACCGATCCCGCGGATCGTCGCCAACTCCTGCTCGAGCCTGGTTTCGGCCTTGCGCCGTTCGGGCCCGGACGGGTAGGCGGCGAGCAGCCGGCCTCGGCAGAGCGCCGCCAGCGTCGCGTCCGCCCCTTCCTCCTGCGGGTAGCTGTAGCCGAGGTCGGTGGTGAGATCGAAGCGCAGCCGCGCGGCGAGGCGGATGGTCTCGGCGACCGCGTCCGGGTGCTCGGCGAAGCGCGCCGCCATCGCCGCGGGCGGTTCGAGCGTCGAGGTCGAGTTGCCGCGCCGGCGCGGCTCGGAGGACTCCAGGGTCTCGTTCAGACCGATCGCGACCAGGGCATCCTGGGCGTGGGCGCGCGTGGGCGCGTGGGCGTGGACGTTGCCGGTGGCCACGGTGGGGACGCCGAGCCGCTCGGCGAGCAGGGTGAGCCAGCGGTTGCGGGCGCGGTCGCGGCGCCAGTAGGGACGCTGGAGCTCGACCCGGAAGCGGTCGCGGCCGAAGGCGGCGAGGAGGCGCCGGCCGAGCTTCTCGCCGCCCGCCGTGTCGCCGCGCTCGAAGGCCCCCGCGAGCGCCCCCTGCCGGGCGCACCCCGACAGGCAGACGAGCCCCGTCGCGTGCCGCTCGACTTCCTCCAGCGTCGTCCACGCCGGTTCCGCCGTGCGCGCCGTGTTCCCCCGCGTGTGCGCGTGCGCCGCCGTCAGCAGCCTGCACAAGTTCCCGTACCCCTCCTCGTCCTCCACCAAGAGGGTGAGGTGTTGATGGGCCGAAAAGCGCTGATATAGAGCGCTTTTCGGCCCATCAACATCGTGGTCCAGGCGGAGGGTCAGCTCGGCGCCGGTGATCGGGCGCAGGTCGAGGCCTTTGGCGATGTGGGCGAACTCCATCGAGCCCCAGATGCCGTCGTGGTCGGTCAGCGCCAGCGCCGGGTAGCCGAGCGCCGCCGCGGCGCCCGCCAGCTCGAGCGGGGTCGAGGCGCCGTCGAGGAAGGAGAAGGCCGAGTGGGCGTGCAGCTCGATGTAGGGCGGGGGGCCGGACAAGCTCGATCATCTAGGCCCGCTGGCGGAACCAGCGCCCGTCGCCGTCGCGGAAGACGGTCAGCGCGCGGCCG
>MKSH01000119.1:8523-15874 GCA_001898095.1 Solirubrobacterales bacterium 70-9 | reverse complement strand
CGCCAGCTCGAAGTAGTGGCGCCGCCTCGACCGCTACCCGGTCGACCGCCCGCGGCGGCCCGTCGCCCGCGGCGCTGACCGTCACCGACCGCGGCTCGTTGAGGCGGCGCGGACCGACCATCAAGGCACCCCTGGCGAGCGTCGAGCCGTTCCCATCAGACCTCCGGGAAAGGCGTGAGGAGGTGACGCCGCTCGGGGACCCGCGAGGAGGCGTCGACGGCAAGGATGCGCAGCAGCGCGTCGGCGCCCTGGGCGGCTCGCACCTCGCGCACCGCCGCGCCGAGCCGCCGCCGGCGCGGCTCCGAGCCGCCCACCTCCATCACCAGCTGGTCGGCGGCGGCCGGGCCGAAGCCGAGCGCCCGCAGCCGCAGCGCTTCCGCCG
The DNA here is from genome assembly GCA_001898095.1 of Solirubrobacterales bacterium 70-9. Lineage (GTDB taxonomy): Bacteria > Actinomycetota > Thermoleophilia > Solirubrobacterales > 70-9 > VAYN01. Next base: position 15,492 of record MKSH01000119.1, on the reverse strand, counting down.
GCCCCGGCAGGTCCTCCAGCCGCGGCACCAGCAGCCGGCGCAGGACCTGGGCGGCGGCGCTCGGCCGGCCCAGCCCCTGGTCGACGCTCCAGCTGCCGCCGCCGCAGAGCCGCGCCCCGAGCCGCACGCCGAGCAGCGTCCTCCCCTTCCGTCCCGGCGCCGCCAGCAGCCGGTCGACGAGCAGCTCCAGCGCCCGGTCGAGCTGGCTCCCCGCCACCCCTTCGGGCAGTTCGATCTCCTCGACCAGGTCCTCGTGCGGGACGCGCGGTCGCAGCGGCTCCTCCTCGCCGCGGGCGACCTGCCAGGCGCGCAGGCCCCGCGACCCGAACCGATCGGCGACCTGGTCGGCGGTCAGCTTGCGCAGTGCTCCCAGCGTCTCGATCCCGAGCCGCCCGAGCGCCTCGACCAGCTCCTCGGCCTCGCGCTCCGGCGGCCCGATCCGATCGACCAGCGCCACCGTCGGCAGCCCGGCGAGGAAGCGCCCGAGCCGCCCCCGCGGCACCACCAGCTCGCCCCTCCCGGCGGCGGCGCAGGCGGCGGTCCGCGTCGGCGCCACCCCGATCAGCACCGGCGTCCCGATCGCCCCCCGCGCCACCGCCCTCACCCCCGCGACCTCGCCGCCGTAGAGCCCCCGCAGCCCGCCGACGGCGAAGAACGCCTCCCCCGGACGCTCCGTCTCCACTGCCGCCCCGATCCTCTCCAGCGCCCCCGCCATCGCCTCGGTCATCTCCGCCGCGGCGACCGGATCGGCGGTCGACCCGTCTAAAGAACGGCGCCCGGGCCGAAGCCCCCCGGAATGGCCCGGGCGCTCAGGAGCCGCCAGGCGACTGTCGATGGCGCAAGCGATCTCCATACGAACATATGTTCGCATAGATGGCAAGCGCGGGCATCAGACAAAAGGCTTCGTCAGTTCCTCGCTCAGCTCCCAGAGCTGTCGGCGGGCGTCGGGGTCGTAGGCCTGGGATTCGGCGCGGGACTCTTGCTCGCGGTCGAAGAAGCGGCCGGTGACGCCGTCGAGCTTGGGGTCGAGGGCGAGGCGGATGGTGGAGTCGACGCCGCGCTGGAGGTCGTCGACGGAGGTGCCGCGCTCGTCGAGGACGATCTTGGTCGGCATGAAGGTGGCGGGGTGGAGGGAGTTGACGGTGACGCCGGAGTCGGGGCCGAGGCGGGCGGCCAGCTCGTTGGCGAAGGAGATCTGGGCGAGCTTGCTCTGCGCGTAGGCGCGGCGGCCTTCGTAGCGAGTTCGCCCCAGCATGGGGTCGTCGAAGTCGAGGGCGGCCTGGCCGAGCGAGGCGACCATCACGACCCGGGCCGGGGCGGAGCTTTCGAGGAGCGGGACCAGGTGGGTGGTGAGCAGGAAGCCGGCGAGGTAGTTGACGGCGAGGCGCAGCTCGATCCCGTCGGCGCTCTCCTGGCGGTCGGGCGAGTCGGGCAGGCCGGAGCCGATGCCGGCGTTGTTGACCAGCAGGTGGAGGGCGGGGAGGGCGCCGATCTCGTCGGCCAGCCCCCGCACCTGGGCCAGCGAGGCGAAGTCGGCGAGGTGGGGATGGACGCGCTCGTTGCCGGTCGCCGCGACGATCTCCCGGCGCGCCGCCTCGAGGCGCTCCTCGCTGCGCCCGTGGATGTGGACCGTCGCCCCGAGCGCCGCCAGCCGCTCGGCCAGCGCCCGCCCGAGCCCGTCGGTGGACCCGGTGACGAGGGCGACGGTGTCGGCGGCGGCGCGGCTCACCACAAATCCTCGCGCTTCGCTCCCGGCGCGAAGAGCCAGAGATGGACGCTTGGTCGCTCCGCGCTCACGGCACCCGCAGGACGATCTTGCCCGCCCCGTGGCTGTCTTCGGCGTGGCGGTGGGCGTCGGCCGCCTGCTCCAGGTCGAAGACCTCGTCGAGCTCGACCCCGAGCTTGCCCCGCTCGATCAGATCGCAGAGGCCGGCGAGGCCGACCGGGTCGGGCTCGACCAGGATCCCGGTCGCCCGCTTGTGCTGGGCCTTGGCGAGCGCGAGCAGCTCCGGCTTGGCCCCGCTCGGCACCGAGACCAGTGTCGCGCCCGGCCGCATCACGGCGAGCGAGCGCTCCCCGTATTCCCCGGTGAGGTCGATGACCGAGTCGAGTTCGGCGACGTGGGCCTCGAAGTCGTCGTCGCGATAGTCCAGCGTCCGCGAGGCGCCCAGCCCGGCGAGGAAGTCGGCCTGCTCGGCCCGTGCCGTGGCGATCACGTTGGCGCCCCGGGCGGCGGCGATCTGCACGGCGAGGTGGCCGACCCCGCCGGCGGCGCCGTGGATCAGGACGTCGTCGCCGTCCTGCACGCGGATCGTGTCGACGACGACCTGCCAGGCGGTCAGCCCGGCCAGCGGCAGCGCCGCCGCCTCCTCGATCGAGAGGGCGTGCGGCTTGTGCTCGAAGTGGCGCGAGGGCGCGGTCACGAACTCGGCGTAGGCGCCCGCTTCGCGCGGGAACCAGGGCATGCCGAAGACCTCGTCGCCGACCTGGAAGCGGGTCACCCCGCCGCCCACCGCGGTGACCTCGCCGCAGACGTCCCAGCCCACCGTGAAGGGCGGCGGGCCGATCACCGAGGACATCCCGCGGCCGATCCGGGTCTTGAAGTCGACCGGGTTCACGCCGGCGCCGCGGACGCGGACCTGGACCTCGGTCGGGATCGGCTCGGGGGGCTCGATCTCGCAGGTCCGCAGGACCTCCGGTCCGCCGAGCTCGTGCTGGACGATTGCCTTCACCGACCCGATCTTAGGCAGGTTTGGAGGCGACTTGCGCGGTTCGCTACGTTCGCTTCCCTTGTCGTGGTTTTCCCGGATAGCGGTGGACACGTCCGCCCTGCGCGAGTCGCGCGATTTCCGCCTGCTCGAGGCCGGCTCGCTGATCACCGGGCTGGGTACCCAGGCCACCCTGGTGGCGCTCCCTTACCAGGTGTTCGTGATCACCGGCTCGGCCTTCCTCACCGGGTTGATCGGCGGGGTCGAGCTGATCCCGCTGATCGTCGCCTCGCTCTTCGGCGGGGCGCTCGCCGACCGCTACGACCGCCGCCGCCTGCTGGTCAGCTGCCAGTTCGCCCTGGTGGCGATCGCCGCCGGCCTGGCGCTCGCGACCGCCGCCGGGACGCCACCGGTCTCGATCCTCTTCGTCCTCGCCGCGGCGATGGCGGGGGCCTCGGCGGTCGAGCGCGTGGTGCGCGCCGCGATCGTCCCCAACACGGTCAGCCAGGAGCGCCTGCCCTCGGCGATGGCGCTCACCTACGGGCTCTTCCAGCTGACGATGGTGGTCGGCCCGGCCTTCGGCGGCGTGCTGATCTCGCTCTTCGGCCTCACCATCCCCTACACCGTCGACGCGGTCAGCTGCCTCGGCATGGCGGCCGCGGCGATGATGATGGGCACCCAGCCGCCGGCCGCGGTCGAGGCGCACGAGCCGGTCCTCCGCTCGATCCGCTCCGGCCTCGCCTACATGCGCAAACTGCCGGCGGTCACGGCGGGTTTCGTGATCGACCTCAGCGCGATGACCTTCGGCATGCCGCGCGCCCTCTTCCCGGTCCTGGCGCTGACCGAGTACCACGCGGGCGCCGCCGGGACCGGCCTCCTCTACGCCGCCGTCGCGGCGGGCTCGACCGTCGCCGCGCTGACCACCGGCTGGATGACCCACGCCCGTTACCTGGGACGGATCGTGCTCGTCTGCGTCGCCCTCTGGGGCATCTTCATCGCCGCCGCCGGGTTCGTGAACACGATCTGGCCCGCGGCGATCCTCTTCGCCCTCGCCGGGGCCGCCGACTCGGTCAGCGCCGTCTGCCGCTCGACGATGATGCAGGTGCTGACCCCGGACCGGATGCGCGGCCGCGTGAACTCCGTCTTCAGCCTCGTGGTGGCGGGCGGGCCGCGCCTCGGCGACGTCGAGTCGGGCTCCGTCGCGGCGCTCACCTCGCCCGCCTTCTCGGTCGTCTCCGGCGGGCTGATCTGCCTCGCCTCGGTCGGCATCGTCGCCGTCGCCTTCCCCCAGCTGGCCGCCTACGACGCCGCCAAGGTCGGCCGCGCCGACCCGGTGAAGAAGGATCTCGCGGACGAGGCCCTCGAAGCGAGCGAGCTGATTTAGGGGAAGGGACGGGGCCGTGTGCAGCTGGCGCCTCGGGTCTGTGGGGAGAGGCGGAAGAGGGACGAAGGTGCGCCGGGAGTGCCCTGAGAGTGCGCCGGGGAGGTGACGGGATCGTCGCGTATCCGTCTTATGCGACGGAGTTGCCGCGAACGTCACTCTTCCTCGCGGGTTCTTCCGACGCTACGAACACGTGACCACCCTTTGGGGCCCCTATAGGAGGTCAAACTCACTCAGCGCGTTTCAGGACGCCCAAGACGGCCCTTCAGAGGGCCGGAAGGTGTGACGTTCCCGGCTTCTTCGTCAACGACCGGGTCTTTTGGATCCACGTTCTATGAAGACCCTTCACGAAAGCCCGACTTCGCTGCGACCTTCCGTCACATCTCGGACTTCGTGCCGTCTCCGCTCCAGCTTCCCCACGAACCCCTCACGTGCCACGGGACGCATTCGGACGGCCACCCCGCCCGCGAACGCCGCCCCCGGATCCCACCCTCAGCGCGCCCCCCGCGCTTTCGTGTCCTCGTAGTTGATCCGCATCAGCGCGATCACGTCTTCGACGTCGGCCTCGTCCTCGATCCGCCGGGCCGCCGGGCCGTGGCGGCCGGGGAAGACCGGGTGCTCGACGATCCGGCCCTGCGCCGCCAGCTCCTCCCAGCGCTCGCGGCCGAAGAAGAAGTGGGCGGCGTGGTCGCCGTGCAGGTGGCCGATCTCGCGCCGCCCGAGCCGGAAGCCGAACTCACCCCGCTTCCCCGGCCCCGCCTCGATCCCGTCCCAGCTGGTCACCTCGGCCGTGATCCGCTCGCTCGCCCTCTGCGTCGTCGTGCTCATCGTCATCGCCCCCAAAGTCGGTTGTCAGGCGACGGTACAAGTTCAAGTAAGCTTGAAGTCAAGTCCATGGCCAAGCTCCTGACGATCTCGGAGACGGCCCGTCGCTCCGGCGTCGCCGCCTCGGCGCTCCGCTACTACGAAGAGCGCGGCCTGATCTCGGCGGCCGAGCGCGAGGGCTCCGGCAACCATCGCCGCTACCCGCGCCCGGTCCTGCGCCGGATCGCCTTCATCGTCTTCGCCCAGCGGGTCGGCCTCAGCCTCGACGAGATCGCCGCCGAGCTCGCCAAGCTCCCTCCCCAAGGCGTCCCCACCCGCGCCGACTGGGCCCGCCTCTCGAACACCTGGAGTGGCCGCGTCGACGAACGGATCGCCGAGCTCGAACGCCTCAAGGCGGGCCTCACCGAGTGCATCGGGTGCGGTTGCCTCTCCCTCGACCGCTGCAAGCTCTCGAACCCCGACGACCGCGCCGCCCGCCTCGGCGCCGGCCCGCGCTACTGGCTCGGTGACCGCCCCGTCGCCGAAACGAAGGAATGACAATCTAAATACAGATGTTGTGTCGGGCGGTCGGGCGGGTAGCTCCGCAACATGCAGACGATCCATGGAGATGGGCTGAGGGCCGAATTGCCCCTCGCCCCCCTGCGAGCGGGGCGTCTCGAGTTCGGTCTCGACGACCTTCACGACATCCGCTCCCTGGTCGCCGCCGGGGCCGCGGCGGGCGGCCTGTCGCCCGGCCGCGTCTCCGACCTCGCCGCCGCCGCCTCCGAGCTGGCGGCCAACAGCATCCTCCACGGCGGTGGCCGCGGCTTGGCGACGGTCTGGGATGACGGCCGGTCGGTCTTCGTCGAGGTCGCCGACGCGGGCACGATCGTCGACCCGCTCGTCGGCAGGCGCCGCCCTGACCCGAGGGCGGAAAGCGGCCGCGGCCTCTACATCGCCAACCAGCTCTGCGACGAGGTCTCGATCGACAGCACCCGGACCGGGACCCGGATCCGACTGCGGATGGGGACCGAGGCCGGCTAGGGAACCGCGCCGCCGGCCAAGGGGCAGGGCCTAGACGCGCCGCAGCGCCAGCAGCACGATGTCGTCGCGTAGTTCGCCGTGGGTGCGGGAGATCGCGTCGCCGCGCAGCCGCGCGATCATCTCCTCCAGCGCCAGCGGCGCCAGGTATTCGGCCAGCCGCGCCAGCTCGATCGGGTCGCGGTGCTCGGAGGGCGGGCCCGCCTCGAGCCAGCCGTCGGTGCAGAAGAGGAGCGTGTCGCCCACGGCGAAGGGGGCGTCGTGGCGCTGCACCTTGGCGTCCTGGAGGGCGCCCAGCACGGTGCCGCCGCCGAGCAGGCGGGCGCCCCCCTTGCGCACGTGGACCGGCGGCGGGTGGCCGGCGCTCGCCGCCGCCAGCGTCCAGCCGCCCTCGCGCCGGCGCAGCCGCACCAGCACCGCGGTGGCGAAGTCGTTCAGCCCGGTGCCCTCGAGCAGCAGCTCGTTCACCCGCGCCAGCACCTCCTCCGGCTCGTCGACCTCGCGGGTCAGCCCGCGCACCGCGTGGCGCACCGCCACCGACACTCCGGCCGCCTCCGAGCCCTTGCCGGCGACGTCGCCGATCAGCACCCAGCAGCCATCCTCGGTCGGCAGCACGTCGTAGAGGTCGCCGCCGATCTCGATCCCGCGCCCGGTCGCCTCGAAGATCACCGAGGACTCGAGCCCCTCCACCCGCGCCGGCCGCGGCGGCCGCAGCCCGCGCTGCAGATTACGGGCGATCGCGTCGCGCTCCTGGTAGAGGCGGGCGTTGTCGAGGGCGAGCGCCGCCCGGTCGCCGAGCTCGGCGAGGAACTCGAGGTCCTCGGGCTCGTAGCTGACGTTCGCGTGCGCGTGGAGGAAGGAGAGCGTGCCGATCTGCCGGCCGCGCGCGATCAGCGCCACCACCGCCGCCGATTCGTACCCGGTGACGTCGACGAATTCCTCGTGCTCGTCGGTCAGGGCGAAGGTCTTGAACACCTCGGGGCGGCCGAGGTCGTGGAAGATCATCGGCTCGTCGGCGCGCAGCACCTGGGCGAT
>MKSH01000119.1:6571-8513 GCA_001898095.1 Solirubrobacterales bacterium 70-9 | reverse complement strand
CGCGCCGGGGATCCCCGAGGCGGCCACCGAATCGCCGAGCCCGCCGTTCGGGAGGATGAAGTCGATGATGCAGATCTCGGCCAGGTCGGGCACCGCTTTGGCGACGATGTTGGCCGCCGTCTCGGCCGGATCGAGCGAGGCGTCGAGGTCGCGGGTGGCGGCGATCAGGAAGTCGCGGGCACGCTCCCGGCGCCGCTCGACGGTGATGTCGCGGGCGACCACGGAGGCGCCGTAGAGGCCTTGCGCCGGGCTGCCGATCGGCGAGATCGTCAGCGACACGTCGACCGTCGAGCCGTCCTTGCGCAGCCGCCGCGTCTCGTAGGTCTCCAGCGTTTCGCCGCGGCGCACGGTGGCGAGGATCTTCTCCACCTCATGCTCCAGCCCGTCCGGCATGAGGAAGGAGACGTGGCTGCCGATCGCTTCCTCGGCGCTGTAGCCGTAGAGCCGCTCGGCGGCCGGGTTCCAGGTGGTGACGATCCCCTCGAGGTTTTTCGAGAGCACCGCGTCGCGGGTCCCGGCGACGACGTGCTCCATGTGGGCGCGGTTGCGCTCGAGGTCCCAGCGGTAGCTGACGTCGCGGGCGAAGACGGTCGGCCCGCCCCCCGGCTCGGCGGCCGGCACCACGGTCAGTTCGACCCGCACCTCGTCGCCGTCACCGCCGCGCCTAGTCGTCAGCTCGATCCGCCGGCCGACCGGCCATGCAGCCCCGGCCGCCTCGCCGCTCCCACCTGTGAGGCCGGCGCGGACCTCGTCGCGCGTCGCCGCGGGGACGATCAGGTCGACCAGGTCATGGCCGACCGCTTCCGCCTTGGCGATCCCGAAGAGCTCCGCCGCCGCCGCGCTCCACTCGACCACCCGCTCCGCGGCGTCGAGCACCATCACCGCGTCGAGCACGGAGGTGACAAGGGTCGCCCGGGCGCGATCCCCGGCTACCTCCCCGACCGGCTGCTGGACCGAGTGCACCAGTCAAAGCTAGCGCCCCCCGGCATTGCTAGCGTCGATCGGGTGAAGAAGGCCAACATCGGTAATCCGGAGTTCAGCTGGGACGAGTCCGACCCGCAGGGTTTCCGCGCCGGGATGGCCCGCCTCGGCAAGTTGCTGGGGGCGGAGGAGACCGGGATCACGGTCTACGAGCTGCCGCCCGGCGAGGCGGTCTGCCCCTACCACTACGAGGTGGGGGAGGAGGAGTGGCTGCTGGTCCTGACCGGTACGCCGACCCTGCGCACGCCGGATGGCGAGGAGCGGCTGCAGCCCTGGGACGTGGCCTGCTTCCCGCGCGGGCCGCAGGGCGCCCACGCGATCCGCAACGAGACCGAGGGGTACGCCCGCGTCCTGATGTTCTCCTCTGTCATCCTGCCCACGGCGACGGTCTATCCGGACTCCGACAAGGTCGGGATCTGGGCCGGCGACCCCGAATCGACCGTCCTCGTCCGCCGCTCCTCCAACGTCGACTACTACGACGGCGAGGCTTAAGAGCCCGTCTCAAGGCCGACCGATTACTTTTCGGCCCGGCGCCCGTCCACTTCACATGACCACCGACACCGACAACAACCGCTGGCTCGCCCTCTACGTCCTCTGCGCGGGGATGCTGATGATCGTCCTCGACGGGACGATCGTGAACGTCGCCCTGCCCTCGATCCAGGAAGACCTGCACTTCTCGCAGGCGAACCTGGCCTGGGTCGTGAACGCCTACCTGATCCCCTTCGGCGGCCTGCTGCTGCTCGCCGGGCGGCTCGGCGACCTGCTCGGCCAGCGCCGCGTCTTCATCGTCGGCCTGACGATCTTCACCGTCGCCTCGGCGCTCTGCGCCGCCTCGCCCGACCAGGGCGTGCTGATCGGCGCCCGCTTCGTCCAGGGGGTCGGCGGGGCGCTCTCCTCGGCGGTGATCCTGGCGATGATCGTGCGGATGTTCCCGAAGCCGAACGAGCAGGCGAAAGCGATC
>MKSH01000119.1:2499-6541 GCA_001898095.1 Solirubrobacterales bacterium 70-9 | reverse complement strand
GGCTCCATCGGCCTGTTGCTCGGCGGCGTCCTCACCCAGGCGATCTCCTGGCACTTCATCTTCGTCATCAACCTGCCGATCGGGGTGCTGGTCGGCTGGCTGGCGCTGCGCCTGGTCGACAACCCCGAGGGCCTCGGCCTGAAGGAGGGTGCCGACTTCCCCGGTGCCGCCCTGGTGACCCTGGCGCTGATGCTCGGCGTCTTCACGATCCTGCAGATCACCGAATGGGGCTGGATCGACCCGCGCACGATCGCCGGCCTGCTCCTCTCGCTCGCCCTGCTGTTCGCCTTCCTGCGCCGCCAGGGCCGGATCGCCAACCCGCTGATGCCGCTGCGCCTCTTCCGCTCGCGCAACGTGGTCGGCGCCAACTCGGCCCAGGCGCTGCTGGTCGCCGGGATGTTCGGGATGTTCTTCCTCGGCGCCCTCTACCTGCAGAAGGTCCTCCACTACAGCGCGCTCGAGGTCGGGCTCGCCTTCCTGCCGACCACGGTGGTGATGGGCGGCCTCTCGCTCGGCTTCTCGGAAAAGCTGATCATGCGCTTCGGGCCGCGGAACATCCTCATCCCCGGCTTCGTCCTGGTCACGATCGCGCTGCTGCTCTTCGCCCGCACCCCGGTCGACGGCAACTACCTGACCGACCTGCTGCCGCCGTTCCTGCTGATCGCGGTCGGCATCGGCACCTCCTTCCCGGGGATCATGACCCTGGCGATGTCGGGCGCCACGCCGCAGGACGCGGGGCTCGCCTCGGGGCTCGTCAACACCAGCATGCAGGTGGGCGGCGCGGTCGGGCTGGCGGTGCTGGCGACGCTCTCCACCGAGCGCACCCAGAACCTCGAGTCGGCGGGCCACTCGGCCGCCTCGGCGCTCACCTCGGGCTACCACCTCGCCTACCTGGTCGGGGCCGGGCTGTCGTTCGTCGCGGTGCTGATCGCGATCTTCGTCCTGCGCCAGCCCGAGCGGGCGGATGAGCACTCGGGTGAGCATTCAGGCGAAGCCCCGGCATTTACGTCCGGGAATCCGGCCGAGGGCTAATCCAAAGGCCTCCTGGCGCCGATGCCTCGATTGAGGTGTTGACGCTTCCCGAGCAGATCAACCAGGCCCGCGAGGCCTTCGCCGAAGCGCCCGACGAGCGGTCGCGGATGGGCCGGATCTCCGGCGTCCTCTGGATCGCCGCGGCGACGATCGGCATGGTCGACGTCTTCCTCCCGGGCTCCCAGCACGCCTCGACCCCGCTGGTGCTCGCGGTCGGCGCGTTGATCTTCCTCTACGGCCTCGCCAGCGTGACCGGCTGGATCCCCTGGGAGCGCGCCTCGATGAACATGCTGGCGATCGGGATGGTGGTGACGGTCCCGGTCGCCGGATTCACCATCTACCTGACCGGCGGCTCGCTCTCCTTCATCGAGCCGCTGCTGGTCTGCTCGCTCCTCTATGCCGCCTTCTTCTTTCCCGAGCGCTGGGCCTGGCCGCTGGCGATCGAGCTGATCCTGGTCGCCGGGGCGCCGCTGATCTACGACCCCGACGCGATCCACAACGCCTTCCTGCCGCGCTATCTCGGCCTCGCGGTCGGCTTCCTCGCCGCGACCTGGGTGATGGTCGGGCTGAAGAAGCGGCTGGTCGCGGCCGAGGTGCGCCAACGCGAGTTCGCCAACCGGGACCCGCTGACCGGGGTCGGCAACCGCCGCTTCTTCGACACGCGGATGGAAGAGGAGCTGGAGCGGCGTCGGGGCCCGTTCGGCCGGCGCGGCCTCGACACCAGCCCGCTGGCGCTGCTGATCCTCGACCTCGACGACTTCAAGGGCGTCAACGACCGCCACGGCCACCAGGTCGGCGACGCGGTCCTGCAGGCGGCGACCGGGCGCACCCTCTCGGTGCTGCGCTCGACCGACACGCTGGCCCGGATCGGCGGCGACGAGTTCGCGATCATCGCCCCCGGGGCGCACGGCGAGGGTGTCGCGCGGATGGCCCAGTCGATCCGCGAGGCGGTCTCGGCGGGCGAGCCGGGGGATGACTTCCCGGCCCCGACCACCTCGGTCGGCTGGGCGGTCTTCCCCGACGACGGTCAGGATTTCGAGACGTTGATGCGCTCCGCCGACGACCGCATGCTGCGGCTCAAGCGCAAGGATTACGCGCCACTCTCTTGAGTAATCGTTCGCGCGGTCGGGTATGAGAGCCTGAACCGCGATGAACGCGAACCTCGATATCGAGTCCAGGTACGACGCGGACACGGCCCTCGCGATCGGCGACGTCGTGGCCGCGACCGGCGTCGGCGAGGCGACCCTGCGCGCCTGGGAGCGCCGCTTCGGCTTCCCCTCCCCGCGGCGCGAGCCCTCCGGCCACCGTCGCTACAGCCGTGACGACATCGAGCGGATCCGCTCGGTCGTGCGCGAGCGTAACCGCGGCCTCTCGCTGACGGTCGCGATCGAGCGGGTGACCGCCGAGCCGAGCGGCCCGCCCTCGCTCTTCGCGCCGTTGCGCGAGCGCCGTCCCGACCTCCTGCCGGTGTCGATCCGCAAGCCGCAGATGCTGCACCTCTCGCGCGCGGTCGAGGAGGAGAGCGCGGCGCGGGCCGAGCGGGCGCTGATGATCGGCGCCTTCCAGCGGCCGGAGTTCTACCGGGCCAGCGAGCAGCGCTGGCGCCGGCTCGCCCGCGGCGCCGGGCTGACCTTCGTCCTCGCCGCCTTCGCGGAGGCCCGCTCGCCGGCCGATGCGCCGGTCGAGGTGCCGATCTCGACCACCGAGCCGGTCGCCGACGAGTGGGCGGTGATCTGCCTCGCCCCCGGTTACTCGGCCTGCCTGATCGGCTGGGAAACGGTCGGCGCCGCTGGGCTTGCCGACCGGGAGCGGGCCTTCGACGCGCTGCTCTCGGTCGAGCCGGCGGTCGTCCGCGAGGTGGCGGGCGCCGCGGTTGCGATCGCCGCCGCAAACGAACCGTCGGTCGGCGACCGGGCCCGCGCCTACCTCGAGCGCATCCCGGACTCGAGCCAGCGCTCGCAACTGCGCCTCGCCGGCGCGATCACCGCCCGCGCCTTCGCGCGGATGTCCTAGTCGTTCATCGAGGCGGACTCGAGCACGCCGAGCAGCTGGGTCACCCGGCAGACGAGGAGGCGCTCCTCGTCGACCTCGACCCAGACCCCGGCGCTGGCCGGGAAGACGACGTGGTCGCCGATCTCGATCGGCATCTCGACCCCGGCGCTCGCCCACCAGTCGAGGCCGGGCCCGACGGCGAGCACGATCCCCTGTTCCGGCGGCGGCTCGTGGGTGCCGGGCGGGACGACCAGACCGGAGCGACGCACCCGGTCCTGGTCGAGCTCCTTGATCACGATCTGGTCGAAGAGCGGCCGCAGCTGGTGGCGGACCGACTCGATCGGGTCGGGTACTCGCGAAGACGCCATCCACTGATTCTGACGGAAGTCGGCCCCGAGGCCGGGCATCGCCTAGTTTTCGCCCCATGACGACCTCAGCACGGGGCCGCAGCGCGAAGCAGCAGCTCGGCATGGCGGCGCTGGCCCTCGGCGCGCTCGGCGTCGTCTTCGGCGACATCGGGACCAGCCCGCTCTACGCGCTGCAGACCGTCTTCTCCGCCGACCACGGTGCGGTGAAGCCGACCGAAGCGGACGTCTTCGGCGTCATCTCGCTCGTCTTCTGGTCGATCACGCTGATCGTCTCGATCGAGTTCGTCCTCTTCATCATGCGCGCCGACAACGAAGGCGAGGGCGGCATCCTCGCCCTGATCGCGAAGATCGAAGGCGCCAACCTGAACGACAAAGGGGTGAAGTTCGGGCTGATCGCGATCGGCATGTTCGGCGTCGCCCTCTTCTACGGCGACGGGATGATCACCCCGGCGATCTCGGTCCTCTCCGCGGTCGAAGGGGTGAAGGTGGTCGAGCCGAGCATCCACTCGATGGTGGTGCCGGTGACGATCGCGGTGATCGTCGTCCTCTTCTCCTTCCAGCGCTTCGGCACCCAGCGGATCGGCCGCGTCTTCGGCCCGGTGATGCTGTTCTGGTTCGCGGTCATCGCCGTCGCCGGGCTGAACCAGGTG
>MKSH01000119.1:250-2448 GCA_001898095.1 Solirubrobacterales bacterium 70-9 | reverse complement strand
TCGGCTCGGTGGTGCTGACGATCACCGGCGCCGAGGCGCTGTACGCCGACATGGGCCACTTCGGCCGGCCGCCGATCTCGCGCGCCTGGTTCTTCGTCGTCTTCCCGGCGCTGACCCTCAACTACATGGGCCAGGGGTCGCTGATCGTCCACGACCCGACCGCGATCTCCAACCCCTTCTTCCTGCTGATCCCGCACTGGGGTCGGGTGCCGATGGTGGTGCTGGCCACGGTGGCCACGGTGATCGCCTCGCAGGCGGTGATCTCGGGGGCGTTCTCGGTGACCAAGCAGGCGATCCAGCTCGGTTTCCTGCCGCGGCTGCAGATCCGCCACACCTCGGCCGAGGAGATCGGCCAGGTCTACCTGCCCGCGGTGAACTGGTTCCTGATGATCGTCGTGGTCGCGCTGGTGATCGGCTTCGGCTCCTCGACCAAGCTCGGCTCCGCCTACGGGATCGCGGTCACCTGCACGATGACCGCCGACACCCTGCTCTTCCTCGTCATCGCCCGGCAGCTGTGGAAGAAACCGAGCTGGCAGGTGGCGATCGGTGCCGCCGTCTTCTTCACCGTCGACCTCGCCTTCCTCGGCGCCAACCTGACCAAGACCGAGCACGGCGGCTGGTTCCCGCTCTCGGTCGGGGCGATCCTCTTCATCGTGCTCAGCACCTGGCGCCGGGGCACGAGGGAAATCCGCGACTCGCGGGTCGAGGCGGAGGGCTCGCTGCGGTCCTTCGTCGACGAACTGCACGCGTCCGACCCGCAGCCGCCGCGGGTGCCGGGCACGGCGGTCTACCTCAACGCCCGCCGCGAGACCACCCCGCTCGCCCTCCACGCCAGCCTCGAACACGCCCATGCCCTGCACGAGTCGATCGTGATCATCTCGATCGAAACCACCCGCACGCCCTACGTCGCCGAGGCGGACCAGTTGGTGGTCGACAACCTCGGCTACGAGGACGACGGCATCTCCCACCTGACCGCCCAAGTGGGCTTCCAGGAAGCGATCAAGGTGCCCCGCCTCTTCGCCCTGGCCTGCACCCGCGGGCTCGAGGGCGACGCCCGCGAGGAGGACGCCGTCTACATCCTCTCCCAGATGACCCTGCGGCCCACCGACGGGCCCGGGATGAAACTCTGGCGCAAGCGCCTCTACGTCGCCCTCTCCCGCAACGCGGTCAGCGCCGCCGACTACTTCCACCTCCCCGCCGACCGCACCGTGACCCTCGGCTCGACCATCGACCTCTAGAAGTCCGCGGGCGGGGCGAAGCGGTAGAAGAACTGACCCATGCCACCTTCTTTGGCGATGCCGAAGGCGAGGGTGAGCATCGCCTCCTGGGCGGCGGCGTTGGACAGTGGGCCGGCGCAGATCGGATCGAAGCCGGCGTCGCGGTGGAGCGTCTCGACCGTCTCCCGCGCCTCCCCGTCGCCGCACCAGATGTCGCCGGGCGGGGTGGAGGCGGCGGCTACCTGGTCGTAGAGGGCGCCGAAATTGATGTTCCAGGCCTTCGCCGTCGGCCCGCCGGTCACCGACTTCACGTACTCGGCGTTGGAGGCGTGGCCGCCGGGCGGCAGCGCGCCGCCGTAGAGGTTGGTCGCGTCGATGACCGTCTTGCCCTCGAGCCCGGTCACCGCGCCGAGCGCCTCCTCCAGCACCCCGCCCGGGACCGCGATCAGGACCGCGTCGGCGCCCGCGACGTCGCCGCCCTCGTGCCCGAGCCGCGTCACCTCGTGTCCGGCCTGCTCCCAGAGATCCGCCAGGCCGCCGCCGATGGTCCCCTTCCCGATCGTCGCGATCTTCATCTTCTCGTCCTTCCCAGGTTTAGAAACAAATCGTTCTGAGCAATTATGGCCCCAGGGAGATCTCGGGTCCGCTGAGGACCACCGAGTCAATTTGGGAAGGAGCAGCACCAGGAGGGGGTCGGTTACTCGCCGTGGGCCTCCCTGGCGAGCCGGTCCCGCTCTTCCCAGGTCGCGGCGCCGGCGGGTCAGCCCTGCGGCGCGGGCGGCGGCAGCTTCGAGGCCATCTGGGCGTAGCCGGTGGCGCTCGGATGGATGCCGGTGTCGCCGCTGATCACCCACGGTTCGCCCGAGACCGGGCCGCCGCAGAACGTCAGCGGGTTGGTGATCCGCAGCGCGACCTGGCTCGGGGTCGACTGGACGCTCGGCCCGTCGACCAGTTCACCGAGGTAGTGACATTCGTCGGTCG
>MKSH01000119.1:0-212 GCA_001898095.1 Solirubrobacterales bacterium 70-9 | reverse complement strand
TGGGGAGGTTCGATCGCCTGCAGCCGCGGCGAGTTCACTTCGGCGACGACCTTGGCGATCGCTTCGTTCATCAGCTTCGCCATCTCGGCGATCTGGACCGAGCTGTAGAGAAGGGCCGACGAGGGCACCGAGAGGTGGTACTCCATGACGTAGATCGTCGCCTTCGTGCTTTCGACCAGGTTCGTGTAGAGCTTCTTCAGTTCCCGTTCGAG
>MKSH01000118.1 GCA_001898095.1 Solirubrobacterales bacterium 70-9 | reverse complement strand
TGTTGCCGCCCGAGCTCTTCGCACCGGCTTTGCGGGTCGACTTCGCGTTCCGCTTCCGCTTCTTCGCTGGCTTCTCCTTCGCGCCGAGCCCGTGGGGGGCGGCGGCGAGAGAAGCGGAGGCGCCGGCACCGATGAGGGAGGCGGCGACGACGAGGGCGGCGAGGGTACGGAAGATCCGGTTGGCGGGCATGCCAACCCTTCGGACCGCCGACCGAGTTCAAACAGACCCCCGAGCCCGGTTTGGACGTTTGGCGAGCCCTTTCCCGGACCCTAGTCCAGAGACCCCATACCGAAAACTTATGAATTCTCAGGTTCGGCGAGCCGAACTGACTTCAGTGTGCCTCGCCTGAGGCGTGGGCCGGCGGCCGCGACTCCTCGGCGAGCGAGGTGATCTCCAGCGTCCCCTCGGCAGCGTCCTCCAGCACCTCGGTCGCCTCCTGGGCAGAACGGGCGTAGAGCTCGACCAGCAGGTGGACGACGATCTGGTCTTCGTCGTGCTTGTGGAAACGGACGTGGGTGAAGAACTCCCGCACCCCGGCGTCGCCGAAGGCTCCGTAGGTGAGGAACTCGGCGGCTTCCGGGCCGGAGCAGCTCTCGACCCGCTCGGCGTCGATCTGCACCGTGCAGGAGGCGACCCAAGGGGTGCCCGCGACCATCCGCGGCCAGCGCTCGCCGATCGGCGCCACGCGGTCGTCCTCGAAGGTGAGGTGGGGCTGGTCGTGCATGCAGTCGAGGCACTGGACCACCGATTCCTGGACCTCGTCGACCCCTTCGGCGAGGGCGCCGGTCTCCGGGTCGACGCGACGGATCGCGTCGTAGTGGATCTGGATCTCGAGGTTCTGCGACCAGCAGCGGTAGCAGCGCAGCCAGGCCGAGCGGTCGTCTTGGAAATCGCTCATCTCTTTATTCTCGCGCTCTGACGGGCTCGGCGTTGCAGGCCCTAAGGGTTGCGAGCCGAATCAGCCGATAGTTCCCCGATTGTGAGCGCTTTCTTCAACGACCGTGATCGCTGGACCGGGCCCGTCGCCGGGCTGATCCTGGCGGTCCTCACCGTCTATCTGGCCTTCAACGCGGGTGGGTTCTTCCCCGGTGCGACCGCCTACGCCACCGTGGTCATGGCGGTGCTGCTGGTGCTCGGGATCATGCTCGTGCACGAACCGCTGACCAGCTCGCCGCCCGCCTTCCTCTGCGCGTTGATCGGGATCGCCGCCTTCGCCGGCCTCACCCTGCTCTCCGGCTCCTGGTCGGAATCCTGGAGCCGGGCCGTGATCGAGTTCGACCGCGCCCTGCTCTACGCGCTGGTGCTCGCCTTCTTCGGCCTGTTGCGGGGACGGGACGGGGCGCTGGAATGGAGCCTGCGCGGTTTCGCCGCCGCCGCCCTGATCGTCTGTGCGATTGCCTGGATCACCCGCATCGCCCCCGACGTATGGCCGATCGCCCTCGACATCAAACCGCAGCGGCTGAGCTACCCGCTCACCTACTGGAACGCACTCGGGGTGCTGGCGGCGCTCGGCGGGGTCGCGATGCTCCACCTCTCCAGCGGCGAT
>MKSH01000117.1 GCA_001898095.1 Solirubrobacterales bacterium 70-9 | reverse complement strand
GCGAGCAGCAGGATGCCGGCAAAGCTCGCCTGCCGCCATACCGCGGCGAGCACGGTGATCGGCAGCGCGGTGTTCGGGTCGGAGAGGAACGGATGATAGTCGCTGGTCAACCCCAGCATCATCAGCACGGCGTTGAGCCCGCCGACGCTGCCATCGGCAAACCATTTCCACAGGATGCCGATGACCAGCCACGGCGTTGCCCATGGAATGATCAGGAGGGCGCGCGCCAGGCCGCGGCCGATGAAGCGCTGATTGAGCAGCATCGCCATCGCCAGCCCGATCACTGTCGACAGGACCACGAAGCCGATGGCGAAGGTCAGCGTCACCTGCGCCGAGCGCCAGAACACCGGGCTGGAGAAGATGATGGTGAAGTTCTCGATGCCGACGAACGGCCCGAAGCTCGAGCCGCTCGCCGGCACGTCGTGCAGGCTGTAGACCACGGTGAGCAGGGTTGGCAGGGCCAGCAGCACGATCAGGATGATCATGGCTGGGGCCACGAGCTTCAGCCCGAATGCGCGATCGGCTTTCGGTCCGAGTAGGTCAGTTGCTCCCGCCATGGGCTCCCGTGTCCTGTTGCTTGGTATTCAGTTGAGTTCGGGCTAGCCGCAGCTTCGGCTCAAGCGTCCCCTCTCCCTTTTGGGGGAGAGGGTCAGGGTGAGGGGGCCTTGCTGCAAACACTGAGCTTGGGAAAGGCCCCCTCACCCGGCCCTTCGGGCCGACCTCTCCCCCAAAGGGAGAGGTGAGACTAGAGCGTCCGGCCGCCCTGTGCGCCCTTGGCGGCAGCGGTCAGATCTTCGACGGTCTTTGCCGGGGTGGCCTGGCCGAGCAGTAGCGCATGGACGATGTCGCCGACCTTGGCCTGGAAATCCGGGTACCAGGGCAGGGTGCGGGCCGGCACGACGTTCGACTTGCTGGCGAACGTGTCGGACAGCATCGCCAGATCGTAATAGTCGGGGAACGAGGCGATCACCTCGGGGTCGGTGAAGAACCCGGCATAGGGAGCGGCGAGGCCGGCGGCCTTGGCCCACTGGTTGAACACCTTGAACTTCCCGTCCGTGTCCTTCCAGCCGTAGTACTTCATCAGCTCCCAGGTCGCGAGGCGCTCGTCGTCGCTGTCGGACTGGCCCATCTGCAGCACTTCGCCGATCTGCAGCGTCGACGGGCCGGCGGCGGCCGACTTGACGTTGGCCGATTGCGGGCCTTCGAGCGAGCGGATCGAGGTCAGGAAGTAGTGGTGCAGCACGTAGAAGGCGGCGTTGCCCTGCGCCATCTCGTTGCTGAGCTTGCCCGGATCGTCGGTCAAGAGCGACTTGGGCGCGAGCCCTTCCTGGTACATCGTCTGCCACCACTCGAACACCCCGACGGTCTTGGGGTCGTCGGCGAACACCGGCTGGCCGGCATCGTCGAAGGCGGTGATCTGCTCGTTGAGCAGGTAGGTGTGGAGGTATCCCTCGCAGAATTCCTCCACCCAGTAGGCGACATAGGGCGAGGCGACGGTCGACTGCAGCGACTTCGAGGCGTCGTAGATTTCCTTCAGCGTCGTCGGCA
>MKSH01000116.1:7754-7926 GCA_001898095.1 Solirubrobacterales bacterium 70-9 | reverse complement strand
CCGAGCAGTCGCTGGACGGCGCTCGCGACGCGGTCGGCGACGTTCGTCGTCGCAACCGAGCAGCTCGTCGGGTGGACGGGGATGCCGACCACGCAGTTCTCCCGCAGCCGCACCGAGATGCGTCGCAGGCTGCCGGAGTTGGGCGGGACCCCGGCGCTGAGCGCGTTGAACA